>SPAX01000012.1 GCA_005239475.1 Nitrospira sp. | reverse complement strand
TAACAATGGTTGGCATCTGGTGAGTGGTGTGTCCAGAACCGGATTTCCTGCGAATTGATTGCAGCGGGGCAAACGACCGCTCACCCTGTCGCCTTCTCACCATGTATTTACCACTCAAGCATGTAACAAAAACGTCTTAACCCGCTATCGTATCTGAACCGACCGCTTCCACGGTCGCGTAGAAAGAAAGCTTGACCAATCTGGAATCGCTCTGCGACAAGAGAGACTCTTCGATCAAGGAGGCGTGCAACGATGACACGGCACATCAACCAACGAATGGCCGCATTGGCCCATTCGGAGATTCGAGCGATGACCCAGGCCTGTGTCCAGGCGAAGGGCCTCAACATGGCACAAGGGGTCTGCGACACGCCGGTTCCTCCTGTGGTGCTGCGAGCCGCGGCGCAGGCGATGGAGTGCGGGAAGAATGTCTACTCGCGCTTCGATGGATTGCCTGAACTGCGGCAGGCGATCGCCAAGAAGCTTGCGCAGTACAACGGCATCGTGGCTGATCCAGAAACGGACGTCACGGTCAGCGCGGGAGCCACCGGGTCATTTCATTGTGCCTGCCTGGCTCTGCTCAATCCCGGTGACGAGGTTATCCTCTTCGAGCCCTACTATCAGTATCACATCAGCGCGCTGCTGGCGGTTGAGGCGGTTCCGGTGACGGTGAAGATGCGGGCTCCCGATTGGACATTTTCTGTAGCCGATGTCGAGCGCGCGGTCACGCCACAAACCAAGGCGATCATTGTGAATTCGCCGGGTAATCCCTCCGGGAAAGTATTCAGCCGGCAAGAACTGGAGAGTATTGCCGCGATCGCACAACAACACGATTTGTTCGTGTTCACCGACGAAATCTACGAGTACTTTCTGTATGACGGTCGTACACATGTGAGCCTCGCAACCCTGCCGGGCATGGCCGATCGGACGATTACCATCGGCGGTTACTCCAAGACCTTTAGTATCACCGGTTGGCGCATCGGCTACAGTGTCGCAGCAGCGCGGTGGGCACAGGCGATCGGCGCCATGAACGACCTGCTCTATGTCTGTGCCCCGACGCCGTTGCAGGCGGGGGTGGCGGTGGGTATCCAGGAACTTCCGGACTTGTTTTACCGCGACCTGGCGCGCGACTATCAACGGAAACGCGATCGGTTCTGCCAGGCCTTGGCTAAGGCCGTCCTGACGCCGTCGATTCCGCAGGGCGCCTACTATGTATTGGCCGACACGTCGCGCCTGCCCGGCACCACGGGAAAAGAGCGGGCGATGTTTCTCCTCGAGACGATCGGCTTGGCCGCGGTGCCTGGTGAAGCCTTCTTTTCCGGAGCCTACGGGAGGCAGTTCATTCGATTCAGCTATGCGAAAATCGATTCCGATATCGACGACGCCTGCCGGCGGCTTGCGCGACTTGGTTAGGAACCGGCCTCAGGCCGTCTGCCATACCTCCATTTCGATCGATCGCTTGTGTGCCCGTTCACCAAATGGTAAGTAGGAAGAAGCGATTTGCTCGCAGCAGCGTATGCCAAGCCGGCGGTTCATCGGGCTGTTTCCATGGATTTTCTTCCTCCATCGATGGCCTCTCAGCTCGGTGACCACCATGTCCTGGTCGGTGAACGGGAATATGTCGACGGCTCCGTCGTTCGGCTGGCACTCGACGAGCAGGGTAACAATCACTATGATTGGAAAGACGGGCGATGCGAGGCGTAACCGCTCATCGGTCATACCTGGCAGGGCATGTGGTTTCAGAAGGAGAATGATCGAAAGGGTGGATCTACGGTCGAGTTCTCTCCAGATTGTTCAGAAGAGGGGAGACGCCGGTGGTACAGCCGCATCGGAACCGACCATACACCCGCGCAACAGGACGGGATGTTTCATTGCGGCAAGAAAACCGCTCTTATGAGCCACAGCGATACTCCACCGGCACCGTGAGAAGCTTTTCACGCCATAGCCGATAATCGGCAGGGAGCCTTATGGAAGGACGTAAGCATTCCCGTTTCGCGGTGCAACTGCCTGTGTCGTTCAGGGGAGACCAGCTTTCCCACGAGGGCACGATCTTAAATGTGTCTGCGGAGGGATGCGCCATCACTTCTGAAACCGTCGCCGGCGTTGCAGTATATCTACAGCTGACGATGCAACTCCTTGAGCGAGAGGAGCCGGTCCAGATCGATCTGGCCGCGGTCCGGTGGTCTTCCGCGACGAGGTTCGGTGTTGAGTTTATGAAGATTCGTCCTGAAGAGGGGGAGCGACTGAAGAAGTTCGTCAAGATGCTGGAGTCAACGACTTGAGCGCAGGCACCCGCAACGAGATTCGAGCGACTATTTCATGGCGACGGCCCGGACTTGTTCATAGGTGGTCAGGCCGGCGAGCACTTTTAGAATTCCGTCCTGCATGAGGGTAATCATCCCTTCCTTCGAGGCCAGGCTCTGCATCTCCGCCGTTTTGGCGCGGTTTTGGATCAGGCTGCGCAGTTCATCCGATCCGCTGAGGAGTTCGTGCAAGGCGACCCGACCTTTGAGGCCTGTCTGGTTGCAGGCTTCACACCCACGCCCTCGATAGAGTTGAAAGTCCTCGCGATAGCCCACGTCGAGCGTCTCCCACGCCTGTTTCCCGTACCCATGCACCAGTTTCCCGTACTCTTGTTCCGTTGGATGGTACGGCTCTTTACAATTGACGCAGATCCGCTTGCAGAGGCGTTGCGCGAGCACTCCATGCATGGCATCGGCGAAGTTGAAGGAATCGCATCCCAGGTCGAGGAGGCGGACCACAGTCTCGACCGCCCCATTCGTGTGCAATGTGCTCAAGACCAGGTGGCCGGTCAGCGAGGCCTCGATGGCGACATCGGCCGTTTCCTTGTCCCGCATCTCACCGATCATGATGACATCCGGGTCGGCTCGTAAGAACGACCGCATGGCGGCGGCAAAGGTAAACCCGATTTTTGGATGGACCTGCACCTGCCGGAGGCCTTCCTGGCTGATCTCAATGGGGTCTTCCGCCGTCCAGATTTTCCGTTCGTCCGTGTTGAGATGGTGCAGCAGGGCATGCAGGGTCGTCGTTTTCCCGGATCCGGTGGGGCCCACGCACAAAATGATGCCGTGCGGTTTCTCCACGATGTCCAGGAGTGTGGCGAGTGTGGCCGGAGCAAACTCCATGGCATCGAGCGGGAGGGGCTCCTTCGCCGTGAGCAACCGCATGACGATATCTTCATTGTTGCCGGAGGTCGGCAGTGTCGCCACGCGCAGTTCGATTTCCCTATCTTGGTTCAGCTTGAACCGGATCTTCCCGTCCTGCGGTTTCCGACGTTCGGAAATATCCAGATTGGACATGATCTTGATACGAGACACCAACGCTCGACGATAGATCGCGGGAATCCGCATATAGGTGGAACATGAACCATCCACGCGAAAACGAATGGCTGTTTCCTTGCGATCCGAGTACGGTTCAATATGGATGTCAGACGCCTCGTGTCGGTACGCTTCGACAATGATCTGATTCGCGAGCCGTACGATCGCGGAATCGTTTTCGTCAATGCTGTCAGAGTCGACGTCGAGAGACTGCTCCTGGTACGCGTCGTTGACCAGCTCGCCCAGCGTGTCCGCAATGGACCCATTGTCGGTTTCTCCGATCGTGGCGCTGAGGAACCGCTCGATGTCACACCGCAGGCCCAAGGCGTACCGTATTGTCAGGCCAGGGAAGGAACGACGGATGTCATGACCTCTATCGAGATCATGGGGGTTGTCGATCAGGACATCCAGGATGTCGCCCTGTCGCTTCAGCGGGAGCCAGTGGTGTCTACGAAGGTAATCGTGACTTAGATTATTGAGGAGTTGGGGATCTGCCAGGGTTCGTTGGTCGTACGGAATATAGGGGCAGTCGAAGAACGTGCTCAGTGTTTTGCCGAGCGCCGCTTTCGGGATTCGGTACTTCTCGATCAGCAGGCCTTCCAAGTCGGTCAATCCCTGCAGGGACTCCTGAACAGCCTTCACGAGATCCGCCTGGCGGATGAAGCCTTCCTGGATCAAGGGATCGTAGGCACGTGGTTCGATGGTTTTGTGGGCCGATTTCTGCATTGTTCCTATTGCGTGGGTCCTGGAAGGAGCACGATGTCCGTTCCAGGGCACTGTTGGCTTGTTGTCGCAACGATACGCCAAGTATAGATGTATTTTCGTCGTACACAACGAATATCACAAAGGAATCGCGATCCGAAGGCCGAAGTCCGAAGGTCGGGGTTCGAAGTTCCGAACACTTCAGCCTTCAGACCGCCCACCCGTCCCGCTTTTCTCGCACGTCACGCGAGTCTCGCGCGGATACCGATAGGGCGATGGTCATGGAGCGGCTCGCCTTCTCTCTGGTTGAGAGCGGACATGTCCGGCGTGGGTCTGGAGGTTGGCACGCAGGTCCTTGTCGGCTGTGGCGGCCACAGCGATGACGCCACGAAACCTCGGTGTCGGCTGATTGAAGACGAAGGGCATCCCGGCCTCGTCGCTGATGGCGCCGCCGCTTTCTTCGATGAGCAGGACTCCGGCCGCGAGATCCCATTCGTTTTCCGGCTCGATGGTGAAGACGGCCTGGACGCGACCGGCGGCGACCAGGGCCAGTGCGTTGGCGATGGAGTACATGGGGCGGCACCGAGTCGTTTTGGCGAGCGTCGACCATCGGTCGCTCCGGAATTCCCGCGCACTGACCATGATTACGGGATTGAAGTCATGCGTGGACGAGAGGGTGACGCGTGCGCCGTTCAAGAATAGTCCGCCGCCGCGCACCGCGGTGAAGAGTTCGTCGGTCGAGGGATTGAGGATCGCGGCGACGACCGGTGCGCCCTGTTCGACCAACGCGGCAGAAATGCAGAACTCCGGCAGCCGATTCACCAAGGCCTTTGTGCCGTCGATGGGGTCCACAATCCAGACGCGCGCGTGGGTGAGTCGAGCCGGATCGTCGGGGGACTCCTCTGAGAGCCATCCATCCCGTGGAAACTCCCGGCGCTGCATCTCATGCAGGATGCGGTTAACCTCGTGGTCCACGGTGGTGACCGGCGAACGGTCGGACTTCGTCTGCACCTCGAAACCATCCCTGACCAATTCACGCACCTTCGCGCCGGCCTTTCGGACCGCTTCGACCAACACCGCCAATTCTCGTTCCATATTACATGCCTCGCAGAGTGGAGCAGGAAGAGTAGCAGGTCTCGCTGGATCGGCAAAGCGGAAAGACCGCACTCGGCGCCCCGCGCGACGGTCCTCTTGACCATCGCAGAGAACCTGCGTACAAGCAGGGGGGTCCTGTGAGGTACTACCGATGAAGCTGGTCCAGAAACGATCTAGAAAGACAGGGCTCCCCCCAGGCACCCTTGTCCATATCGGCGAGAAAAAAACGGACAAGGTCACGATTACGGTTTTCAACTACGCCGGTCTCCGCTGCGACGAACGCCAGGACCTGCCGCTCGATGTGCTTGCGCCACCGATCGATGAGTCCATTACCTGGGTGAATGTCGGGGGCGTCCACAAGATGGACATCCTGGAATCGTTCGGGAAGCAGTTCCAGCTCCATCCCCTTCTCCTCGAAGACATTGCCAACACCGATCAGCGGCCGAAACTCGACGACTATGAGACCTGCTTGTTCCTCGTGATGAAGATGCTCTCGGTCACCGACCGGCAGGATATCGTCGTCGAACAGGTGAGTCTGGTCCTCGGGCGAAACTTTGTGCTGTCCTTCCAGGAAAACGGGGCCGATGTCTTCGCCCCGGTGCGGGATCATCTTCGTGGAGGGAAAGGACGCCTGCGGCAATCAGGGGCCGATTACCTGCTTTATGCACTGGTTGACGCGATTGTGGATCAATACTTCGCTGTGTTGGAGGTGTTAGGCGAAAAGATCGAAGTGCTGCAAGATCTGGTGGTCAGCGATCCTAAGCCGGAGACGCTGCGCCAGATTCATTCCCTCAAGCGGCAGTTGCTGTTTCTGCGGCGGGCCGTGTGGCCACTCCGTGAAGCGACGAACCATCTCTCCCGATCGGAATGCCCCTTCTTACAGGAATCGACAAAGGTATTCTTCCGTGATGTGTACGATCACGTGGTTCAGATTGTGGATACCATCGAGACCCTTCGCGAAATGGTCTCAGCCAGTCTCGATATCTATCTGTCGAGCATCAGCTATCGGCTGAATGCCGTGATAAAGGTTCTGACGATCATTACGACGATTTTCATGCCGCTGACCTTCATCGTCGGTATCTACGGGATGAATTTCGAGCACATGCCGGAGCTAAAATGGGTATGGGGCTATCCGCTGGTACTCGGGCTGATGGTGGCGATCACGATCGCCATGCTGGGATTTTTCAAACGGAAGAAGTGGATCTAGCCTGCATTATCCATGAGCGTTTCTGCTGCAAACGCCGACCCGCTGTTCTTGCACGTGAAGCGTCGTTTGTGAAGCGTGAAGCGCAGGACGGAAAGAGTGTGTCCGTATCGTCGCTTGCGAGATACGAGATACGCTTCACGAGGAACACGGGTTCGGGAATTTTCGCGACGAGCCGCATGAATAATGCGGGCTCAAAGAGGGAGTGATGAAGGCACGACGGTTTCTCACCGTCACGCTGGGCGCGCTGGTGCTCGGTGGGTTGCTTGTGGCAGGCTGTGGCAGTGGAGACGCGCCAACGGGCTCGCAAGGAGTACCGTCAGATCTACCGGGCGCTACCCAGAACCGAGACAAAGCTCTGCTGGCAACACAGCGGTTTGTCATCCTACAGGCCTTCACCAACGACGCGGTGTTAGATAAAAAAACCGGCCTGGTCTGGGAAAAGTCTCCGCAGACGACGAGCGTTATGTGGAACATGGCCCGGCGCACTTGCCTCGAAAAAAATGTCGGAGGCCAGAAAGGCTGGCGGCTGCCGTTTCTCCAAGAGCTGACCAGTCTTGTGGATCCTTCCGTAGCCCCCCCGGGCCTGGCTCTTCCGTCTGGCCATCCGTTTCTGGTTGTCCAGTCGCCCGTCTTTTGGTCGGCGACGAGGGTAGACGAGGATCCCAGGGGCTCGTGGAGCGTACATTTCGGCTTGGGCGGCGGCACAACCTTCATCAGCTTGGCCCACAGCGTCCGAGTCTGGTGGGTTCGTGATGGCATGGACGTGGATCAGCCTTGAGGCTTCGGTGAATAGAATGATGCTTGATTATTGAGTATGCCTGGATCGTCCATGCGAGATACGAGAGACGCTTCACGAGGAACGGGCTTTCGCGACGGCATTCATGAATAATCCTGGGTTGGGCTGAAGTCGAGAGAGGCGGGAGCTTATTCAGTGACCTCGAAGCGATCAACGTAGTAGGCGGTCTCTCCGAAGCAAGTCGTGGGGAGGTAGCGATACTCTTTGTAGTGCAGGACCAATCGTTTTCCCATGGCCTGCGAGAGTTGTGACGCCACTTTATCATCCCAGACTGAAAAGGCCCACAATACCGGGGCGACACCCGGCACCGTGGTCATGGCCATCTCCCCTTCATGCGTCTTGCAGACCCACCCCTTTTTGGAAAATTTCTGAATGTAGCCGGCTCGACTACCGTCGGAGTAGCTGTAGTTGAAGGCGACAAGGAGATAGGCTGCCCCCAGAAACAGGAGCAACGTCAGCATGAATTTCGGCCACCACAGCCATTTCATGGGGGAATCTTTTCAGTTCACGATGGAAGATCGGCGAATAGCCAGGGAACCTCGGCCTTCCGTCGAGTTTCGTAGGCGGCGATGGTTGCCTCGTGTTGCAACGTCAATCCAATGGCGTCGAGACCCCGATACAAACAGTCTTTCCGGAAGGGGTCGATCTCGAAGCGAAAGCTGGTACCGTCCGGGGTGGTCACCGTTTGGTTTCCGAGGTCCACCGTCAGTTGGTACCCGGGCGTCGCAAGGACGTCTTTCATTATCGCCAGGACCTCGTCGGCTTTCAACACCACGGGCAGCATGCCATTTTGGAAGCAGTTGTTGTAGAAGATGTCGGCGAAGCTCGACGCGATGACACAACGGAAGCCCTGGTCGAGGAGCGCCCAGGGGGCATGTTCACGCGACGATCCGCACCCGAAGTTATCGCGTGTCAGGAGAATCGTCGCGCCCTGGAAGCGCGCTTGATTCAAAAAGAACGCCGGGTCCTGAGTCCCGTCCTTCTGCTTGCGCCAATCGTAGAACAAGCCTTCGCGGAGCCCGGTCCGCTTGATCGTCTTCAGAAATTGTTTCGGGATGATTTGATCGGTGTCGACATTGACCCGGTCCAACGGCGCGACCAATCCGGTGAGCGTCGTAAAAGATTCCATTAAATTCCTCGTTAGGCGTGAAGCGTGAGGCGTAAGGCGTGAGAGAGCTGTTTCAATCTGTTCGTTAATCTCCTCACGCCTAACCCCTTACGCCTCACGCGGTTCACGCCCAGGTTCGGATATCGACGAAGTGTCCCTCGACGGCAGCCGCGACGGCCATCGCCGGAGAGACGAGATGTGTGCGGCCGCCGGCCCCCTGGCGCCCTTCGAAATTTCGATTGCTGGTCGAGGCGCAGCGCTCTCCGGGCTGAAGCACGTCGGCATTCATCGCCAGGCACATACTGCACCCGGCTTCTCGCCACTCGAATCCCGCCTCTTTGAACAGGCGATCGAGCCCTTCCTGTTCAGCCTGCTGTTTCACCAGGCCCGAGCCAGGTACCACCATCGCCCGCACTCCCGTGGCGACGCTCTTGCCCTTGACCAAGTTGGCTGCAAGGCGGAGGTCTTCGATGCGTGAATTGGTACAGGATCCGATGAATACCGTATCGATCTTGATATCGGTCATGGGCATGTTCGGGATGAGGCCCATGTATTCCAACGCCCGCACAGTGGCCTGGCGCTGGTTCTCGTCGGTCATCGCACGCGGGTCCGGCACTCGCTGATCGACTCCGGTCACCATCCCGGGATTTGTGCCCCAGCTGACTTGCGGCGCGATGTCCTCGGCCCGCATCGTGACGGTCATATCGTATGTTGCGTTCGCATCGGTCTTGAGCTGCTGCCATGCTTGCACGGCCTGCTCGAACAGCTTTCCCTTCGGAGCCAACGGACGTCCTTTGATATAGGCGATGGTGTTCTCGTCCGGTGCGACCATCCCGGCTCGCGCGCCACCCTCGATCGACATGTTGCAGAGCGTCATGCGCCCTTCCATGCTGAGGGCGCGAATCGCCGAGCCCGTGTACTCGATGACGTAGCCGGTTCCACCGGCTGTGCCTATTTTTCCGATGATTGCTAGAATTACATCCTTCGCCGAACAACGATCCGAGAGCATGCCCTCGACACGGACCTCCATGGTCTTGGGTCGTTTCTGCACCAAGCACTGGGTGGCCAGCACATGCTCCACTTCGCTGGTGCCGATGCCGAAGGCCAATGCGCCGAACGCTCCATGCGTCGAGGTGTGCGAATCGCCGCATACGATGGTTGTCCCCGGCAGGGTAAAGCCCTGTTCCGGTCCGATGATGTGCACCACGCCTTGGCGGATATCGTTCATGCCGAAGAGCGTGATGCCGAAATCACGGCAATTCTCCTCCAGCGTCAGGATCTGCTTCGCACTGAGGGGATCGGCGATGCCCAGGGTCCGATCGGTGGTCGGGACGTTGTGATCCGGTACCGCCAACGTGGCACCAGGACGTCGAGGCCGGCGGCCCGAGAGCTTGAGTCCTTCAAACGCCTGCGGCGATGTCACTTCGTGGACCAGCTGACGATCGATATAGAGCAGGGTAGTCCCGTCCGGCTCTGCGCGGACGACGTGGGACTCCCAGATTTTTTCGAAGAGGGTCTGAGCGGCCATGGTAACTCCTCAATGATCGGTCTCGCTCGAAAGGGCTCATTCGAGAGGAGGCCACATTATACAGAGTCCTCCTATGGTCTACTACAGGGTTTCAGCTCTTTCGATGCCTTCGTTGGTTTTCATCCCGCTTTCAGAAGGGGGCTTAGTGTTACTCCTAGACCGAACTAGGCATTGGTCGTTTTTGAGGTACGGTGACTGAGCCACTCAAGGTCACATTACTACCAGAGGTCGCTAGGCGCCTCATATGTCCGATCAGACCCTTGAAGTGGCGCTCCACATTGTACATAGAGTCGTGAATGTTTCATCACGCATCAAGCTATAGGTAGGAGTCGCCACCATATCGGTTAGTCCTCAGGCACCTGTAAGCAATCAGCTTCTCAATATCCTCTCTCGATGTTGGCAACTCCAACATCATGTAAGTTCTCCCTCAATCACACATTGCTCTGCCGTCACCCTACCGCCCACATTTCCGATAAAACCTCCGCCTGCTCCAGCACGATTTTCGTCGCCTGCTCCTGCTTGTCAGGCGGGTAGCCGTATTTCCGCAAAATGCGCTTCACCAGGACACGGAGTTGCGCCCGCACGTTTTCTCTTACCGTCCAATCGATGGTGACGTTCTTCTTTACCATCTCCGCTAGCTCGCGAGCGATCTTGGTCAGCGTCGGCTCACCCAGCACCTTCACGGCGCTGTCGTTTGTCTCCAGTGCGTCGTAGAAGGCTAACTCGTCTTCGGTCAGGCCGAGTGTCTCACCCCGCGTATGGGCTGATCGCATATCCTTCGCCAGACCGATCAACTCTTCAATCACCTGAGCGGTCTCGATCGCTCGGTTCTGGTACTTCTTTATCGCCTGTTCCAGCAGGTCCGCGAAGGAGCGTGCTTGCACGACGTTCCGCTTCGATCGGGCCTTGATCTCACCAGCCAGGAGCTTGCGAAGCAACTCGACTGCTAGGTTGCGCTGCGGCATCCCGCGCACTTCCGCCAGGAACTCGTCGGAGAGAATCGAGAGGTCCGGCTTCTTCAGCCCGGCCGCAGCGAAGATATCCACCACCTCGTCGGACGCGCGCAGTGGAAGATCAATCAGCCCCCATCCCTGGAGAGAGAACGAGCAAGCTTGGAAGGATCAATTAGATGGATGCAGGTTGTTCGATGCGCGCAGTGAAGGACAGTCTGACCGCTCCCTTTAGGGCAAAGTGGGAAAAATCGGATTTAAGGTCACAATTTGTGACCTTAAAAGGCAGGGGGTCCTGGCCTAACGAACGGCGTCCTGGCTTTCCTCATTCATCGACTTCCGCTCATCATGTTTGGCGGGTTTCTTGGTGGAATCTTTCTTGCCCGTCTCCTGCTTCGCGGCGGGAGGAGGGCTGGAGGCTACGCAGCCGGTCACGGTGAGCAAGAACATTGAGAGAATTACCGCCGTCACAATCAACATGGGACCTCCTTGGTCATGACGGTTCTTGGCGTAGCGAAATAATCTCATCACGAAATTATTGAACACTCTTTGTACTGTGCAGCCAGGGGGAAGGAAGCGCGCATCAGGTCACTTTCTCTGAAGTGTCACTGCCAAGGTCATTCGAAATCAGCCGGAACTGTTCCAGCGCTGCTTCGAGGTCGTCGACGATTTCTTGGGCGATTCCTGGCACCCTTATTTCTCCCTCACTGCGGCGAGAAAAGACTCCCGGTCACTTTTATTTCAGGGCGCTGTAGTAGGGTCAAGAGTTTTTGAATGATTTGAAGGAAGAACTCACTTGGCCAGCCAAGAAAGCTCGCGAAGGCGCTGATAGGCAACACGGATGTGCTCGGGGCGGAACATCTTCAGTTTCCTCTCGTTCCACCTGTGCACTGACTCTATAGCTGTTTCTGGAGTAGTTGCTTTTGGCTTGTTATGGGTGCAGACCCAATGCACTGAAGAGAGGAGCTCCATACCGTAGGGAGTCTCGAAACCTTGGATGAGGTTACTCACTCGATTGACTCGCGCAATCGGTAGCGGGTGCTGGCTTAAGTATAAATCAGCTTCTTCCACAGCGTCGGGAAGCAGCTCGATTTCAGTATCAGGCTTCTGGCTGTCGCCATAGCCACGAATAAGATGCCCCTCAATTCGCTCAAGCACCTTATTGAGATTAGCTGCATAAGGGCCATAGAGCCCCGCCTGGAATCGTAACTTTAGAGGTTCACCAGCTTCTTGAAGGAAATACATGAGTTTCTGGATTTCGAGAAGTGTGAGACGGTAATTCAGCGCTTCATACTGGTGCATGACCTTGACGAACAAGGCGCGGCTGATTGTCATAGCCGGTCTTCGAGTATTAACGGGCATCGTTTTAGCTTCAGGCGCTCCCAACGGACTGAATAATTGCACTTGCATGTTCGGCAGTTCAGCGAAGGCGGATTCAATGAGGGGTCGTACATCTCGCCAATCCAGACCGCCATTCCCACAACCTAACGGTGGCATTGCAATGGAGCCGATACCCAACCGCTGCACATCTGCTACTAACGCACGCAGCCCGCTTCGGATATCCTCGATAAGAGCTTTTTCTCTCCAGTGTCGTTTAGTTGGGAAGTTGATAATGTACCGAGGATTGACCATTCGGCCGGTTTCCCAGATATACATCTGTCCCGGACGGACTTCCTTAGCGCGACAAGCCTTGGCGTAGGCATCAAAATTCTCCGGCCAGGCCTGCTTAAATTGCAAAGCAATGCCCTTACCCATGAAACCGTCGCAGTTGACAGTATTGACGAGGGCTTCGACGTCAGCTTGAAGAAGATTACCTGTGGCGTTACGAATCATAGGTAGAGAAGTCACCAATAATACCAATTCCGATCAATCCTGACTACCCTCCGCTGATCCGCATGGAAGGCCGCTTGGATCGTTTCCACATGTCGTTGCATTGTCGAGTCGATCACTACAATTTCCTGAATCAACGACCATGGACAGCACTGATGGACTAGAAACTCGGCCTGTTTCTTACGCTGACGATCCATGTCATTGATATTATCAGTCCAATAGCGTTCGTTCACCATGGTCCAGTCCACGGCAACCAACCGATTGAGATCCTCAAACCATTCAGTGATCCTGGCCAGACCATGGCCATCCGAATAAACAAACTTGATACCAGCGCCCTCAACAGCTTGAACAGACGAAACCAGATAAATCAATGGCTCCTGTCCTTCGCTATACCCATCGACGCGACCAGTTTTCAGATTGAGCATCATTGGCGACAAATACCCGAAGTAGAACGGCACGTAGTCGTGAATGGTCCCGCCAGGCCCCACAGAAATAGATACATCGGCACGAGCACCATGCACTTCGACGCTGTGACAGAAGCGATACGTTAATCCGTCATCTGGCACATGGTTCGGCGCATGAAGCCCACCTCTCCGAATAATCGTATCGAGGTTATCCACGTGAGTGAAGCGAAGGATCGGAGTAGGAACGGGAGGCATCTATTCTAGGCTCCGAATTCTGATGCTGGGAGAAACGCGCGCGCAGTTTGTGAAGCATGTCTTCGTACGCGCGACACCACTTCTGATAGCGTCCAGTTTCCGCTCAACACGAGGTAGACATGGCCGTGGTCAAGCAGAATGATAGGCGTTTTCCGTCCTGACGCCTGAGCAATCGCCGTTGAGGAATAACCAGACATTGAGAGCATGATCCCCATTGTGTTGTCGGCCTTGTCGTTCACTTTTGCCAAGAATGTGTCCACGTCAGGCGAGCCAGATTGTTCTTTGGTGAATTTCAATTCAATCAAGTAAGTCGTGCCCTCAACAGTTACAGAACCATCAATCTGGCGTCCGCCTGAGACATATGGACGCCGTTGAGTCATCTCAAAGAAGTCGACAAGATCGAAAAACCAATCTTGAAACCTATAGCCAGCATCGGCAGTGCCGATCTGCTTCGAAAGCTCCTTTAATTTCTCAGAAAGGGTCTCTAGAGTTTGGCGCTTTTTAATCGTCTCTTGCATTCTCTGTTGAGCGGCCTTTTGAGTCTCTTCCCGCGTCTTGGCATCGTCCGCCTTTTGCTCTTGCGTATTCAAATAGCGACGGAGTGCCACTATTGCCTCTTTGGCAGATTGAATCTTTGTTTGTGTATCTTCCCAGCCCTCAAGATCTGGAAACTTCAATTGCTCGGAGAGAGACACGGCCATCTGTTTAATAACCTGAGCACCCTTGTTGTCCGACTCTAGCTTCGGGAATAACCGCCCCACAAACACACGTTTGGTTTCAGTTTCTTGCCAAGTGGCAAGAAAACCTTCTGCAATCTTGTGGCGTCGGAGAAAGTTTAGAAGGGCATTCTTCCTCCAAAACGATTTCAGTAGTGCATCTTGAACCAGATCAATGAAATGAGAGGGTAACTGTTCAGGCATAGTTATGTGCGAGCTCCATTGAGTAGGAGCTTCCAGAAAAAAGCCTTCCGGAGTGTAGCTTGCCGCAGGTGGTCGGCACGGGTGAGATTGGTTTCAACGGTGAGATCAAGTCTCTCATAGCGTCAGTTCTTACTGCTTCCAGATAAGGCCCGCAACCTTCATCTTCTAAGTTAAGAAAACAAGCTCTCCAAATCACTACTTGATTGCATCTTGCTTGCTTTCTTACGGGTAAGAGGGTCGTTCATGTCAGCAAGCTGGAAGCGTTCGCCTCTTTTTCGAGCGATAATCAGACGCCCGAAATTCATGCCGTGCGAATCTGCAAAGGTTGCAAGGCCTTTGGCCTTCGCCCAAGTGTCCGCTCGGCTGTCGTCGTGCGGCTCAAGGATGTCCACCTCGAACTCCTGGCCTTTTTTACGCACGATGATGAAGTCGGGGTAAAACGGCTTTGCCCCGGCCAACTCATAGGGGATGCAAAGTGCCCAGTCTCGACGTGGAAGGTTGCGGAGCCAGCCAACAAATCCTTTTGCGTTCATGGCTTCGTCCAGCAGCGCTTCTTCCCAGCTGTTGAGATCGGCATAGAAGTCGCCCTGTGCATCGCAGTAGAGGTGTTTCTTCCTCGGGACACCGTCCTTCTTCTCAACAATTTGTTCTGGCAAATCTAACTCATGCGCCGAAGGTTTACCGCTTGCTTGAATGAGCGCGTAGAATCGGGCCTTGTCAGCGGCAGGGATCTTTTTAATGTCAGACTCGTGCTTTTTCCAAAAGATGGTGAATTGCTCGCGAGCCAACTGCTCCATTTTCCCCGTCGTGTCAGGTTTGCGCATGAGGGCAAAGATCTCTAACTTAGTTTCATTCGGCTTCGCATGATTGTGATACCGTTTCCAGTACGTGCGATGAAGGCCTTCACCCGCAGCCAACATCCTGCCCGCGGCATCGAAAAGCTGATCGATGTTTTCCTCGGAAAGTGACATCCGCATGCCTTTCCGATCTGTGACGTTCATTTGGCCAATAGCCACCATGGTCACATCGACATCAATCTCGCCGCCATCGCGAACTACGTTACCCCATTCGGGATCTTTCTCAGCATAGTAGTCACGAAATTCCTTGAGTTTCTTGGTCAGCGCATCGCGCATCAAATCGTAGGCGTCTTGATCCACACCATCGTGCACGAGCATCCAAGCCAGACGCAGTGCGCGTTTTACGTCGCCCATTTTTTGCACGCGTTCGACCGAGTACGTTGGCAGTTCATTCAAATACTCGAACACATCGGACAACGCTGGATTTCGTGGGTACTCGACTACTGAGGTTTCGACGCGGGTGGAGAGGCCCTCCTCAGCCTCAGGACTGCGTAAACGAGACAGCACCCCTTCCAATGCGTTGGCATCATAGTGCGGGAGGAAGAGCTCTACTGTATTCAGCACCTCGTTGCTTTTAATCCTCCGCGCCAGCGGTGTGCGGATCATGCGGCCAACAAGCTGAGCGATGCTGGTCGGGTCTTGGGCACGACGGAAGCTCATCATCACCTCGGCTCGGGGACAGTCCCATCCCGTAGTTAGTGCAGTCTTGAAGAGCACCACCTTGACCTCTGTGCTGTCCTGAATGCGCGAGGCTTCTAGCTTCCTGATAATGTGCTCGCCCACCTGGATTTCGTTCTGATCTTGAAAGCAGTGGACGATCTCGTTCACGGTCAGCGGGCCGCTCTGCCGCTCAATAACTCGCACCACATCCGCTAAATTTGTACGCGTCAGTGTTGTGTCGTTGCCGTCCTCCACTTGCACCACGAGAATAGGACGCACCATCTCCTTTTCGTGTTCTTTCTGGCAGTACTCTTCCCACAACTGCGTGAAGTGCTTCCATCGTCCCGCCGCATGTTCCAGCAAGGTCAGATCGCCGGGTGCTGTCTTCGTGGGACTATGGACAATGATCATGTCCTTCAGCAGCCCACTGGAGCGTACGTCCTCCGGAGTAATCACTACCGGGCGCTGCGTTCGGTCGGTATTGCCGAGCAGCACGGTGAACCGCTGCGGAGTGGCACTCATGCCAAGCACAAGCGGCACGGGCGGCAAACCATCCGCCTCCGAACCCAGGATGAACTTCTGCATGATGGGTGTGCGGTTCCGGTCGTTAGCGGAGGCACCGCGATGCGCCTCATCAATAATCAACACGAAGTCTTGCGGTGTCTGCGCCACGGTGTTCGCCACTGTCTGCCAAAAGGTATATTGCCGTTTGTCGCCGCCCTGTGTGAGGCGCTTGTCCTTGCCGAGCAACTGCGTGTTGATGAAGTAAACATGGCCGGGATTCAGACGCTCTTCATCGAAACTTTCGCTGTTGATCGTAACCATGCGGTGATACGGGAGATAGTCGCAGGCTGCGAGCAACTTGTTTTGGCTCTGCAGATTCAGTTCTGGCGAGTCGGAGAGCCACAAGAACACGGTGTCCGGTCGCGCTGTGATGCCGTCTCCGCCACCGAAGGTCTGATCGATTACAGCTGCAACCGTAATCGTTTTGCCGGAACCAGTGGGGGCGCTCAGGATGATGGCCTCGCATTCGCTATCCGACACACTCTGCCGGGCCTTGCCCAACTTGGTGAGCACATCCCGCGTCGCTGTCTCTTGAAATGGCTTTAATTCGATTTTCATAACGTCAATGGCTATATCAGCGTTTCTTGGGTGTTCAGTCGGAAGTTCTCCAGATAACTCTTGTAGAGCTGTATGCACTCATACTTTCGCCCCAGCGTGCGCCGCATGGTTGCGAAGTTCTCCTCTGAATCCGTGACGAGAAATACCCACTCGATATCTTTTCGCTCCTCGCACGTTTTGCGGAAGGCGCGAAACTCCTTTTCCTTAATGAGCACGGCGAACGGCGAGTGCTTGGGGATAAACCATGATTGAGATCCCTTCGAGTCCTCCCGCTCACCCGAACAGCCCGACATCATCCAGAGGATTGGCAGGATTGCTTGAAAGGCATCGCCGCGGGCAACTTGGGCGGGATCAAGAAAGTCGAGGCAGAAGTATTCGATGTTTTCTTCAAAGCCAGCCGCTAATTCCCTACCTCCAATATAAGTGCCAGTAAGGGATGCACCACGGTCGCGCTTTCCGTTGATCGCGTATTTGCAGCGGGGCCACGCAACTGCCTCCGCTATCCCTTTGGCTTCGTATCGTTCGTCGGATGGGAAAACCCCTTCTGTTTGAAGAAGCTTGGCGTTTGATTCTGACACTTCATTATTGGTAACGATGATACATTGCCTGGTGCCACCGTCTTCTGAGTTAAGCAGGCAGGTTGCATGAAGTGTGGTTCCCGACCCGGCGAAGAAGTCTAGGATGATCCCGTCTTTTCGACCACGCAACACTGACCCCAATGCGTCTCGGACCGCATACAGCGACTTGGGAAATGAAAATTCAACATCGGAACCGACGATGGACCGCAAGATACCGGAACCGTAGATTCCAGAATCGTGTGAACTACGGTGCCAAACCGTCTTGATATTGCTTTGTTTGGCTTCTGCGCTGGCGTATGCAATCTCAACAGCGCCGGTCTGTTTATCATTGCCGAGTATCTTGATTTCCCCATTAAGAATTCGCGTGCGTGTTCCGCGATTCAAATACAGCACAGTCCATGTCTGACGGTTCTTGTCGAATCCGCCCAATTTGACAAATCCCTGGGCGATAAGCTCACGCAACGTCGAGGGCTTTGCCTGCCAATTACCCAGCGAACCATCTGTTCGAATTGGCCAAGCAACTAACCCTTCAGCGGCTCCTTCCATGTTGGGCTTTTTCTCCAAGGGATGAACCTCACCCACCTTGATAATCCTTTTGGTCTTCGGATCTACGTAAATTGGATAGAATAAGCCCGGGCGATCTTCACGGCGAGAGTTGTTACCACCGCGAAGCAAACGCTCCCAACGCGGCATATCTAATTTTCCCGATTTATCGCGTTGAGGAGACAATAGGTCATCGTGGTGGGTTTGGACAGTAGCAGCTTGGTTGAACACGTAGATCGCATACTCTTCCACTCTCGCTAGACAGCCCTGCGCAACACCTTTCTGATTGATGACGATGGTCACCATCTGCTGTGCGCACGCCGGAAAAGTCTGATGGAGGAGGACCCCAAGATTGTGAACTTCGTGTTCGTCTATCGTCACAATCAAAACTCCATCCGGCTTCAACAGCCGCTTCGCCAGCAGCAGGCGCTTCTTTATCATGGAGAGCCATTTGGAGTGCCGGAAGGTGTCGGTCTTGTCCACGTAGTCGTTGTTATACTTCCAATCCCGCGCGCCGGTGTTGTAGGGAGGGTCGATGTAGATGACGTCCACCTTGCCTTCGTAGCAGTAGAGCAGGAGTTGGAGGGCATGAAAATTATCGGCATTGATGAGCACATGCCAAGGCTTCTCCGGCCCACCTCGCGACACGCGGTCAACAGGGACGAGAGCAGGATAGATGGGGTCGCCAAAGCTCCGGACCACTACTAAGTCGGTAACTGCAAAATCCTTCGAATCATTTGGAAGAGGATACCCCTCCACCGCCTTGTCACAAGTGGCAATGCCCTTACCGATGCTCCTCACGCGCCACAGTTGGTTTCCTGACTCACGTTTCAGAGATACCAATTCCCCTTTGTGCACAGGAAGACGAGGCAGTCGCACGGTTTCCGGTAGGTGCTCCTCGAAGACGAGACCGAACTTTTTCGTTTTCTTCAGCGCCTTGATCTCTTCCACCATGGCCTTGCGTAGGCGTTCGTCAGGAATTTGTGCGATCAGGTCTTCAATCTTGGCCATAAATCAGAACCCCGAAAAAGGTTGCGCCGCAGAATACCCCTTTGCCCGCGAGAAATCACGCTCCTATGCAGGGATGCCTTTGGGTTTCGCGAACATGACCGGAGGAGCGAGGTATCCGCCGAGGCTGAGCCGGGAGGTCGGTCTCGTCTATCTGGTCTATTTGGTTTGTCTTGTTGGCCGGATCAGAAACCCCACCAGAGGAACCAAAAAAACCAGACAAACCAGAGAAACCAAATACACAAGACAGACGGGCGCGAGCCCTAGGCGGCGCGAGGACCTGTTTTCTTCTCCCCTCCTCGAATGGCGTTGGCGAGATCGGCGGGACTGGCTCCAAGTAGCAACAGGGAACTGACCAAGAGATCCATCGACACCGACGGATCGCCTGCTTCCATCTTAGCTACGCGGGATTGGCTGGATTGGAGTCGTTCGGCGAGCTGGACTTGTGACAGGCCCTGTTTCTTTCGACGGTCCCGGAGACTGCGGCTGAGCGCCAGCTTCATTTCAATGAGGATCGCATCCGCTTCCGACAACCTGAGAAATTCCTTCACTGACCCGACAGCCCATCCGGCCGCTTCTAATCTGGCGCGTTTACTTTTTCTCATGGCTACTCCCCTGCCTCATCGATTCTGTCGTATTCACGCAGCCTGCGCTTGCAGACTGCGATAACCGATTGTGGCGTTTGCTGGGTCTTCTTCTGAAACACGTTGAGCATTACAACGGCATCCGTATCTGTCCTGTAGATGATGCGAAACGTACGGGCTTCATCGTTGATCCGCAACTCGTGGCACCGTGGTCCAATGACCGGCATGGGCCGTGAGTGTGGAAGCCCCAGCGATTCGCCTTGCTGCAACAACCTCAGCAAGTATCCCGCTTCGAGTCGCGCGGCTTGTGAAAAAGGCGGCGTCTTGACCTCGCCCCGAAGCCAGACGAGTGGTCTGTCCCTCCTGCCCATCCTCACACGACGATCCCTTGACTCACAGGATCATATGTCATATCTGACATGGCGTCAACCACCGCACAAGCAATCGTTCCACTGACGAGTGGGTTTATCTCGTCTGTCTGGTTGGTCTGGTCAATCTCATTTATTTGGTCCATTGGGTCTGTCTTGCTGGCCGATCGGAACCAACCAGAGGAACCAGACAGACCAGAGAAACTAAATAGACAAGAGAGACGAGATCTGAGAGGCTCCCCTCAGGACTTGAATCCGATGCGCCGGGATTTGGTCGCAGGTGGCTCCATCAGTTGGCGGATGGCGTCGAAGAGGGACTTAATGTGTCCGTCGTGGCTTACCACTTTCCGCTCCAGCTCCCTCAGCTTGGCTGCCAACTCTTTATGCGTGATGATTGTGTGCCTCAACCGCACAAAGGCACGGACCACGAAGACACTCATGTTGATTGCGTGCGGGCTGTTCAACACGTTGGCGGCCATGATGGCCCCATGCTCAGTAAAGACGTAGGGCAGGTACTTGACATTCTGGCCCCGCTTCAAGATCACAGTTTGTGATCTTGAACGGATCAACGTCTCGGCCTCGATCCGAGTCATTTGGAACATGAAATCGCTGGGAAATTTCTCCTGGTTTCGTTTCACCGCCTGGTTGAGTGTGCGAGTTTCCACCCCGTAGATCCTGGCAAGATCGGAGGCCGGAATAACCCGATGGCCGCGGATCGACACAATCACGCTATCAATTGGCATGACTTCTTTACCCGCCATAGGCCAGCCTTTCAGAGCAATGAATGTCAGAGCGGGTGCTTCTGTACCAATGAGGCATTGTGCCATGCCCAATCGGGGCTCTGGCACGTTCATTCCGAAAGACACTTGACAGCATCGCGACACCCTGTT
Source organism: Nitrospira sp. (assembly GCA_005239475.1). Classification (GTDB taxonomy): domain Bacteria; phylum Nitrospirota; class Nitrospiria; order Nitrospirales; family Nitrospiraceae; genus Palsa-1315. The sequence goes on along the minus strand of SPAX01000012.1, from coordinate 10,052 downwards.
CGGTAAAGGCATAGGGATAGGCTCTTCGGAGACCGCCCCAACTTGAAATCACAATCTGTGATTTCAAGTGGTCGAATTCCTGCTCCGTCAGTTGAAACATGAAGTCGGTTGGAAATCGGTCCCTGTTGCGTTTCACGGCCTGGATAAGCACGCGAGGCTCAACTGCATAGAGATCGGCAAGGACTGTGCTCAGCATGACTCGATGACCACGGATCAGGAGGATTGTCTGTTCAATTCGTTCGCGAGGTACCAGCGCGCTCATGTTTTCTCTCCGCTATGCTCAATCCACCACGAGGCCGCAAAGAGATACCTTGTTCACCAGGTAAAATCAACGGACGAAAGGCATAAATGGAAGCATTATGATGGGGTTAGTGCGTCAACCGCTGCAGTAAAGAGCAGATGGCCTGAGAGCCAGGAGCGTATAGCTGAGGGCGTATGACGATCGGATGGTGCGCGGGGAGGGGCCACAAGGCTGGGCTATCTGATCTGTGGGGCAGAGGGCGAGAAGAGCGCGACTGGCGGGAAACGCGCGACGGCGGGCGAGGCGAGGCGAAGAGCGGCTACTTGGTGACGGGATGACTTGCGGACTCAATGGCAGCGAGAATCTTCTCCCGGCTATCGGCATCGAATTCGTGCCCGTAGAATTGTATGAACAGGGCTTGGCGAATTTCGGCTGGCGATGCATGCGGGTTTCGATCCAAAATGCCAGCCCGCATCAACGCCTTCGCTGCATCGAACATTGAACAGCCCATCTTGATCCGGTCTTCGCCGGAGCGTTCCATGATCATGGNNCGATAGCNNTCCTCCATTTCAGNGGATGTATCGTTCATAACTCCACCGTCCGAGATGCCGGCCCCTTCCAATTGCGCNGTNACNGATTGTAGAACGTCTAGCTCGTCGCTCACTGGCAGCCCTCACTCCCCTTCTCGCCGTCGTTGACGCCGAAGGATACGCTTTTCGTGGTGGGAAATCACTCCGCCTTGGGAGAGGAAATGAGTGTATTTTCACTCGTTTATCAACGGATCGAGCCGGTCGGCATGCTGGTGAGCCCAGGTCAGCCATTGATCTGCTCGGCTTCCTGACTGAATCTCGCCGTGCTTGGCATGTAGCCTGTCCTTGACCGCTGCGAGATAGGCCCGAAGCTGCTGAGCCTTTGCCCAATTGACTGCCTCCTGTTCTAGGGCCTGTCGTCTGGCCAACTCCTCCTGCCGCTTTTGTGCCTCCTCCTGACGTCGCTGTTCAGCCTCGTGTCTGAGGCGTTCCTCCTGCTCGCGTTTTAGCCGGCGGGCTTTTTCCACTTCAGCTACCCTGATAAGCCCCACCACAAAATCATTCAGGCAGGTTTCAATCTTGGAGGTTTTTCCATCGCTCCAGTTCTTCTGTATCCCCTCAACACCCCAGGCAATAATCTTCAGGTTGAGAGAACCAGTCGGAGCGTATTGATAGCGTTGACGCTGCCACCACTCAAGCCGCGGATTCTTCTGGCTGGGATGGTCAAGTCGTTGAAACTTTTCTTCGAGGCCAAAATGAATAGGCTCTCCATTGATCCGAACACCGAGGGTCCGCTCATACCCATCCTGAATCCCAACCTGATGGTCGCGGACCTCCAGAGCTTTGAAGAGAGTATCCATGATTCGCAAAGCTCTAGCGAGACTCTTGGGGCTGACACGAATATTGAGTTGCCTGATATCACCAGACCAAATGGCACCGTAGTCGTCCACTTTAGGGGATCGCCATTCCTCCAAGTGAGCTTTCAGCAAGTGATGTGGGCTTGTGAGCCGGTCGGGTACTTCGATTTTCTGTTCAGCAGTCTGCTCTGTGTTGATGCGTTGCAAGGCATCCTCTGACATCTGCACGACAGCCTCTGGTCGAATTGTTCGATGAATCGCCACAACCTGCTTGGTCGGGTCCGAGCTCGGTGGCAGCGAAAGCGGTTTCACCGATTTTCCCGTCTCCTTTCTCCGCCAGTAGCCGCGCCATGGGCAGGGAACATTCAGTTTCTTGCAAATCTTGGCCAATGCGACGTCGGAGATCCCATATTCCTTGGCCAACTTGGTCATGGGCTGAGCCCAGACCTGGTCGTACAGGACTTCGCGCTGAACGGTCTTTGTCTGGTGGTGATCGTTGAACATATTGTCCCTCCTAGTTCATCTGTTGGGGCTAACCCAAGAACTGGAAGGAAAGGGTAGCGGAAGTGACTCCGTAATTGCAGGGACTCGAGGAAGGAAACAGCTGGCCTGATTCGGATGAGGTGGCTAGTTTCACAGGAGAACAGCTGGCATAATTGTGGAGTCATGCCGATTCCCACCCATGCCTTCGCAGATCTTACTGCTCGCTATGGCCATGTCGAGCCCGGGCGATAGACAAGCCGTCGAAGACTTGTATACCAATCTGGTAACCGCTGATGATTCTGCGACGAAACAGGCCGTGGCGAGGGAAATGACAGAACGGCAGGATGAACCCGGTCCTGCGTGGGACTCCATCGCCGGTCTGCCGGACGACTAGACCAATGCGTGCAGCCTGGCTCACTGATATTCACTTGGATTTCTTGAGCCGACACGCATGCGATGAGTTCTTTGCCACCATCGCCTCACACAACCCTGACGCGGTCTTCCTCACCGGAGATATTTCCGTCGCGCCTCTGCTGCTGACTCATCTTGAGGCCATGGGCCAGGCCCTGAGCCAACCCATCTATTTTGTGCTGGGAAACCACGACTTCTACCATGGGTCGATGACAGCGGTGCGCACCGCTGTTCGCGAATGCGCTCACGCGCATCCTCTCTTGACCTATCTTCCAGAGGCCGGCGTCGTTCCCTTGACTCCATCTACCGCGTTGGTCGGACACGATGGATGGGGTGACAGTCGCTATGGGAACTATGCGACATCTCCCGTCAAGCTGAACGACCATGTGCTCATCAAGGAACTGACAGGCCTGACTCCGCATGAGCTGCAGCACCATCTCATGCGGTTAGGGGACGAATCGGCCAGTTACCTGCGCGAGACACTGCCCCTCGCCTTTAACCGGTACCGGCACGTGATTCTGCTGACCCATGTCCCGCCCTTTCGAGAATCTTGTTGGTATCAGGGACACGTGAGCAACGACGAGTGGCTTCCGTTCTTTGCCTGTCAGGCAGTGGGAGCGGTGTTGCGCGAGACGATGGAGGCGAGACCGCAGTGTCAGCTGACCGTGTATTGCGGTCATACGCACAATAGCGGTACGGCGCACGTGCTACCGAATCTGACGGTCTTCACGGGTGCAGCAGAGTATGGGACGCCGCAGGTGAATGGTGTGATCGACGTGGAGTAAACGCCAGGATTTCAACTATTCAGACTACAAGCGAAGAAACGAGCTGAGCCTATATGATGCTTGAGGTCAGAATGAATCGCGCAGGTGAATGGACAAAACAGGCAACAGAGCGGTTTATCCATTCAGATACCGTAGTGGGGGGTGGCGTCTTTTCAATAAGTTTCGGCGTAGGCTCAACTCAGATGGTCTGGTTTCTCCCGCAATAAAGTCAGTAAGTTACAAGCTGTACCGCCATAGACATTGTACAAGAGTGCTCACCATATTCTTGCGTTGACTGAATGGACGTAGTACACCGCCTGGTCGGTGGGTACGAGGCCCCTGCCTTGCGGCTCCACCAGAGGATTGTGCCGTGACTTCTCAGATTTGGACCAATCCCGCCGTCATGGAGTGGTCGCAACTGCTCCTCAACAGTTTCCGTCACTGGACCGGGCGTGAACTGCTTGAACGAGCGGGCGATCCGGACTATCAGGCCCACGCGCTCTTCCAGTCTCCCTTCGTCGTTGTCTCCCACGGGATGGAAGAGGATCCTCTCCTCAATTACGGCAATCAGATCGCGTTGGAGCTATGGGAAATGACCTGGGAGGATCTGACGCGGACACCGTCGCGGCTGACGGCGGAGTCCACGAATCGGGCTGAACGCGAATGGATGTTGGAGCAAGCCAAGACACGCGGCTATCTCGACACTTATCAAGGTGTAAGAATTGCTTCAACCGGACGCCGCTTTCTCGTCGAGAACGCCCTTATCTGGAATGTCGTGGATGCAGAGGGACGGAGAGTCGGGCAGGCCGCGACCTTCTCGCAATGGACCTGGTTGACCTGACGGCTAGAACGGGAAGTAGATCTCGAACCCCCCATAGGTCCCGCTGTGAAAAGTATTGCTGTTCTGGTACCCACCCCTGGCGAGCAAAAACACTTTCTCGACCTGAACTTCGACGACAGGCCCTGTCATGACCGCCCGGAAATCGGCGTTACCCATTCCGGTCACGTCCCAGCCGACATACGTCGCGCAACAGCTCTTCTCGGGCTTGAAGGCCAGAACCTTCCCGCGCAGCCGGCTCCAAAAGAAATTATCGAGGTCGGCGTACGACCCGATGGCGAGGAGGTTCCATTTCTCATGCCAGTAGAACGCTTCAAGTTGGCCGTAAACGCCGGCCTGATAGGTGGTCGTGCTACTCGCGTTCAGCCGCTGTTCTTCGATTCGGCGCAGTTGGGGCCCGGCGAGAGCGGAGAGCGCCCAGCCACCGAGCGTCTTGGTAATGCCGAGCGACGGGACAATGAACTGGACATTGGCATCCAGGATTTGTCCGTTGGTCTTAAAGTTGTATCCGAGCCCCGCAGTCATGGCCTGAACAAAGAAGTCTGGTCCTCCTGAAGCCCGCAAGATCGGGGTCCGCACGCCGAGATAGCCAAAGTACTGACTCCTATTGTCGATCTGAAATCCCGTGAAGACGTCCCCTGCTTCGCTCACAAGAGGCTGGCAGGCCAGGATGAATGCTGCCAGTAGGAGTAGTATAAATCTCGTCATCGTTCCTTCCCCTCTCAATAGTATCCTCACGAAACCGAACCAGCGCATCCGCTCCTCGATGCTCAATGCTGACGGGCAGGGCCTTCAGCCTGACGAATTTCACTTGCAGGATCGCGCCCCCGAATTGACCAGGGGAGAAGTTGGGAAACAGGGCAGCCAGTTCCGAATAGGACAGATCCTGGGTCAAGCCTTTGCGTGTGATCTACAAGAACATGGCCGTCTTCGTCCACAGGAGTTCCCTCGTGAAGATGCGAAGATCCCATTGTATGCCAGATTCCTGGTTATGCCTCGCGCCAGCGTGCAGCGTGCAAGCGACGCCACCCTACCTCGCCGGACTCGATACTCACAACCTGGAAGTGCACGAGTGTCTCCTGCCGTTTTTGGACCATCGCCACAGGACTGACTTTCAGCGTGACTCCGGGAAGTTCCAACAGGGTGCCGACCAGCGAGTCTTGTGGGGGCCCAGAAAAGAGGGCGCTGACGCCCGTGTAGGACATGTTCTCCACTTGGCCCCTCCACACTGAAGACGGCGTGATGATCTGGCACATGGTTCCTCCCGTGACGCGAATCATGCTCCGTCGATTCCAGATGAGGGGATGCCATGGGACGGTCAGGGCCTGGAGGAGTGAACGGAGACTGCTGCCGATCCCCGGTTGGATACGGTAGGTATCTTCCCAGGGGGCGGGGTCTCCATAAATTTTATTGACCAGGACCTGCCGCGTGCGTTCGTCCAGCTCATCGAACTGGAGGCCCACGCTAATTCCGCCTGATGGATTCGGTTCCTGTCGGATAATGCGGGCGGTGAGTGTGACCAGCACGCCTTGCGGTGAGGTCAGTGCGAACTTGATGGACTCCTGCAGCGTAAAGATTGGTTGATCCACGGTCACCGCTGCTCCCTGCTCGCTCACATCGACGACGCGCGCCGGGACTCCTTCTCCGTCCACGAACAGACTGCCGGCAAAATCCCGTTTGAGTCGGAATCCCTGTCGCTCCTGTGCTTGCTCGCTGGCGATGAACAGGGCGATGGTGAGGAGGAGGAGGTTGGCACTTCCCCAAAAGAGGCTGATCGACAATCCTGGCTCACCGACGCCCTGCCACCAATGTTGGACGCCCAAGGTCAAGCCGATGACGAGCAGACCGAACGTCACCAGATGCGGCCAGGCCAAGGACAATTCTGTCACGAAACTTTTCTTCACCCGTTGTCCCTTCGGTGTTACTTCGAACGGCCGTTCCTTGCGTGGTGCAGCCAGCGCCTTGAGTGCGACGACACTGAGGGCGAAACACATGGCGACCTCATAGACGTCCGACCAGAAGGGGTTGCGCGATCCCCGGCTGACCGGCCGCATCACGAGCGCGGAAGCCAGATAGAACGAGAAGAAGTAGTTCGTCAGCGCGAGTGTGTCGGCTTTCAACGGTGGCGTCGAGAAGAGTAAGCTCGCCAGCGGCGCGACAAGACAGATCACCCGCGGGAGGCCGAAGAAGAAGTAGAAGATCGACCCGAAGTAGTCGATCCGCTGAGCCAGGGTCAGTCCGCGCTTGGTCAACGGATTATCCCGCAGCAAGACCTGAATGCATCCCATGGCCCAGCGTTTTCGCTGCTTCAAGTACCCGTCAAAGGTCTCCGGCATCAGGCCCGCCGATAGCACCTTATTGAGGTAGCAGGAGCGGTAGCCCCTGGCATGCAGATTCATGCTGGTATGAATGTCTTCGGTGATGGTCTGGGTCTGGAATCCTCCGATCTCCATCAGGGGCTGCCGGCGGAGAAGGCCGCCGCTGCCTGCGAAGAAGGCGCTGTTGTGGGTATCACGGCCGGCTTGCAGCCCGCGGAAGAAGAGCGCCTGTTCGTTCTTCACCTCTTCGCCGACGCGCAGGTTCCGTTGGAAAATATCCAGATTGTAGAAGTGATGAGGCGTTTGCACGATTGCGACCTTCGGATCGTCGAAAAACCCGACGGTGTCCTTGAGAAATGTTCGGGCTGGAATGTGATCCACGTCGAGGATCGCGACCAACTCTCCGTAACTCAGATGGAGAGCATGGTTCAAATTTCCGGCTTTCGCATGGCGAGGTCGATCCGGGCGACGGAGATATTCGCAGCCGAGCGAGGCGGCCAATTGCTGGGCTTCGGCGCGATGTCCGTCATCGAGGACATACACCGTAAAGCGGTCGCGGGGATACTCCTGCGCGAGACAGCTGATCAAGGTCTGACGAAGGATCGAGAGCGGTTCGTCCACGACCGTCACCATGATATCCACGGTGGGATAGGTGGTAATGGGGGCTGGTGTCCGTTCTGTCGGTGACCAGGACTGATAGGTGAAGAAGCAGAACTGGCAGAGCCCGTAGAGCTCCGCCAGATAGACGACCGATCCGAGAGCCATGGTAGCTACGTCATCGGTGGGGATTGTGTACAGCAGACGCCACAGCATATACCGGGCATAGAGAAAGAGGCTGAGTGTCAACATCAGCCTCCGGCCCCGATTCTGCTTGATCAGGAGGCCGATCACGAAAAGCGCCAGGCCCGAGATCCCGAAGGCGATTGGTGTACTGAAGAAGGCGTTGAGGATCGTCATTGAAACCGTTTCACTACAGTATCGTTCTCACCAGGGAAGAACCCCATCGCCTCGTCTCCTTACGATTGTTATGGTGAAGATTAAGTCAGAAACGGAAAGCTGCCTATCCCTACAGTGGGGGGAAACACTTTCGAGGGATAAGGCCTCGTAAGCCCTTGCACAGGAAGGAAGCGCGCGGGAATAAGCCACGGAGCGCCTCGTTCCCCAAAGGGGGGGGCTGTAAGTGGCCCATGCCTCGGGCCTGGAACGCGAACGGGCGCTCTGAGGGGGAAGGTCGATTAGCCTGTTGGTTCGTTCGTGAGCCGTTGGAACCGTGGGTATGATAGACCCTCAACTACTACAGGCTCCAGGAACATCGCCATTGGTCTGATCCACAGCCCGCGGTCGCCGTAGAGTGCGCGATAGACGACGAAATCCTCTTCCGTTTCCGAATGCCGAGCCACCCCCAGCACCTCATATTCGTGGCCCTTATAGTGCCGATAGCGACCAGGCTGCACCATCGTGTATCCTTCCCTTCCTGTCTTCGTACTATAACGGGAACGGACGATGGAATCACAGGGCCAGGTTACGATGCGCAAGACACATGATGTCGTCGTCATCGGCGGCGGGTCGGCTGGCTATGCAGCGGCGCGGACCGCGCGCGATGCCGGTGCCGACGTGGCGATTGTAGATCAGGGCCCGCTTGGGGGGCTCTGTATTCTGCGTGGCTGCATGCCGACAAAGGCCATCCTGCGTTCTGCCGAAGTGGCAGCCCTTCTCAGGCGAGCGAAAGAGTTCGGACTCTCCCCGGTTTCAGCCCGGGCCGATCTGTCGGCGATCGTGGATCGGAAGGATCGGCTAGTCCGCGAGTTTGCTGACTATCGCATTCAGCAGCTTCGCGACCCGCGGCTCACGCTCTATCAATCGCAGGCGGTTTTTCAGTCGCCTCGCGAGGTCACCGTCGGAGACACCGTCTTGTCGGCCGGCTCATTCATCCTGGCCACCGGATCGAGACCCAGGGAGGTTCCGATCCCTGGCTTGGCCCAAGCCGGATATTTCACGAGCGATACGATTCTGGATCTTCGTACCCAGCCTGGCTCGTTGATCGTCCTGGGTGGTGGGGCTGTCGCTCTTGAGCTCGGCCAGTTTTTTGCTCGACTTGGGACGAGGGTTACGATTCTTCAACGGGGACGTACGCTCCTCTCCGGGATGGATGAGGATGTTGGACGCGCGCTGGAAGCCGCATTGATCGACGAGGGCATCGAAGTCGTCACGGGCTCGCAATTGCTGCGGGTGACCCACGACGCAACAGGGAAGACGGTGTGGGTGATGAAAGACGGGCGTGAACGGTCCTTCGTCGGGGAGGAGATTCTCCAGGCCCTAGGCAGACAACCCAACATCGAAGGGCTTCACCTTGATCTGGCAGAGATGACGCTCGACGGCGGGCGGATTGTGGTCGATGGTGCCATGCGTACGTCGCAAGCACATATCTTTGCCGTGGGTGACATGAATGATGTCACGCCCATTGTGCATCTCGCTATCCAGCAGGGAGAGATTGCGGCGTACAACGCGACGCATGCAGATCAACCGGCGAAGATAGTGGATCATCGATTGGATACGGAAGTGGTTTTTACCGATCCGCAGGTCGCGGTGCTGGGACTCAATGAAACGCGCGCGAAGGCCGCGGGGACGCTCTATCTCGCGGCCTCCTATCTTTTCTCCGATCATGGGAAGGCGCTCTGTCTTGGTGCGACGCACGGCTTCGTGAAACTCCTCTGCGCGCCGCAGACAGGCGAAATCCTTGGCGTGCAGATTGTCGGCCCGGAGGCGGGTGAACTGATCCACGAACTGATCGCCGTGATGTATTTCCATGGGACCGCGGCCGATCTCTTGCGCATGCCGCACTACCATCCCACGCTTGCGGAAATCGTGACCTATCCAGCGGAGTCCATAGTCGAACGGTTGGGCGCATGATGACGAGACTCGGTGGGACCGCGCTCAGCTTTCCCCACTCGTGTCATAGCCTGGTTGCCGGCAACAGACGTGGGAGTCGGCGATGGCGGCAGGACAGCAGGCCCTGCACCAAGGCAATTACGCAAACGCGGAACAGATTCTTGTTGTGGCGATGCATCACGCAGAGGAGTTTGACCTGGAAGACCGACACGTGGCGGTCAACCTCTCACAGTTGGTGCAGGGCTGTGCCGGCCAGTTGAATCGGTTGCGCCATCCAGTGTAGCGTACCCCCTATGGCGATGCACAACGAGCAGGCTCTCATCAGCTTACGCATGAACGGGATGATCGCGCGATTCGTGGGGATTGTGGCGATTGCGCTCGGGTTCGTCATCGGGATCTATGGACTGGAAGACACAGGAGGGCGGTGGCTGCTGACGGCGTTGGGCTTACTGGCCACCGGCATGTTGGCCCAAGGCTATGCGCTCTATTGTTCCATGAAACGTGGACAAGAGCTCAGGGACCAGCCCAAGTCATGAGACGAGCGCGTCAATTCGTATTGTCGGTCGGGATGCTCCTCCTCGCAGGGGCGATGCTCGCCTGCGGAGGTCCGTGGCGCGACGGTTATTTCAAGAAGGGCGTGGATCGACTCACGCAAGACGAGGTGACGGAGAAGTTGGGGCCGCCCCATACGGTGAAGACACCGGTTCTCGGGGGGGATTCG
>SPAX01000119.1 GCA_005239475.1 Nitrospira sp. | reverse complement strand
GACCGCAAGGATTCGCCTCTAGCCTCGTGCCTCTCGCCAGAAAGCTCGCAATGGCAATAGACTGTTCATGAATAATGCGACCTAGGCACCAGGAGGAGGCTAGGCTTTAAGGACTGCCAACACATCATTCACGTGGCTGGTGACCTTGACCTTGCGGAAGATCGCTTTCAACTTGCCGGCCTGATCGATCACAAAGGTACTGCGTTCGATGCCCCAATACTTTCTGCCGTACATATTCTTCTCTTTATAACAGCCGTAGGCTTTCGAGACGGCGGCCTCTTCATCGCTGAGCAGCGTGAAGGGCAGGTCGAACTTCTTGATGAACTTCTGGTGAGACTCTTTGCCGTCCAGGCTCACACCCAGAATTACGGCCCCCGTTTTTTTGATCGGTGCGCTGGCATCGCGAAAGTCGCACGATTCCGTGGTGCAGCCAGGCGTATCATCTTTGGGGTAAAAATAGAGAACGACCTGCTTGCCCATGAAGTCTTTAAGGCTGACAGGGTCTCCCGATTGATCGGGAAGCGACAGGGCAGGAGCCTTATCACCGACTTCGAGTTCCTTTGCCATCTTAGCTCCTCTTTCTCCGGTTGCTTAGCAGGATGTTGAAAAAGTCGCCCTTCTCACCCGCCCGACCCCGGCGCGCCGAGACGCGCCTTTTCCCATGCGGTGTACTCGAACCCGTGAAGCGTATCTTGTGAGACGTCGTTCGTTTCCGTATTCGGACGTTTCACGTTCGACGAGGACGAACTTTTTGAGCATCCTGCTATTTTAACGTGGCCCGCTGCCAACGCCCGGCCGAGTCCCGGGAATAGTTGGTTTGTAATTTTTTTTAGGAGACTGCGGGTCGCCGTAGGGACTAAGCGCGGGCGAATCCCAGATCACTTTGTCGCCCGGAGCCAGGTTGGCCGCTTCCATGAACTCTTGTCGCGCATGCTCCGCGTCGCCCACGGCATGCAAGGCCAAGGCATGGTTATAGTGCGCGGGCCCCGATTGAGGAGCCGCGGCCACAGCTTGAGAAAAATATTTCTTCGCCTCGTCGAACTGCTTCGCTTGATAGGCCTGCGTCCCCTGTTCAGTCAGAGTTTCCGCTTGCGGCTGCACTCCGGACTCGAGCGCCAGCGGGACCAACGGCTTCGCCCTGATCTTGGAACAGGCAACTGACCCGATGAGCAAGAGGATCACTCCGAGCAGGGACAGGTATTTCATCGCGCCACCACGTTCCATCAGCATCTCACGCCTTCGTATGTTTCCGCGTCTCTTCCTCGAACGCTTTCCGGTAGAGCACGTCCCACTCCGCACTGCCCTCGACGATCCCACGCGAGTAGGAAGCCAACTTCGCCTTGACCTTTCGATCGATTTCTTCCTCTTGTGCCAACTCGAATGCGAGCACCCGCTTGATCTCTTTCAGGACCCGCCCCTCGTCTGCCTGTACCGTCACCAGCGGGCTTTTCGTGACCGCCTGAAGAATGATGTGGGAGAGGTGGCTGATTTTGTCTTCGCTCAACATACGGAACTCGTTAGGGGTGAGGGGTTAGGCGTAAGGAGTTCCCGACTAGACGGCCCATTTATCTCACACCCCTTACCCTTCACCATTTTAAAGAATAATGCCCCGCTCCCGCGCCAGCTTGCTCTTCACCATTGTGAACATCCGCTGAAAGTCCACGTGTCCCCGCTCGATGTCTTGCTCGTAGGCTTTCAACAGCTGCCGCACTTCGGCGTTCAGGCGGTCTTCGACCGACAGTTCCTCGATAATGGCATGATCGATCTGTTCGATGAACGATTTGCGATCCCCGACGATCGCTACCTGCCCCTCCTGCTGCAGCCTGGTGGCGAGGGACTCCGAGATGTGGCGAATGCGTTCTTTCGACAGTCGCATCGCTAGATCCGCTCTATCCTGATGGTCGGCACGTCCATAACACGCCGCAGCAACGAGGCATCCCCGAGAATGCGGCCGATCACATTGACACGGTCGGCCGGGACCGGATCCTGCCCCATACTCATCGGCGTGCGTCCGAAGAAAATGGCCAGGACCTGCCCGGCCCCCCAGAAGGCCACATCGCCGACTTTGACATGATTCGTCGCCGTCTCTCGATGGTCCTTCACCCCGGCCAGTTTACAATAGAACTCTTCGCCCCACGTGTTGACCGGACTTTCAACCGGCAACGCGGCATAGACTTCCTGCGCCGTCTTCGTCGACTTGAGTTCCGCGTCGAGCTGCACAGAGCCGACGGTGATGCGAATTTTGTTGGGGAGATCAGCCATGCGTTCCAATCGGTCGCCTCTCGGCGACCATCAGATGAAAACCCGCTCAGGCAGCGGACTTTAGCTTGTTTATTCGGTGAAATCAAGGCTACAATCCCGCGATCACATGCTCGCATCATCCTTCGTTCTTCTCAAAGGTATCGGCCAAAGCTCCGAACGCCGTCTCTGGCAGGAAGGCATTCTCGATTGGGCCGCATTCCTCCGATCTCCGACCCTGCCCGGCATTTCCTCGACCAGAAAAGAGTGGTATGACCGCGAACTCGTCACCGCCCAATCGCGCCTGGAAGAAGGTGACGCGCACTTCTTCGGCACCTGCTTGAAAAGTCGGGAGCACTGGCGCCTCTTCGAGACGTTTCGGCATCGTACGCTCTATCTGGACATCGAGACGACAGGACTATCTGCGCGCGAGGGCCATGTGACGGTGGTCGGATTGTATCGCAACGGGCACATGATGAGCCTGGTCCGAGGGGAAACGTTAACGGAGGAACGATTGCACGCGGAACTGGAGCAGACTGACCTCTTCATTACGTTTTTCGGCAGCGGATTTGACATTCCCTACTTGCAAGCAAAGTTCCCCCGGTTGAATTTCAAGAAACCGCACTTCGATCTGTGCTTCGCAGCGCGCAGGCTCGGCATGCAGGGGGGGCTGAAACATATCGAGCACGAACTCCAGATTGAGCGCGAGACCGATGTGGTGGGACTCGACGGATGGGAAGCCGTTCGCCTGTGGCACCAGTGGTGCGCGGGAGACGAGGCTGCACGCGATCTGTTGTTGAGGTACAACGCGGCCGACACCCAGAATCTCGAACCGCTCGCAGCATTGCTTTACGACCAGATGGTTGCGCGATTCGGCCCATCTTCTGTAGGATTTCCGCCGAACCGTCGTCAAGAGCCGGCCGAGGTTGCTCCGTGACACAGCCCCAGCAGTGGACCGGCGTCGGTCGAACCGAGACGGGTCATGTTCGCGCATCGAACCAAGATGCGCTGGCCCTCCTGAATGACTACGGTGTCTGGATCGTGGCAGATGGGATGAGTGGTCACCCGGCAGGGGATCTCGCAGCCCAAACCGCCGTGGCCGCGGCCACAGAACGAGCGCGAGAACGAGCGGCGTGGCTCCGCGAGCACCAGAATGCGGGCGCCGAATTCGTGGCAGACCTCGTGACAAACGCCAATCAGCGAGTCCATGACGTCATCTTGGCGAAACCGTTCTTGAAAGGGATGGGCACGACCGTCGTCGCCTTGGTGATGACGCCGGCATCGATGCCGGTCGCCCATATCGCCCACTTGGGAGATAGCCGCGCCTATCTTTATCGGGCAGGACAACTGAAGCAATTGACGCGCGATCACACTCTCGTCGAGAAATTTGTGCAGCGTGGCCTGATCGATGCGGCCACGGCGCTCACACATCCTGAGCGGCACATCTTGACCAAAGGCCTGGGGATGGGCGTTGATATGAAACCGGAGCTGACTTCGACGCCGGTGACGCCGCAGGACCTAATTCTATTGTGCAGCGACGGGCTCACGAAAATGTTGGAAGACACAGCCATCGCATCGGTGTTCTCCCGCGCAAACGGCGACCCCCACCGAGCCTGCCACGACCTGATCGAGCAAGCACTGAGCAGAGGGGGAGAAGATAATGTGACCGTCATCGTCGTGGCACACATGCCGCCTGCCGTTACAGCAGTTTAACCATGTAGATAGCAAGTTAACTTGTCCGGTTTATGTAGCACATGATCTGTCCGGTTTTCTCAGCCGCGAAATTTCATCTGTTCCTGAATCAGCGAGCGCTCATCGTTGGTCTACGATCGACGATCGGGTCGCAGGCCGAGTCAGGCATCGGCCTCCTGACGAGAGCTGCGGCCGGGGTTGGCCAAGGAGATGGCCCTCGGCACTATACCGCGCCAGACACCGGGGACCATGGAACACGGCCAAGGTCCCATCCGGATAGGCGTGGACCCGCACCGTGGCCTTCACATAATGGAACCGGTGGGGGTCCTGCGGGATCTGCAGGATCGTGCCTTGATACCGCACCGTATTGTCCTTGGCCACGACCCGCTCCTCTTGCACACACAGAATCTCGGCGAGGGGCGTACCGACCCATGGGATGAAGGCGGTGCCCGGTTCCGTCGCCCGTACCATAAATCGGTCGTTATACTGGGGGAGGAACTGCTCGGTCAGGTACCGATTGGCCGCTGCCATCTCCGTGATGCCGGCCAGCGCCAGCTCGTTGGGCAATCGATCCTGCAGGGTCCGGAAGGCTCGCTCTGACCGGCCCCGCGCCTCCGGCGAATAGGCGGGAATGAGCGTCACCCCCAACTGCTGCAAGGCGCGATGCACCTGCGTCGGCCGGCTCTTGTCCACGTGGCCCCCCGCCTCGTCGGTGTGCCAGTAGTGGGAGCCTCGGTCGGTATAGAGGGAACTGAAGAGCCCCTGCGTCTCCATGACCTCCTGCAGACCGCGAAGGCTACTCAAGGTCCCTTCTTCCTCGACGAAGAAGGCGGAATAGAGCTCGCTGGTCGCATCATCTAACGTCACGATCAGATCCCACTGACAACCGGGGACCCATTCATGGGTGGAGCCATCTTGGTGGAGCATCATCCCCGGCAAGGGTTTGCGTGGCCGCTTCTTGCGGTGGGCCCCCCGTCGGGGAGCCCGGGCCACGTGTCCCGCGGCCTGGAGGGTCTTCTTCGTCCAGCTATAAGACCGCGTCCCGCCATGCTCCTGTTGCCAGCGCTCGTGGAAATGTTTGACGGTCCACCCGGTGTACCGGGTCTCATACAGCGTCACCATACGCAGCGCCTCATCGACCGGCACGGCCCGCCCCGATGGGCGTCCGAGACGCCGATCCTGCAACCCCTCGGCCCCCTCCACGTCATAGCGGCCACTCCAGCGGCGAAACGTCCGCCGAAACGTCCGCTCCGTCACCCCCAGCATCTCGGCGGCCTCCGCCATCGTGAAGATCCGCTGCTGCCGCCGAGCATAGAGTTCTTCAAACCGCATCTGTCTCACCTCCTGTAGGATTCTCGCCCGTGTCATAGTGGCCCTCCTTGAGGGCGCACCCTAAACCGGACAGATCACGTGCTACAAAAAGCGGACAGATGATGTGCTATCTACATACAGCAGTTTAACCATTGACAAGACTCTATCGGCCCTGTAGCCTCAGATTCCAGCCAGACAGTCTTTCCTCTCGTTTCCCTTGTGAACCCGACAGGAGCATCATCATGCGTGTGTCCGTAGTGGTTCGTCTCATCGTATACATGGTCATCGGAGGAGTCTGCTGGGTTCCCGCAGCCATGAGCGTCACCGCCGATACCACCGAACTCGAAACGACAGTCCGTTCCCTCGTGCGAGCCAATGCCGAGAAGGATTTGCCCGCCATGTCCAGGCTCATGGCCCACGATGCCGATATCACCAGCTATACCATCGGAGGCCGGAAATACGTGGGATGGCCTGAGCTCGAGCGAGATATCAAGGAGGAGTTTGCGAAAGTCGCGGCGCTCGACCTTCCCATTTCCGAACTCAAGGTATGGTCGAAGGGAGATATTGGGTGGTACACGATGGAGCTGGACTATGTGCGCATCCTCGGTCAGGGACCGGACCAGCAGCGAGCCGTCCTGCCGTTACGGGAAACCGGTGTGCTTGAACGTCGAAACGGCCAGTGGATCCTCTTGTCCTGGCATGAATCCCTCCGCAATGCCAGCGGCGCGATGCCAGTCGAGGATCGACTGAACGATGCTGCGCCACGCACTGTGGCTTCATCGACCGGCCGACCCTCCGTCCCTGACTTGAGTGGGGAATGGGATATTCTCGAAGTGGAGGACGACAAGCGCTACAGGGCCACACTCGACAAAACCGGCAACGGCCCCTATACCCAGCACGGTGGACGATTCGTCACTACGAAGTATGCCGACCGTCTCTGGCAAGGCACCTGGCAGCAGCCGGGCAACGATCGCGAGGGAGAATTTGAACTCCTCCTCTCCGAGGACGGGACCCAGGCCAAGGGCGTGTGGTGGTATTCGAGGGTCGGCACCCAGAAGAATATTCCCCCTCGCGAACACGGCGGGACTTATGTCTGGAAACGGGTAATCCCGCCACCAACCGCACAATGACACCTGCGTACCCCACAGCTGTCTACAAGCATCACACCACCTATTCATGTGACCGC
>SPAX01000118.1 GCA_005239475.1 Nitrospira sp. | reverse complement strand
CGTCGCGAGAATAATTGTCTCTTTCTCTACCTGGCTCCTTTTCTTCTCCCAAACTAGTTGCGTAAGTTTCCCCGTCTGCCTGTGCGTTGGGGTCGTTGCTTGACTTGACACCAGGGAGGCGCGCCCCACGGGGGCAGACGAGAATCTGCCCTGTGGTTTACCGTGGGCTGTAACTGACATTCATATCGGTTAGTCGCGTTCTGAGGTCTGCATGCTCAGGTAAGGATGCTCGAACAGGCCATCCAACGAGGCAGCCGCAGCCTTTTACTTGCCCTCAGAAGTGGTAGCCTGGTCGATCCTCGATTGCGCGCGTCGAAGGAGATCCTCTTCCACTTGCCTTTCTAAGGGTGGCCTGGATTGGTCCCTCACCGCGCGCATCGAGGGAGCACATTCTGATCGTGCGCACTCTGCGAGCGAAAGGGACTATCTAGGGTACCCGTCACTTCTTTTTCAACAGCCTGCTAGAGGTGGTATTTCGCCATGCGATACCGGAGTGTATTGCGGGTGATCTTGAGGAGCCGGCTTGCTTCGGAAATATTGCCGCCTGTGCGCTGCAGCGCTTCCCTTAACAGTTTCTTTTCCATCTCCTGAGCCGAGAGGCCGAAGGCCAGGAGCGATGTTTTCTCGATCTCTCCGTTCGATCCAGCCGAATCAGAGCTTTGCACAGATGCAGGGAGGTGGTCCGGTCGGATCATCTCATCTTTGCAGGTAATGGTAAGCCCTTCGACCACGTTGTGCAGCTCCCGTACATTGCCGGGCCAGTCGTGGCCTTGCAAGATGGCTAGCGCGGGTTGGGTGATGCCCTTGATGCGACAGCCATGATCCCGGCGGGCAACCTCCAAGAACGATGTCAGAATTGGCTCGATATCTTCGGGTCGTTCGCGGAGCGGCGGGATGCGCAGTTGGTAGACGTTCAGTCGATAATAGAGGTCGAGGCGGAATCGCCCGGATTTGATCTGAGCCGGCAAATCTTCGTTTGTGGCAGCGACCACGCGAATGTCGACGTGGATGCTGTGTGTGTCCCCCAGCGGATCGACCTGGTGATTCTCCAAGACACGTAAGAGCTTCGCCTGGGCGGAAGGACTCATTTCACCGATTTCGTCGAGAAAGAATGTGCCGCCATCCGCGAGTTGGAATCGTCCCGGTTTGCTCTGCTTCGCATCGGTAAAGGCGCCGCGCTGATATCCGAACAATTCTGATTCAAGGAGATGTTCGGGAATGCCGGCACAATTGAGCGCCACGAAGGGGCCTTTGGAGCGAGGGCTGGCAGCATGGATCCCATGGGCAAAGAGTTCTTTCCCGGTGCCGCTTTCGCCGGTGATGAGGACAGTCGTCGCATCGGTTTGGGCGACTTCGGCTGCCAGATGTTTTAGCAGTTCCATCTGAGGCGACCGGCTGACGATCTGATCGAATACGGAGGAACGCTCTGCCCGTAGTTGAGGCTCTAGGGTTTCGAAGACGTGGGTCTTGCTGATGGCGGTTTGGAGATCCTTCGTTGTGACCGGTTGTGCGAGATAGTCGGTGGCGCCACGGTGTAATGCCTCGACCGCGGCTTTTGCTGATCCGTCTGTTCCGAGGATGATCACGGGGAGGTTCTGAGCAATGCGTCTAGCCTGAGCCAGAACCACTTGGCTCGCAATTCGTCCCTGGCTTTCGTCACATACCACGAGTGCGAGGTCAGCTTGGTCTTTCAGGATGCGCAGAGCCTCTTCGGTCGTGGAAGCAGCGAGGATCGTGGCGCGGCGGTTGTCGAGGGCTTGTTCGAGCAACGGTCCGGCGTGCGGATCGGTCGAGATGAGCAGCAAGATTGGAGGATGCATAGGAGTGTTCCTTGTTCAGGCCTCCCGCGAACCGCCAAGGACTCGAAACAGCCTACTCCTCTTCCCACCAAGAAAACAGGGGGGGCTATGAGGCCCGGCCCCCTGTCTGTCGCTTGTGGTTCTCCTGTGCAATCCCCACGTTGCGAAGGAGACCGCTCCGTTTGGCTCGTTTGAGGGGACTCTCCTTGAACGAGCTCGCAAAATTCTCCTCGCTGATCTGAGCCAGAGCCTGGAGGTTGGGTGCGAGGGTCAAGAGGGTGGGGGCAACGGCTGGTTCACTCGTCGCGTCTGCCCGTAGGTTGAAGGGGCAGACGTCCAGGCAATCGTCGCAGCCGAAGATGCGATTGCCCATCTGAGAGGCAAGCTCGTCGGAGACGACCTCACGGCCGCCGCGAAGTTCGATGGTCAGATAGGAGATACAGAGTCGGGCATCGACGAGGTAGGGTTCGACGATGGCGCCGGTCGGGCAAGCTTGGATACAGAGGGTACAGCTTCCGCACAGATCTGTGGCCGGTTCATCCTCGTTCAGATCTAGGGTCGTCAGGATCTCCCCGAGCAAGAGCCAGGAGCCACATTCGGCCGATACAAGATTGGAATGTTTTCCAATCCAGCCAAGGCCGGCCTGCTGCGCCCAGGCCTTTTCCATGATTGGGCCGGTATCGACGTAGGATCTGGTGGTCACTTCTGGCGCTAGAGTTGCGATCTTCGCTTCAAGTTGCGAGAGTCGCTGGCTCATCACCGTATGGTAATCCTTCCCCCAGGCGTAACGGGCAATACGTCCCATTCCAGGCTGCTCGTTCGCGCGATTGTCCGTGTAGTAGTTCATCCCGACCGACACCATGGATCGGCATCCTGGTAATACCTGTTGCGGATCGCTTCGACGAGACGGGTCGCGAGTCATCCAGGCCATTGTGCCGTGGTAGCCTCGCTGGAGCCATTCTGAGAGACGGCTGAACAAGTGATGGGATAATGGGGTACCGGGGTCGGGGGGTTGGGGGGTAGCGGGATAAGGGGATAAGGGGGTAGGGGGGCCAGCTGACGGCTGACTGGTATCGGCGACTCGGCTGATGCCGACGGCGTCGAAACCCAGGGCTCGAGCTTCCGCTTTGATCGTCTCAGCGAGAGACATAGCTAATTCAATTGTTGGGAGCAGTCGAAGCGGACGCTAAACTGGGCCGAACAATGGTCGGATTTGCACCGGCCACAGGAGCCGGTGATCTTGGTTTTCCAGTCTGTGGCTGTATCGTCAAATCGGCAGAATGTTTTTCCGCCCTTGGAGACGGTCGTCCAGGGCTTGTCGGTCCCTGGGATAGTGGCCACGAGGCAGCCTGTGGGGAAGGGGACGTGACAGCCCTGCGAGGCCTCTCCCTTCACCATGCCGAAACTACAAGACTGTTCTGTCGTGGCGTGTGAATCGTCCATGGGTTGCGCGTGAGCCACTTCTAAAAGGCTCCACAGGCCGATGAGCATGAGTAACAGGAAGGGCCAGGGCTTCATTATGCCGCATCGTAGCACAGAGATGTTTAGCAAGATGCTGAAAAAGGGTGGAGAGGGTAGCCTGGATGGTCCCTTTCGCTCGCAGAGTGCGCACGATCAGAATGTGCTCCCTCGATGCGCGTGGTTTGAGACCAATCCAGGCCACCCTTTTGAAAGCGAGTAATAAACTGTTGCGGCCTTGCCCGCGGAAGGGCGCGTCTTGGCGCGCCAGGGTTGGGTGGGTGAGAAGTCTGGCCTTTTTGAGCATCCTGCAAGATCGCTCTCTTTTTGTCCCACACGTACGGACCGTCGAAGCGTTAGCCTGCAAAAATAGTTTTTCAGCATCCTGTTAGTGCTCGCGTGGCTCTCAGCGGGCCTATATACTTGCGCCATGTTGTGGCGTGCGATGATTGTCATGGGCTGCCTAGTACTCGGCTGGTCCGGGTGGAGCCGTGCGGCTGAACCGGTCGTGCTGGATGTTCGTGCGGAGCCCACCGGCGGAGTGCGGGCGACAGCCACGATTCTTTTTCCGGTGGAACCGGCGATCATTCACCGATTACTGACCGACTATGCACATTGGCCTGAGCTCTTCGATGTACGGTTGCGGATGGCGGAAGTACGGGAGGAAGACGGCAAGGCGTTCACGGATATTCGAATTGACCATGCCCTGCTCCCAGGAGAGCGGCGCCTCTTGAGTGAGACGAGAACCGTTCCGACCGGCGGGTTGTTGACGGAATTGAAGGGGGGCGACTTCAAGCAGTACCGCCGGTTCTGGAAACTCATCCCCGTTGATGGTGGGGCTCATACGAAAGCCGAGTTTGAACTGCTCGTCGAGATTGATTCGAATATGCCTGATTGGCTGCTCGCCGTGGCGATGCGGCGAGATCTGGAATCGCATTTTCGAATCATCAAGGAAAAGGCGCTC
>SPAX01000117.1 GCA_005239475.1 Nitrospira sp. | reverse complement strand
AAAGACGTTCTTCCCCATGGCCTCGAAGAGATCCTTGCACGCGGCCACCGTCTCCAACGCCCCGCCCACGATGATCGACAGCTCCCCCGAAGCTGCGCGCCCCGTGCCGCCGCTCACGGGCGCGTCGAGCATGGCGATGCCTCGTGGCGCGAGCTGGTCGGCGAGTCGGCGCGCCGCGAACGGGTCGATCGTGCTCATGCAGGCCACGATATGTCCGGGCCGGGCGCTGCGAACAATGCCGTGCTCGCCCGCGATGACGGCCTCGGCCTGCGCGGTCGTCTCCACCATGCAGATCGTGCGCTCGACCGAGGCGGCTACACGCTCGGCGGAATCGACCATCGTGGCGCCGCGCGTGCGCCACAGCTCGGCTTTCGCCGGATCGATGTCGTGCGCCACGAGCGAGAAGCCGTGCTTGACGAGGTTCAACGCCATGGGACCGCCAATGGCCCCGAGCCCGATGAATCCTACCGTGCCTGGCATCGCGATCACGCCTCCTTGAGGGAGTTCGAATGACGCAGATCCTGCCAGATCAGCCTGGATGGGTCAAACCCAGGCCTGTAGACAACCCAGGCCTGTAGAAAAGTGGCGGGCCCCGGGGCATTGCTCCCAAGGGCCGCCAGACACCTCCATGGCTGACCTCCAAGCTCGCAATTGTGCGGAGAGCACGTGGCTGCTCTGGCCTTACAAGGTTCACCCGCGTTGAGCTGGAGGTCAGCCTCTCTGCGCGGAAGTCATCATATCTGGTTTATCTACGCTCTTGCTCAGTAGTTGCGAAAATTTACGCTCTGACCACCGTGCGCGCTGCGTTCAGCGATTTCGGCGCCACGACCCGCAAGGCACAATACATAAGCAGCGTCGAAAAACTTTACGACTTCTTCTCCCTGAACTTAGCGGCTGGATGCAAGTTCCTGTCTCTGCTAAGGGCGCCACCGGCTGGGCGTTATAGAAGCTATGGCAAAGGCTCCCAGGGCCCGGCCGACCGGGGGTGGGCCGCTGGTTCGGCTGCAACGAGGGAACGGAACTGGGTCCATATCGCAAATTCCACGGCACAGGTGTCGGAATTATTGACACCATTACCTCACCCCAAGCGACTACACACCGCAACCGTGTGATATCGCGTGCCGGTGTCCGGCGGTATCCGAATTGCTTAGAGTCAGCTTATACGGGAAAATTGGCCTTTTCATGACAGGAGGGTCTTTCGATGAGAGCCTTTGCTCGGTCGCTCCTCACGGTCGCTCTGGTGCTTGTTCTCAGCCCCGGGCTGGCCGGTGCCAGTGTTCTTGCTCAGAGCACATTTGACACGGACGTTGACGGGTGGACGACTTTCCTTGTTACCGCTGGGAACCCTTTGAGCAACATCGCGTTTGCCGCAGCCTCCGGGAACCCTGGGGGCGCCGCTCGTCACGATGCCCCAAGTGACGGGCTGACGTCGTATTTTCGGGGTCCATCAAAGTTTCATTCGGCCTTCCACTCCGCCGTGGGCGGGTCGGTTTCATGGGACATCGCGACGATCAACCATTCTGGCGATACATTCTTCAGGAGCAGCGACCTCACGATCCTGGCAGGCGTCAACCGCATCCGGCTGTACGTAACACCCCCGGTCCCCATATTCCCGACTTATTCAGAATACGAAGCCGACTTCACGACGGCCGCAGGCTGGTTCTTCTTCGATGGGGTGACCGAGACCGTTGCCACACAGTCGCAGATCGACGCAGTTCTCCTCGGCGCGGACTGGTTCAGCATCAGAGCTGAGTACTGGAGCAGTGCCACTCCAGACATCACGTTCCTGGACAACGTTGTCGTCCGGGGCGTCCCGGAGCCGGCTTCCCTTCTGTTACTTGGCCTGGGTGCCACCGCCCTCTTCTTCGGAACGCGTCGGCGCCACTAGTTTGGGCGGCGCTCAACAGGCTGAGCCGTCCATCGCCTCTAGCTCCGCCACGCGAGAGGACGCCTCAGCATTCCGGTGCAGCAAGTGCACGTTGGCCACGAACAGAATGATCCTGAGAACAGAGTCTCAGATGGGCTAGCTCGGAGGTGGTGCCGAAAGGGAGATTCATTCCGGCCGTCCTCAGGACCTTCCGGGCTTTGAGCGAGTTCCCCAGTGTTGGGAGAGATTTCGGTCGCGCTGGGAAATGACATGGAGCAAGACTTTAGATAGCGAAGTTCAGCCTCAGTGTACTCCCGTTTTGCCCTGGCTCTTCCGTCCCTAGGTCGGCCGCTCATCTAGGCGGCTACTACGGTAATCTTCCCCGTCGAACAGCTGTGCGACGACAGACCCCGGGGAAGACCCTCGGGCGCGGCGGGCCATGACTGAGAAGGGGTTTATCTTATCTACGCTCTACGACGGGGTGATGCCGATGGCTTGGGGGTCGGGCTCCATCTAAAGGGATCTTCGTTCGGCGCCTCGAGGGGTTTACTTGGCGAAGTGATCCCGCGCCAGCGGCGGGCGCACGTCAGCTCCCGAGAAGAGCAGCTGCACGATGATCTCGACCGAGGCGTTGCCGCCGAGCCCCCGGCAGCCGATGGCCGCGCGGGTGGGCTTGCCGCGGTCGCCGTAGATCTCGACGAGCAGGTCGGTCGCGCCATTGATCACCCGGGGCTGGTCATTGAAGCCCGGGGCCGAGTTCACGAAGCCCGTCATGTGGACGATCTGCTGCACGCGATCCAGGTCCCCCAGCGCGTATTTCACGGCCGCCAGCGTCGTGAGCGCGGCATAGCGGGCGGCCTCGTAACCCTGCTCGATGGTCAGGTTCTCGCCCAACACGCCGGGGAGATAGAGCCTGCCGTCCTTGATCGGCACGGTGCCGGAGAGATGGAGCATGCCCTGCACGGGGAAGTGCGAGATGTAGTTGGCGCCCGAGATATTGACGCGGTACAGATCCTCGAGGTTCGGCACCACCAGCCCCAGCCCCTTCAGCTTGTCCTCGACGATCATACCGGCCGATGGTGCCAGATGGCCGGGGACAGGTCAAACGCGATATCAGCGGGGCCTATCGGCCGGTGAACCGCGGCTT
>SPAX01000116.1 GCA_005239475.1 Nitrospira sp. | reverse complement strand
AGGAGACCTCACGCTGCGCGGGGTGACCAAGGAGGTTACCCTGTCGGGCCGCTATAACGGGGCGACGAAGGACCCCTGGGGCAATACCAGAGCCGGCTTCAGCGCGGAGGGAAAACTCAATCGCAAAGACTTCGGTATGTTCTGGAATAAGACGTTGGATAGCGGCGGATTGATCGTCGGCGACGAGGTTCAGATCAGGCTTGATATTGAATGTATCAAGGCGAAATCCTAGCAGGCTGTTGAAAAAGGCCGCCAGCATAAGAAGCCCGTTATTTGGTTTATTTGGTCTGTCTCGTTTGTTTGGTTGAACCAGACTAACCAGATAGACCAGATGAACCAGACAAACCACGCACGAAGAGGATGGACTGTTTTAACAGTCTGCTGGTTCTGCAGTATCCTGTTCGTGGTCGACTCATCTCCCTGAGAGCAATCAATCATGAAGGCGATGGTCCTGGCTCGCACAGCGGACGTGGGAACCGCCCCGCTCCAGCCTCGCGAGCTTCCAATACCAGAGCCAGGGCCTGGAGAGGTCTTGGTTCGCATTGCCGTCTGCGGGATCTGCCGGACGGATCTTCACGTCATCGAAGGCGAGTTGCCCAACCCCACGCTTCCGCTGATCCCTGGCCATCAAGCCGTCGGGGTCGTGAGTCAGGTTGGCGCAGGCGTGAGTGAGCGGACGGTGGGCGAGCGAGTCGGCATCGCCTGGCTGCAGCACACGTGCGGCCACTGCGAATTTTGCGCGAGCGGGCGCGAGAACTTGTGCGAGCGCGCCAGGTTTACCGGCTATCAGGTCGATGGTGGATACGCGGAGTATGCGCTCGTCCCGGCAGCATTTGCCTATCCGATTCCACCAATCTTCAGTGATGAAGAAGCGGCCCCCCTCCTCTGTGCCGGGATCATCGGCTACCGGGCATTGCGCTTGAGTGGAATCCGGCCGGGCCAACGGCTCGGTCTCTATGGATTTGGATCGTCCGCTCATATTGCCATTCAGATTGCTCGTCATTGGGGCTGTCAGGTCTATGTCAGCTCGATGAAACCAGAGCATCAACGTCTCGCACGTGAATTGGGTGCCACATGGGTGGGCGGGGCGATCGACAGGCCGCCGGACAAACTTCACGGCTCGATTATCTTTGCGCCGGCTGGAGAATTGGTCCCGCCGGCTTTGCGTTCATTGGAACGCGGCGGCACGCTCGCCCTCGCCGGTATTCATATGACGCCGATCCCCTCGCTCGACTACGACCGCGAGGTTTTTGGTGAGCGAGTCATTCGAAGCGTCACGGCCAATACGAGGCAGGACGGCCTCGATCTCCTGCGTGAGGCCGCTGCGATTCCGATCAAACCTCACACTTTGTCATTCCCTCTCGCCGATGCCAACCGTGCGCTGCAGGAATTGAAAGCCGGGCGCTATTCGGGATCCGGGGTACTTGTCCTGTCGCAACCGACCGGAAGAAAATGAGTATGAGGCTATGGTAGGATTTCCCGCGATGCGTCAGATCTGTCTCGTCTTATGCTGTGCTGGTGGCCTGCTGCTCATCGGCCTGCCGGCCTGGGCATTGGAGTTTACGGCCGATCAAGTCACGAAGCTCGATGGCAAGGAGCACAAAGCGAACATCTATTACCGCGATACGATGTGGCGCATCGAGCACCATTCTATGGGGCCGGTCAACGTGAGTATCGTGCGCAAGGACAAGCAGGTTGTGTGGCTGCTGCTCTCGCGGATGAAACACTTCAAAACGATGCCCTATAGTCCGGAGCAGGATCTCAGGGTGAGTGAACAGCTGGATGGAGAAGTGTCAAGACAGGAGATCGGCACGGAGGTGCGCGAGGGGCATCCGACGATTCTGTATGAAGTCACGACGAAGCAAGGGGAGCACGTAGAAGTCTATTATCAGTGGGTTGCCACGGATATTCATTTTCCTATGAAGCTGGCGAGGAAAGACGGAAGTTGGATTGTGGAGTACCAGCATGTGAAGCTGCGGTCGGTCTCAGACTATCTTTTCAACCTGCCGGTTAATTTTCAGCCGCTGGAAGACTTCGACAAACAAGAGATACCAGGGCAGACAGGGCCGGGCATGTAATGCAACAAGGAGGACGTGACGTGAGAGTTTTCGGAATCATCGCGGGTTTTGTAATAACAGGACTGATGGCAATGAGCGGAATGGTTTACGCATTGGACGTTGCCGACGTCGTCCGGGAATGGACTCCCGAAGGAAAGAAGCTCGCTGCAGAGCGGGTGAAGTTGCCGGCTCACGACGAGATGGTTCTCGTCCCGGGTGGTTCATTCATCATGGGGAGCGACAGGAAGATAGATCGCAACGCCTATCCGGCGGAGTTCCCCCAGCGGAAGGTCTATCTGGACGCATACGAGATCGACAGGTTCGAAGTGACCGCCGTGCAATTTCTGAAGTTCATTCTCGCCAAGGATCTGCCGCCGCTGATCGACTGGCAGTATGACGGAGGAAATTTCCAGGAGACCATGGTCAATCATCCTGTGATGCACGTGTCCTGGGCCGATGCCGCTGCCTACTGTACGTGGGCGGGCAAACGACTTCCGAGCGAAGCCGAGTGGGAGAAGGCGGCACGCGGGGAGGATGGGCGGATATATCCCTGGGGAAATCAGCCGGCCGGTCTGTCGCGTGCGAATTTCGGTCGGACCGGTTTATCAGGTCCGGTGCGCGATCGTCCTGAGCGGTTGCTGCTTTATCCACCAATCATTTCCGTGGACAAATACGACAATGCCGTGAGTCCGTACGGTCTCTTTCAGATGTCCGGTAATGTGGCCGAGTGGGTGGCCGACTGGTATGACCCCAAGTACTACGCGACTGCGCCGGACAAGAATCCCAAGGGGCCGGAGAAGGGA
>SPAX01000115.1 GCA_005239475.1 Nitrospira sp. | reverse complement strand
AAAAATGAGGATAAGAATTCTAGCCATGCACAAGACAGGGCCTTACGGGATGCTCAAAAAGGTCGTCCAGCGAGGCCGCAGCGAGTGAAGAGGCGAGGCGTACTGTTCTCGTACGTCGAGCCCCTGAACGACGCGAGAACGAAGCTGGCGGCCTGTTTCAGCATCCCGTTCTAGCGGTAGTTGGTGAACTGCAGATCAATTCCAAAGTCTTTGCTCTTGAGAAACGCCATCGCCGCTTGGAGATCATCCTTGCTCTTGCTCAGCACGCGCACTTGCTCGCCCTGAATCTGCGCTTGCACTTTCAGCTTGGACTCCTTGATGGCCTTCGTCACCTCTTTCGCCTTGTCCGCCGCGATACCATTTTGAATCTTCGCCACCTGACGCACCGTCCCACTCAGCGCCGGCTCCACGGTCCCATAGGTGAACGCCTTCAATGAGACCCCGCGCTTCACGCACTTGGTCTTGATAATATCGTTCACCGCGTTGAGCTTATACTCATCGTCGGAGACCAGGACCAGCTCCTTTTCCTTCTCCTTCAACGTAATCTCCGTCTTTGAGTCTTTGAAGTCGAAGCGCTGTTTGATCTCCTTCGTCGCCTGATCGACAACATTCTTCATCTCTTGCATATCCACTTCCGAGACCACATCGAACGAAAATTGCTCAGCCACGACCTCCTCCTCTCCTAACGTCACCCATTATATTTCCTACAGGAAACTCTCTTCGACATTCCAAGGGATGGCTGGGTAGATCTCAACTGCGCGTGTCGAAAGATATCCTTCCAACTCTCTATTTCTCTCTAAAGGGAGTGGCCGAGGCTGCCCTTTACTGCGCGCATCGAACGAGCACCGTCGATCTAATTGATCCTTCCAAGCTTGCTCGTTCTCTCCAGGGATGGGGGCTGATTGATCTTCCACTGCGCGCGTCCAACGAGGGCCTTCTGAGGCCGCGCGTTGCGCGAGCACAGAAGATCATCAGCCTCCATCCCCTCCCCCTCAACAGCAGCCCCCACCGGGCAACTGCAACCGCTGCCTCTCATCATCGTGACAAATCGTCGTCTGCAGTCTTCCCGGTGAGCCTCCACCGGCCATCACCACCACTTCGCTGCTGGTGAACGGCCGCTTCAAGACCACATAGCCGTACCATTGCATCATACTATCGCCCAAGACGATCACCGCGAGCAAGGCCACCACCGCCACCAGCCCCGCATCCAGATACAACGCAAAGGCCTGCCCGCTGTCGGCGATGGACGAGGCCTTGGTCACAAACATGCCGAACATCTCGTAGGACCCGATCAACGTGACGGCGCCGAGAAACAGCATCGGCAACGCTGTGATCCACAGATATTGCGCCTTCCGCATCTTAATGAGCACCGTCGTCCCGATACAGAGGGCCAAGGTGCCGAGCAACTGATTCGCTGCGCCGAACATCGGCCAGAGCGTCGAGATGCTGCCGGTGCCGATGAGATAACCCCAGGCCCCCACGATCAGCCCGCTGCTCACCACCACACCAGGCCACCAATTCATCCGCCGCAACGGAGGGTAGAAGCGCCCTCCCATCTCCTGGATGAGATAGCGCCCCACGCGCGTGCCGGTGTCGATCGTCGTCAAAATAAACAACGCCTCGAACACCAACGCAAACTGATACCAGTAGGCCATCAACCCGGCCATACCAGGGAGCGCGGAAAAAATGGACGCCATGCCGACCGCAAGCGACACGGCCCCGCCAGGCCGGCCCGCCACGTCCGCCTCGACGAGTTGCGAGAGCTCCTGAACCCTCGAGACAGGAAAGCCCATCCCAGCCAACGCGTCAGGCGAAAGCAGTGTGTTGATTGCTAAATAATCGCCGGGGATCAAGACCGAGGCCGCAATCAAGGCCATCACACCGACAAAACTTTCCAATAACATCGCCCCGTAGCCGACCGTGGCCTGCGATTCCTGCTCGATCATCTTCGGCGTGGTCCCGGAAGAGACCAGCGAGTGAAAACCCGACACAGCTCCGCAGGCAATGGTGATAAAGAGAAAGGGAAAGAGCGTGCCGGGAATAACCGGCCCACCTCCGCTGGCGAATATCGTGACGCGCGGCATCTCGATCGTCGGCGCCATGAGCACCACGCCCACCCCCAGCAACGCCACCACGCCGAGCTTCATAAAGGTGGAGAGATAGCCGCGCGGCACCAGGAGCATCCAGCCCGGCAAGACAGACGCGAGAAACCCATAGCCGGCCAGCACCCACACCAGCGTCGTGCGCTCGAACTCGAACCACCCGGCAAACGAAGACTGAGCGACCACCCGCCCGAAGATCACAGCCGCGACTAACAGCACCACTCCGAGCAGGGAGACTTCCGCCACCTGACCGGGCCGGAACCTTTGAAGATAAAAACCCATAATGAAGCCGATGGGAATCGTCATCGCAATCGTGAAGGTGCCCCAGGCATTGAGATAGAGCGCGTTCACGACGGCAAAGCCCAGTCCAGCCAACGCCACCACCACGATGAAAAGCACCGCCACCGTCGTCGCGATGCCGGTGACAAGGCCGAGTTCATCCCGCGCAATTTCAGGAAGTGAGCGGCCATTTCGCCGCATCGACGCAACCAGAATGATGAAGTCCTGCACCGCACCACCCAGCACAGCCCCAATCACCAACCAGAGAAAACCGGGGAGAAAGCCGAACTGTGCCGCCAACACAGGCCCAAGCAATGGCCCCGCTCCGGCAATCGCCGCGAAGTGATGGCCGAATAACACGTATTTATTGGTGGGGTGGAAATTGACGCCATCGTTCAACCGCATCGCCGGCGTCACACGCTGGTCGTTCAGTTCAACCACGCGCCGCGAAATCCAGCGCCCATAGAAGCGATACGCCAGCACATAGATGCAGGCCGCCGCCACAACCAGCCAGAGCCCGTTTACTTTTTCCTGTGGATTAACGAGACCGGTAACAAAGGCGAGCGCCACGGCACCGAGAATGGCGAGGAG
>SPAX01000114.1 GCA_005239475.1 Nitrospira sp. | reverse complement strand
CATGGCCGCCGAGGGGGGACCCCAGTTGGGCCCGACGTGCGCGCTGACCATCACGAGATCGGCCTGACCGCGGACCTGGTTCAAGACCTGCGCCAGTCTCGACCGATAGGGTTCGACTAACCCCTTTGCATCGTAGGCAATGTGGTGCGTGCCCGGCTTCTTCTCCTCCGCTTCCCATTCTGACTCGTTGTCCGTGAGGGCGACGACTCCGAGCCGGCCTTGCGGTAAGTCCAGGATGGCAGGCGTGAGGGCCTCGGCTAGCGAGGCCCCCGCGCCCGCTCGCTTGATGCCGGCCTGGTCGAGCAGTGCAAGACACTCGACCAATGCATCCGCCCCATAATCCAACACGTGATTGTTGGCCAAGGTGACGCAGTCAATCTTGGCGGCGCGAAGAAAGTCAATCGCACGGGGATGGGCACGGAAATGAAAGGGTTTAGAATCGGGCTGCCACTCGCGTCCCCGGCCGCTGATCACACATTCCAGATTGATCAGCCGTCGATCCGCCTTGAGCATCAGCGGTAACACCTCGCTCCAGATCTTGTCCGGTCCGATCGACTGATTACGGATCACATACTGATCCACCACCCGCCCCAGCATGACATCCCCGGTCAGTGCGATCTGCATGGCAGGCCTATCCCCTCCGCCGGACGTGATGCACAGGTTCTAGCCCGCACCTTTGAGACAAGCCCTGTCTGTCTGGTCTGTCTGGTCTATTTGGTCTGTCTGGTGTATTTGGATGAACGAAACTAACCAGATGAACCAGATAGACCGAATAGACCAAATGAACAAGACTGGCTGGCGGACTTTTTTAGTATCCTGCTAGCGCCCGAACCGTCCCATGAGCTGCGCCTCTGCCAGGACATGTCCCTTGCACGCGTCCAACACCTGAGCCTTGGTCGCACGGGGCTTCAGATTCAACGTGACATCCAACGCATAGAGCGTGAAGTAGTACCGATGGGGCTTGCCCGGCGGAGGACAGGGCCCTCCGTAGCCGATGCGCTTGAAGTCATTGAGGCCTTGCAGGGCCCCGTCTGGCAATTGATCTTTGGCAGGAACACTCTCTGAAAGTCCGCGGAGGTCCAACGGCACATTGTAGAGGACCCAATGCACCCACGTGCCGACCGGCGCATCGGGATCGTCTGCAATCATGACGAAACTTTTCGTCGCGGCCGGTGGCACACCCCAATGGAGCGGCGGCGAGACATTCTCCCCTTCACAGGTATACCGGCGTGGGATGGAATCGCCGGTCTTGAATGCCGAACTTGTGAGTTCAAAAGCCATTGGTTTGTTAACCCGTATTATTCATGAACACTTCTGCTGCAATCGCCGATCCGCTGCTACGACAACCTTCGGCCGGCGGGCTCGCCCCTCGGACCCTCACCGTACTGCACGAGTACGCATCGGGGCCTCACGGCTCTGCGCGCCGGTCTCGCAATGCGGCTCAGCGATTTCGCGACGAACCGTCATGAATAATACGGGTTAACAAACCAATGGCTTTTGAACTCACAAGTTCGGCATTCAAGACCGGCGATTCCATCCCACGCCGGTATACCTGTGAAGGGGAGAATGTCTCGCCGCCGCTCCATTGGGGTGTGCCACCGGCCGCGACGAAAAGTTTCGTCATGATTGCAGACGATCCCGATGCGCCGGTCGGCACGTGGGTGCATTGGGTCCTCTACAATGTGCCGTTGGACCTCCGCGGACTTTCAGAGAGTGTTCCTGCCAAAGATCAATTGCCAGACGGGGCCCTGCAAGGCCTCAATGACTTCAAGCGCATCGGCTACGGAGGGCCCTGTCCTCCGCCGGGCAAGCCCCATCGGTACTACTTCACGCTCTATGCGTTGGATGTCACGTTGAATCTGAAGCCCCGTGCGACCAAGGCTCAGGTGTTGGACGCGTGCAAGGGACATGTCCTGGCAGAGGCGCAGCTCATGGGACGGTTCGGGCGCTAGCAGGATGCTAAAAAAGTCCGCCAGCCCCTCAAGCGCGCGACGAGCATGCCTAGCGCGACAGGCGCGACGCGCAAACCCTGATTCCGCGCCTGTGCATCACGTCCGGCGGAGGGGATAGGCCTGCCATGCAGATCGCACTGACCGGGGATGTCATGCTGGGGCGGGTGGTGGATCAGTATGTGATCCGTAATCAGTCGATCGGACCGGACAAGATCTGGAGCGAGGTGTTACCGCTGATGCTCAAGGCGGATCGACGGCTGATCAATCTGGAATGTGTGATCAGCGGCCGGGGACGCGAGTGGCAGCCCGATTCTAAACCCTTTCATTTCCGTGCCCATCCCCGTGCGATTGACTTTCTTCGCGCCGCCAAGATTGACTGCGTCACCTTGGCCAACAATCACGTGTTGGATTATGGGGCGGATGCATTGGTCGAGTGTCTTGCACTGCTCGACCAGGCCGGCATCAAGCGAGCGGGCGCGGGGGCCTCGCTAGCCGAGGCCCTCACGCCTGCCATCCTGGACTTACCGCAAGGCCGGCTCGGAGTCGTCGCCCTCACGGACAACGAGTCAGAATGGGAAGCGGAGGAGAAGAAGCCGGGCACGCACCACATTGCCTACGATGCAAAGGGGTTAGTCGAACCCTATCGGTCGAGACTGGCGCAGGTCTTGAACCAGGTCCGCGGTCAGGCCGATCTCGTGATGGTCAGCGCGCACGTCGGGCCCAACTGGGGTCCCCCCTCGGCGGCCATGCGGACGCTCGCCTATCAGATCATCGATCTCGGAGCCGATCTCTACTGGGGTCATTCCAACCACACACCGCAAGGCATCGAACTCTACAAGGGCAAGGCCATCCTCTACTCGACCGGCGATTTCATCGACGACTATGCGGTCGATTCAGTCGAGCGAAACGATCTTTCCTTCTTGTTTATCTTGGAGCTCGAACGAGGCCGCATCGTGCGTATCGTTCTCCATCCCGTGCGCATTGAAGACTTGTATGTCCGGCTGGCGAAGGACAACGAGATCGTATTCTTGGAAAGAACGATGCAAGCCAAGTGTGCTACGTTCGGAACTGCGGTGGGCTTTCAAGACGGGATGGGGACGATCGCGGTGCAGTGAGGTGCAGGCAGGTCTGTTGGCAGCTGAGGAGAACACGCATGACAAAGGAAGAGGTGTATGAGGCGGCCTTACAGGAGTTGCACAGGATTGAGGAGGGCACGAGCACAATTGAGTTGATTGCCGGCGATATCCTGCTCGGCGACGTTCAGTATCGGACCAGCAACGGATGGACGTTTGTCGTGTTGAGTGATGGGGCCGTATGGGACTACATTCATTCCATCACGGTGCCATCCGGAGAACAGTTGAAGATCTGGCCGGGCACAGGGGAAGACGAGTGTGCCGCACTGGGGCTGCTTCAGGATTACCACCCACCGGGCGAGCAATCGAAAAGCATCTGGGGGCTCTTATGATAAGAAGCCAGAAGACCACGTGTAGTCTTGTTCTCTCGGGAAACCATACAGCCAAGCGCAAGGCTTTCGACAGCAGGGCTGTGGTTCACGATGGTATGTGCGCGATTAAGGCGTCCTAATCCACATTATTCATGAGCACGGCTGCTACAAGTTCAGAGTGTTAGGCAAGGGGCGCGCGGCCAGAGGCAAGTGGCGAAGGCTTCCGATCTGAAGCATGACTGTTTTCTCTAGCCCTTAGCTTCGCGCCCCTCGCCTGGCCTGTTGATTCAGACTAAATAGGCCGCGACGATGCCGGAGAGGACAATGCCATCGAACGTGTCGGCGCCTCCGATACTGGCGATTCCGGTCTCAAGTGCCTCGATGTCACGAAGGTGGAGTAGATCGGCGCCGATGAGGGGATCCAGCACTCCCATGACAAGGGCGGATCGCGGTTGAGGGCTCCAGCCGAAGCTTCATCAAGGCGGTTGTGAACAGTTGCCCGAACACGAGCGGGAGGAGGGCGAGCAGTATCAGGAAGAGGATCAACGGCAGGTAGCCCACTCTCATGAGGCCCTCAGTTCTTGAAGGCGAGCGAGCATATGTGTCCAATGGGTACCGGGCCAGTAGATCCGTCCGCAGTTCGGGCATTGCACGAACCGGGGATGCAAGCTTGCGACATAGGCCGGGACTGTGAGCGCGGCTTCCTTATGAGCGATCGGTTTTAGGATGTTGTTGCATGACGCACAGCGGCTTGCGGTTTTTTCACTGAGGTCAAGATCAAGGAGCAGCTCCGACCGGAGTTGCCGGAGCTGCTCCTGCAGATGGTCGCTGGCGATGAGAGTGTGGCGACCTCGAAGGACCTTGCGTTGGACGAGGTAACTATCCCTGGTGAGGAGCCACCGCTGTTCTGTCAAAACACGCGAGATCAACGATTCGTCGGAAATGATCTTGTCGTAGGCCGTATCGTATCCGAGTATCCGGAGCCAGCGGGCCAGCCTGCCGAGCATGGCATCGGCGAAGAAGACCGGCGAAGGAACGTTCTGTGCATCGAAAGACTCCATCAATTATTTTATCCTGCACGAACAGCGGATATCAGCGAGCATTAAATCTGTTGCAAGGAGCATCTTCCATGGCGAACAATCGGCTTATTCGTCCTGTGATCGTCGCCTGTCTTCTGAGCGCCACTGTCGCACTGAGCGGTTGTTCTCCTCCTCTCCCGAAGACCTGGCTTCCGCCACTTGATAGTGC
The DNA here is from genome assembly GCA_005239475.1 of Nitrospira sp. Lineage (GTDB taxonomy): Bacteria > Nitrospirota > Nitrospiria > Nitrospirales > Nitrospiraceae > Palsa-1315. The sequence goes on along the minus strand of SPAX01000114.1, from coordinate 2,966 downwards.
GATGTCGATTGACAGGTTGCATGTGATGATAGCCACCCCGTTGACGCCCCGGCCCTGAGGACTGAAGAAGCGGTCGGTCTGAGTCGGATAGATATGATGACCCAGGCATAGAGCCGCTTAAAGAAAGCCACGATGAATTTGCCAACCGGATTTCCCACCAAGTACTGGCACAAGCTGGATGACGGCCGTATCCAGTGCGACCTCTGTCCCCGGTTCTGCAAGCTCCAAGAGGAGCAGCAGGGCCTGTGCTTTGTGCGTGAACGCCGGCAGGATCAGATCGTCCTGGCCACGTACGGGCGCTCCAGCGGCTTCTGCGTGGACCCGATCGAGAAAAAGCCGTTGAATCATTTTTTGCCCGGCACGCCGGTCCTGTCATTCGGGACGGCAGGATGTAATCTGGCCTGCAAGTTCTGCCAGAACTGGGACATGAGCAAGTCGCGCGAAATGGATATCTTGGCTGACGAAGCCTCGCCCGAGACGATTGCTCGGGCTGCATCGGAACTCGGTTGTCGGAGCGTGGCCTACACCTATAACGATCCGGTCATCTTTCACGAATACGCGATTGATGTGGCGCAAGCCTGTCGTGAACGAGGCATCAAGTCCGTAGCGGTGACGGCAGGCTATGTCTGCGACGAACCCAGGGCCGAGTTCTACCGGTACATGGATGCCGCCAATGTGGACCTCAAATCCTTCACCGAGCGGTTCTATCATCAGGTCACCGGGTCCCATCTCCAACCGGTGCTGGAGACGCTCATCTATCTCAAACACCAGACCAAGGTCTGGTTCGAGATCACGACGTTGCTCATCCCAGGAGAAAACGATTCCGAGCAGGAAATCGAGGCCCTGACGCAGTGGGTGGTCGAGCAGCTCGGGCCGGACGTTCCGATGCATTTCACAGCCTTTCATTCAGATTGGAAGATGCGGGAGATCCCACACACGCCGACTGCCACCCTGACCATGGCCCGCAATATCGCGATAAAGAACGGCGTCCGCTATGCCTATACTGGCAACGTCTCTGACCTGCCAGGGGGGAGCACCTACTGTCATCAGTGCGGGCAGATACTTATCGGACGTGACTGGTATGAACTGAGCGAGTGGAACCTGACGGCGGATGGGAAATGCCGTTTCTGCGAGGCTCCTTGTGCCGGAGTCTTCGAAGCGAAGCCGGGACGATGGGGCGCCCGCCGACGACCTGTGCTGCTCAAGCAGTTCACCTAACCTAAGGCGAGTGTGGCGATGTGCGGGTTCTTCACCAGGCACTCACGCGTGCCGCTTGTGAATGGTAATGTGATTCCCGTCTGGATCCTCGATCACCGCCATCCGACAGACGGGCGTGTCGAACGCTTCCGTGATGAACGACACAGCCCGCTCCTTCATCTTGTGTACGAAGGCATCGAAGTCTGACACCTCAAACGCCACGACGGCTCCCTTTGCTCCGGGAGTATGGCCCATCTCCGTCGTCGTGATGGCGAAGGTCGAATCGCCGATGTCGTACTCCACCCAAACGTCTTGATAGTGGTAACTCACGTGTAAGCCAAGCACATGTTCATAGAAGGCTCGAGCTCGCTCCATGTTCGAGACCGGATAGACCGTGAAGGCGATTGAGGTGATCATTGAGAGCGTCTCCTTATAACCTAGTCACTATGAGGTTTCTATGTGCTTCGAACTCACCGCAGAATCCCGCTCACGATCATCTCGACCGCGTGCTCAGGGCTAAGCCCTCTCGCCATCAAGGTTTCGAGTTCTTTCTTATCCACGCTCCCGATGGCCGCTTCGTGCGTGACCTTCGCCTCCGGATGAAAGACCCTCACGATGGGAATCGCGCTGGCCTTTGCCTGGCCCTGCACGATCTCCATGCAATCCACGTGGCCCCTCGCGCCTTTGGCATAGGCTTCGGTGATGCCGGTAATTTCGGCCTGCGCCTGGCCCTCCAGCACCACACGGGTCTTGATGAGGCCGCGTGAGCGCTCCCCCCGGAGCATGACGGCTTCTTTCAGGATGATGTAGTCGGTCTTGTGCGCGAAGATCTTCGCGCTGAGTTCGGCGATGCCCTCTTCCTCCACTTCGACGAGATAGTCGATGTCGAGGTTCCCCACGGAGCCGGAGAGTAAAGAGAAGTCTGAAAAATACCGGGCGCCTTTGCCGATCTTGATCGTTGCGTGTGGCAGGACCTGCATGCCGCCATGGGGGCCATGGTAGTGGCCTTCGGTGTAGGTCAACGACGCGCCTGGTCCGATCTCCATGATTGCCTGCATGCGATGTTCCGCCGCTTGCGCGAAGGGAAAGAGACAGTGGGACAGCACGCGCGCCTGTGCCCCTTCGCCTATTTGAAGGTCAATCTTGACCTGCTGCACCCCGGTGGGGTGGGCTAGGCCGAAACACATGTGGATCGGCTGAGCGATCTGCGCGCCCGCCTCAACAATCAGTTTTCCTACGATGGCGTCCGGTGTTTCCTCCAAGTCTACGCGGAGGCCGGGAACTGTTCGATGGCTGAGGATGCGATGCCCGTGCGCCACGACATGGGCAATGCGCGTATCGTCGAGGATGGCCGGTTCAGCTCCGACCATCGGCAAGGTCCGCCTCAGTTCCTCAAGGTCGGACATAGTCACACAGCTCTCCATCACAACGGACGCAAGCCCGCCCGCGGAAATGATCGACGGCTTCGTGCGGACTGCCGGAGAAAATGATGCGCCCGGCGCAGAGCTGCGAGGCCCGATCGGCGATGAGCGCGACCTCTTCCTGGTGCGTGATCAAGAGGACCGACCCCCCGGCTGCTTTCAGGGCGCGGATGATGTCGATAATGTGATTGATCGAGAGCAGGTCGATCCCCGCCGCCGGCTCATCGAGGACGGCGAGTTTGGGTTTTATGGACAAGACTGAGGCCAATTCGATTCGATGGCGCTCCCCTCCGCTCAAGGCTTTATCCATCCGCCGATTCAGATAGCGATCAGGAGCCAGACCGACTT
>SPAX01000113.1:3082-5363 GCA_005239475.1 Nitrospira sp. | reverse complement strand
AACATAAGAAGGGCCTACGGGCCCCCATAACAGCGTCCTATCTTCCCGGTAATGCCCTATGAGCGATTCCACACCTCCAAATGCCAAAGTGCTTTTTCGCGTGCCTAATCAAGATGGCACGACAGAAGTGGAGACACTCTGGGCCACTCATATAGAAAGTGATAACTACAAGCTGGATAATTCGCCGTTTTACGCTTATGGGGTTTCATGGGCAGATGTGGTATCTGCACCTTTCAACTCAGAGGAAGGCCATCCCACGTTTCATCATCTCGTCTCCAAGTCCGGTAACCGCACGGTGCGTGTTGTGTTCGATCCACCAATCGAACCTGGTAACAGATCAGACGGAATCGTCCAACGTCTTATCGCGCTGGGTTGTAGCTATGAAGGTGCCAATCGAAAGTACATATCTGTCAACATTCCACCACATGTCGAACTAGAACCAGTGCGCAAGTACCTTATTGAATGCGATGTGACATGGGAACACGCGGATCCGACTTACGACCAACTCTTTTCCAGGGATAGATGATGGTTGTCGAAGTGTCGGTTAAGCAGGAGTTGCGAAGCTCGCCCAGTCGATTGTGCTCATTTTGTGCTCAACTCCACCTCACTCCAACTCATTCCAGCCTACTCCAGCCAAAGTTGGTAGTTGAGTAAACCTTGGTTGGAGTAGGCCTGAGTGAGGCTGGATAGGCTGGAAGAGGGTCGTGGAAACGGTTTCCTAAACCGCTGGTCGATCGCACCATTCAACACTAGCGAGGTTAGGTCGAGACAGAAATAAGCAATTGATACAAAAAGGCCACCGGAAACGGTGGCCTTTTCGTTTCTCAAATTATGCGCATGGGACGAGCACCGTCTGAATCGAGGCTGACTACACAGGATGCTCAAAATGGCATCCCGGCTAGGCCGCAGGGAGCTCGGCGACTGAGAACGACGCTGGGGGTCATTTTCAGCATCCTGCTAGGTCCCCATCTCCCACGACGCGAGATATTTTACTTGCTCCTTCGTCAGCGCATCAATCTTCATCCCCATGCCGGCGAGTTTGAGACGGGCGATTTCTTTGTCGATCACCTGCGGGACCGGATAGACCTTCTTCTCCAGCTTCTTGTAGTTCTTCACCAAGTACTCTGCACCGAGTGCCTGGTTGGCGAAGCTCATGTCCATGACGCTGGAGGGGTGGCCCTCGGCCATCGCCAGGTTCACGAGCCGCCCCTCGCCGAGCAGACTGACCCGATGGCCTGTCTTCAGCGTGAATTGCTCGACGCCCGGTCTGATGAGTCGCTTCTTGCGGCTCAGTTTCTCCAAGGCGGGAATATCCAGCTCGACGTTGAAGTGGCCTGAGTTGCAGACGATGGCCCCTTCTTTCATCTCGGCGAAGTGCTCACCGCGGATGACTTTGAGGTTGCCGGTGACCGTGACGAAGAAATCTCCCACCAGTGCGGCCTGGTCCATCGGCATGACGCGAAACCCGTCCATCACTGCTTCAATCGCCTTGACCGGATCGATCTCGGTGACGACGACGTCGGCGCCCATGCCCTTGGCGCGCATCGCGATCCCGCGTCCGCACCAGCCATAGCCGGCGACGACGAAGGTGGTGCCGCAGATCAATCGGTTCGTCGCGCGGATGATGCCGTCGATCGTGCTCTGGCCGGTCCCGTAGCGGTTGTCGAACAGGTGCTTGGTGTCGGCGTCGTTGACGGAGATCACCGGGAACTTCAGCACTTTCTTCTCGGCCATGCTGCGGAGTCGGATGACGCCGGTGGTGGTTTCTTCCGTGCCGCCGATCACGTGTTTGAGCAAGTCTTTGCGCTTGGAATGGATCAGCGAGACGACATCGGCCCCGTCGTCCATCGTGATTTGCGGCTTGTGGGCGATCGCCGATTGGATGTGCTTGTAGTAGGTCTTGCTGTCTTCGCCTTTGATCGCGAAGGTCGGAATGCCGTCATGTTTGACGAGCGCCGCCGCGATTTCATCCTGCGTGCTGAGCGGATTGGAGGCGCAGAGCCNGACATCGGCTCCNCCGGCCTGGAGTGTTTTCATCAGATTGGCGGTTTCGGTCGTCACGTGGAGGCAGGCCGTGACGCGGAGCCCNGCGAANGGCTTCTCTCGCTGAAACCGTTTCTTGATGAGGCGCAGCACCGGCATGGTGGCTTCGGCCCATTCGATCTTGAGTTTGCCCTGGTCTGCNAACTTNATATCNTTCACATCGTATTCCACNGANNNCCTCCTCGTNNANNNGNNGNNNNANGTTANGNGTNNNGGNTNANNGNANNNCNNAANNNNG
>SPAX01000113.1:0-3067 GCA_005239475.1 Nitrospira sp. | reverse complement strand
CNNNGTNNNCNTNCNNNTANNCNNGNNCNNAGNNTTNNANTACAGNCCTGCGTCTCTGCGCAAGATTNTNGCCTTGTCGGTCTTTTCCCAGGTGAACTCCGGNTCGCTCCGACCGAAGTGCCCGTACGATGCGGTCTTTCTGAAGATCGGTCGGCGGAGCTTGAGGTAGTCGATGATGCCGCGNGGGGTCANGGGGAAGTGTTTCCGCACGAGCTTATCCAGATTNTCGACNGCCACCTTTTCCGTNTCCTTNGTGTCGACCAGCACCGAGACNGGATCNGCCACGCCGATCGCATANGCGAGCTGNACTTCGCANTTTTGGGCCAACCCGGCNGCGACGATGTTCTTCGCGATGTAGCGGGCCATGTANGANGCCGACCGGTCCACTTTCGTGGGATCCTTGCCGGAGAAGCAGCCGCCGCCATGNCTGCCGTGACCGCCATAGGTNTCGACGATGATCTTGCGGCCCGTNAGTCCNGTGTCGCCCATCGGACCGCCGACCACGAAGCGGCCGGTGGGATTGATGTGGTGTTTCACGCTTGCCGGGTCGTAGAGCCCTTTCGGCATCATGGGCCTGATGACTTTCTCCATNATGTCGNGCTCGATCTGCTTGTTCGTCACNTCGGGGCTGTGTTGNGTCGANACGACGATGGTGTCGATCCGCACCGGTTTTCCNTTCCGGTANTCCACGGTCACTTGNGATTTNCCATCGGGNCNNACCCANGGCAGGATGTTCTTTTTCCNGACTTCTGCCANCCGCTTGGTGAGCCGATGTGCGAGGANGATCGGCATCGGCATGAGTTCAGTCGTCTCGTTGGTCGCATAGCCGAACATCAGNCCCTGGTCGCCGGCACCGCCGGAATCNACGCCCATGGAGATNTCGCNCGACTGCTGGTGAATGGCGGTGAGGACGGAACAGGTGTGGTAGTCGAATCCCCANGAGGCGTCGCAGTAGCCGACATCCTTGATGACNTCGCGAATGATATCCGGAATCTCGACGTAGGCCTTGGTGGAGATTTCACCGGCCACGAAGGCAATTCCAGTAGTCAGAATCGTCTCGCAGGCNACCCGGGAATACTTGTCTTTGGCGATGAGCGCGTCGAGGATTCCGTCGGAGATCTGGTCGGCGATCTTATCCGGATGTCCTTCCGTGACAGACTCAGACGTAAACAGATAGTTATGTCGCATTAGCCCCTCTGGGTTNNGGTGATCGGTAATCGGACAAANGGNTNANTCCGTGNGATAGTANNNGAATGNGTCCTATNTTGTCCATTCCTNNNAAGGTANGGGGGTNCGTCNGGGNTGCTGANGCNCCGGCTTGCTTGACACCCATTTTCTGGCNCTTGTAAGATAATNANNTTCTGNGGTTCTCGCCTCTATTGACGAGTTAAGCTACAACNCGATCACGGNCGGATTCCCCCTACTGGCCTGCGGNNACATTCTCGGGGCGAGGNTGCCAATTNTTTCCGGGGTGGNTATTGGATCTNGGATCTCAAGGAAATCTGGTNGCTGATCGTGTGGTTGCGGGAAAGANGGCGCAGGATTCTGCCCTCACTGAATCTGAANGACAAATCCCAGCAGNTCTTGGACTTTCGAGGCAAGGTGGCACNTTCTGGACTTTGAANCGATCCGATGNAAGCNCTGCTNTGGGGCAATGCCGCCGATGGAAGTGTNCCATGTCACGCCCAAGGTGGCGGACGCTCAGCAATCGGATCACGGAGCGAAGTAGGTGATGAGGCTCGNGATTNCTGGAACGGTCCTCTGTCTGATGGCCACGGTTGGAGGCTTGGGCGGTGCTGCGGCGNCGGATATGCTGCCGGTCGCTAGACCTAACGCCGTCAAGCTGGGTGAGCCGGCGCCGAACTTCCAGCTCCGGGATTTGCAAGGNCGTCTCGTGACGCTTTCGGACTTGCGTGGCAAAGTGGTGCTGCTGAATTTTTGGGCCACNTGGTGCGGCCCCTGCCGGGTGGAGATGCCGGCGATGGAAGAGCTCTACCGGACATTTTCGCGGAAAGATTTTGAGATTCTCGCCGTGTCTACCGACGCACAAGGNGTGGCGGTCACCAGACCGTTTCAGCAAGAGAACCACTTGACGTTTCCCATCCTNCACGATGCCGACTATCGAGTAGGATTGACCTATGGAGCTCGGAGCCTTCCGATGACTTTCATGGTCGATCGACAAGGGGTTGTCCGCCATCAGATTTTCGGCGCGCGTGACTGGGGAGCTTCCGAAGCGCAGCAGCTTGTGCAGATGTTGATGAAATCTTAGCCCATGTCGCAATCGATCACGAATATCTCTCTCTTGGCGGCCTTTTCGGCCGGCTTACTGTCGTTCGTCTCGCCCTGCGTGCTCCCACTGGTTCCCTCCTACATTTCGTACATCACTGGGTTATCCATCGAACAACTCACCGACTCGACGGTGCGATCGAAGTTCAAGAAAACCATTGTCGTCAACGCCCTGTTGTTTATCGCCGGATTTTCAGCCGTATTTGTGTCTTTCGGCGCGTCGGCCAGCTTCATCGGGCAGGCGTTCATTACCTATCAAGATTACATCCGGCGGATCGGCGGGATCCTGATCGTCATCTTCGGCCTCTATCTATTGGGGATCTTGAATATCAATTTTCTGAAAATGGAGCATCGATTCCAATTCAGAAATCGTCCAGTCGGGTATGTGGGATCGGTCTTGATCGGCGTGGCGTTTGCCGCCGGGTGGACTCCTTGCGTCGGGCCGGTGCTCGGGACGATCTTGTTGTATGCCAGCACCACCGACTCGATGCTGAACGGGGTGCTGTTGCTGACGAGCTATTCGTTGGGATTGGGGTTGCCGTTGTTTCTCACGGCGCTTGGAGTGGATCGGTTCCTCACCTATTTCAAAAAGGCGCGTCTGTATTTGTGGGGCGTCTCCACTGTGAGCGGGGTGTTGCTGATCGTCGTGGGCGTCATGATTTATGCCAATACCCTCACGATGATCACCGGTTTCTTGGAGCGGTATGGGATTGGCTGGTATCTCGGGCAGTGACACAGGGCAGTACTGCCCAAGTTCTGAGTTCTCAGTTCTCAGTTTTGA
>SPAX01000112.1 GCA_005239475.1 Nitrospira sp. | reverse complement strand
GATGCGGAGGCGATCGGGTTCGATGAAGGTCCGAAGCCGAAGAACTGGGTGACGGCGCTCAAGAAACGAGGGATCGACGTGAGTCGTGATCTATGCCGGGATGAGGCTGTGGCTGTCTTTCAGCGCTACAAGCAAGCTGGGGGCGACATTTACAACGCTCGCAAGAGATCGTAACGTATGTATTTCAAAACGGCGACGAGGTGGTGACGAAGAATTTCGGACTACTCAAAAGCTCGCTGCCCGCCTAGGAATTGACACTTCACCGATTAGTTTCACACATTGCTCACTTCACACAATCTGCAAGAACGCCTTTTCCTGTCGCTCAGTGCGTGCAGCCAACGCGCTAGGATCCTGAATCAGCAGCCAGCCGTGTGAGCAGCCCCGTTGGTGTTTGGTTCGGTCCACCAGCTCCAGGGTTGAGAGCCTTGACGAACAGCGCTGCACGAACGCGGACTACTAGCAGGCTGCGGGAAAACTATATTGCCACACTAGAACTTCGATGGTCCTCATCCGTGGCACAACAGTGAAACACTCCCGCAGGATGCTCAAAAAGTTCGTCCGCTTCGTTTACGGTCTATCCAGTTCATCTGGTTTCTCTGGTTTATCCGGTGAGTTTGGTTCAACCAAATACACGAGAGAGACCAAACAAACCAGAGCAACCAGTCACTCCTCACGTTTCACGCTTCACGCTTCGCGACCAACGTTCGTTAGACCGGCTCCGCTCCTTCGTCATCATCATCGGATGCAAGGCCGTGGGCTTCCTGCTGGCGCTTGGCAATTTCCTCGTACACTTCATCGAGCCAGCGGCTCGCGCAGCCTAGGATCTCCCTGACTAACGGCTCCGGTTGGCCCGTACGTTTGATGGTCCATTGGCAGACGTATTCCAACAGTACCTCCCGCTCGAATCGCTCCGACGATTGCGTGGCCAGCGAAGCCATTTCGCCTAGCCCCGTCGTGAGGATATCTGCCACCGTGTCGCGTCCATAGGACGTGCTGGCGGTGACATATTGGACTGCCCGATTGAGTTCTTGGTCGGTCATGAGGTCTCCCGTGATTCTTGGCGCATCATACCGAGAATGCCACAGCAGATGGAAGGTTTCTCCTCGTCTCAATCAAGAGAAAATTTTTCCGCCAGGATAGACGGGAGTGATATGATCATAGCTGGGTAAGCCCAGCCCGCATGATGCATGGAGGCGAGACGAAGAAGATGCGACCTATGCCTGTGAAGATCAGCCGGAATACTTCGATTTCACACAACACCTTTTCACCAAAACAACAGATCCGTCCCTATTCCGAGCGCTGGGATCTCTCACATTTAGCAGAGAATCCGGTTCAGCGGTTCGAGACCCTCTTGGGAGGGATCGAATCCAAGGTCGCGATATTTGAATCTGCGCGTGCCCAACTCAGTCCGAACATGCCGATATCAATCTTCCACCCGCTACTGACTCTCAGTGAAGACATCGCGGCTGCGTCGTCCAGGATCAGCGCCTATGCCTACCTCTGGTTCTCCGAGAATACAAAACACCTCGCCGCGCGTTCCTTTAAGACCAAGGTCGAGGAGCGGCTCACGGCACTCCAGAACCGACTGGTCTTTTTCGACCTGTGGTGGCAAAGCGTCGATGAGGACAATGCGCGCCGGCTGATGGCCGGGACGGGCACGCTCCAGTATCACCTCGAATCCATTCGCCGGTTCAAGCCTCACACGCTGTCTGAGCCGGAAGAGAAGATCATCAACATCAAGAACATCACGGGTCACAGCGCAGTCCATTCGCTGTACGACGTCGTGACGAACGGCTTCTCATTCACGCTCACTGTCAAAGGCAAACGGAAGACGATGACGCGCGAGGGACTGACGTCCTATCTCCGCCATGCACAAGGACGCCTGCGTGAAGCTGCCTATCGAGAGCTATACCGTGTCTACGCCGATCAGCACGATCTGCTGGGCGAAATCTACAAGATCTTGGTCAACGACTGGAAAGCGGAGAATCTTCAACTGCGCCGGTTCGCCTCCCCGATTGCCACCCGCAACCTCGGAAACGACATTCCAGATGAAGCCGTGGCATCGCTCCTGAAGGTCTGTCAGAAAAACGCGGGAATCTTCCAGGACTATTTCCACATCAAGGCGCGCCTGTGCAAGATCAAGCCGATGAGCCGCTATCACATCTATGCGCCGCATCGTACGGAGCAGAAATCCTACCGCTATCAGGATGCCATCCGAATGGTGTTGGACGCCTATCGAGGATTCTCTCCGCAATTAGCTGAGTTGGCGGAACGGGTGCTTCATGAACGCCATATCGACGCGCGTACGAGGCCCGGGAAAATCGGGGGCGCCTATTGTTACAGCGTCGTCCCAGGCATGACCCCTTACGTGCTGCTGAACTTCACCGGCGAGGTACGCGATATTGCAACGATGGCCCATGAACTCGGCCATGCCGTCCACGGTATGCTGGCGTCGCATCATTCCATCTTTACCTTCCATTCCACCCTACCACTGGCGGAAACAGCGTCGGTGTTTGGGGAGCGCATCCTGTCCGATGCCCTCATGAATCAGGAGCGGGACAAGAAGGTGAGGCAGGGTCTCCTGCTCAACCAACTGGATGACATCTACGCCACGGTCCTTCGGCAAGCTTATTTCGTTCATTTCGAGAATCAAGCCCACGAAATGATCGCCCAGGGTGCGACCGTGAAAGATCTAGCCAGAACTTATCTGGCCGAGGTGCGACAGCAGTTCGGAAAAGGCATCAAGGTTCCGAATGAATTTCAATGGGAATGGCTAACCATTCCACACATCTTTGCCAGCCCCTTCTATTGCTACGCCTACAGCTTCGGCAACTTATTGGTCCTTGCCCTTTACCGGATGTATCAGAAAGAAGGGGCAGCGTTCGTGCCCAAATATCTCGATCTGCTAAGTACCGGCGGGTCGGAGGCGCCGCAGGCGATTCTCGCCAAGATTGGAGTCGATATGGCGTCTGAAGATTTTTGGCAATCGGGGTTCGACACGATCCGCGAGATGGTCGATCAGCTGGAGCAAACGCTCTAAATACCTTACTTTCCAAGCACCTTAGTCATTCCACTCTCCCACACCACCCCTGTACACCCNTCCCCTCTTGACAGAGGGAGNGCCGANGCGTATTATGNANATAANTGATAACNGTTATCATAATCGTTACTGCGAACGAGGNCCCTNCTCGACACTAAGGAATANAGCCCATGTACCTCTGCCTCTGCAAAGGAATTACCGATTCGGATGTCCGTGAAGCAGGACAGGCCGGCATCGTCATGCCTTGCCAACTCAAAGCGAANTTCGGACTGAAAGAGGCAGGATGCTGCGGTCGCTGCTTAAAGAATATTCATGAGTTNGTGCACATCGCGACGAGTACGCACCAAAGGCCTTCCCCCAACGGCGTGCGAAGCTAAANNCTTCTCCCCCACCCGTCCTGCAAGACTGCTGCGATACAGATCCACGCGCCATCGACGAGGACCATCTCATGTCCNCAGGCGCGTAGGCCNTCGCCGATCGTATTGATTGAAAAAATGGCAAGAGAGAAGANGCATGCTTGCAGGAAGGAATGAACCCTGATTAGCGGGGAGTTGGAAAACTAATTTCGACCTAGCGCGACACAGGGTAGAATGAAGTTCCAGCCGACCCCTCAAGACCAGCAGGCTGTTCAAAAAGACCGACCGGCGATCCGTGAAACGTGAATCGTTAAACGTGAAAGGTTTCGGAGGAAGAGCATTCGGTAATCCTACGTTTCACGTTTCACCTTTCACGTCTTACCTTTTACGTTCTTGGGAGCGATGCGAGAACGCCGCCCGGGGAAAGGTGCGTCTCGGCGCGCCGGGGTTGGGCGGGTGAGAAGAGCGGCTTTTTCAACAGCCTGCTAGCGAGAAGAGCCTCGCAGCATGATTACCGCGACTTCGGCCACGCGCCGGCCTAATGCCTTGGCATCGGCCATCTCCTTCTTGTCGATGCCGGGGCTGTCTCCCTCGGTTGTCGCAGACGCACCGAAAGCCCCGCCCCCACTGACGACGATCATCTGATTCCCCAGCATCGCGGCAAGGATCGTCAACATCGTCACTTCCTTCCCACTCGACACCTGGCCACCCGTGGCAAAGGCCGCGCCAATCTTATTTTTCATCTTGAAATCTGGAAACACACCGAATTTAAACTGCCAGTTATCGAAGAAGGTTTTCACCTCGCCCGACATGTTCGACCAATAAACCGGAGATCCAACCACGACCGCATCGGCGGAGAATAAATCGTCCGCCGTCACCTGGCCGACTCGTTTCAACAGCGCCTCGGTGCCGGGAACGCTCTTCACGCCATCAACCACCGCTTCAGCCATACGTTCGGTATTGCCGGAGAGCGAATGGTAGGTCACGAGCACCTTCACCAGCGGGGCCGGCTCGTCGGCGAATGCCTCGCCAGAGCCGGTAGTCAGCCCCAGCAGAAGGGTGCACAGAATTAGAGAACCAATGAGGCGGAGTCGTGTAATAGAGGTGAGAGATAAAAACATCGACTCACAGAGAGAAGGAAACGCGCGCAGGATTGGCGCCGGTTCAACGACGGACTATTTCTTCTTCCATCCGTTCTTCAACGGAGACTTCCGTCAACGTTCCGCGATAGTCGCACTTGTGACAGCGAACCCGCCATTCTTCGATCCACTTTTCTTGCACATACGACTGCCGGCACTTCGGGCAAACGAACACGCCTTTCACGTAATGCACTTTCCGCGTCTCTTTCATGCTCCCCTCTCGTACTTTTGCAAGCCGAGGATGGCATAGGCAACAGCGCGATTGCAAGGCACCCTTAGCCCGCATTATTCACGAGCGCTTCTGCTGCAATCGCCGATCCGCTGCTACGACGAGCCTTCGGCCAGCGGTCTCGCGACGCGGCTCAGCGATTTCGCGACGAACCGTCATGGATAATGCGGGCTAGCCAGAATCGCCAACGATCCCCTGCCTCGCACGCAGCCGCCGGCTTGACTCGTCTCCAGTGAGCCGATTAGGATGCCGCCGTGCAACGACGCCAATCACTTGCGCTTTTTTTCATCCTCCTCCTGTCCTTCCCCTGCTGTACGAAAGCGGGAACCGATCCGGCCATGCCAGGGCTGATCCAGATTACCCTCCCGGGTGGCACGATCATCTATGCAGAATTGGCCGACACGCCTCAAAAGCGTGCGGAGGGATTGATGTACCGCGAGCATTTAGGCGCCGACCGCGGCATGCTCTTTACGTTCTCGCAGGCGCAGGCCTGGGTGTTCTGGATGAAGAGCACAAAGATCCCGCTCGATCTCATCTGGATGAATGAAAAAAAGCAGATCATCCATATGGAACAAAGTGTCCCGATCTGTACGAGAACGGACGACAGCTGCCCACAATATCGACCAAACGAGGGTGCGCTTTATGTCTTGGAGCTCGCGGGGGGCCGAGCTGAAACTTTGAAGTTGCAGCGGGGATCGAAACTTCAGTTCCTGGTTCCGTAGGCCTAGCAGGCTGCGTGAAAACTATTATAGCGCGCTAAATCTTCGACAGTCCGCATGGTTAGCGCAACAAAAGAAGACTCTCGCAGGATGCTCAAAAAGACCGTCCAGCAAGGCCCTTCCAATTCTCTCTACCACTCTTTAGGGGAGTGGCCGAGGCTGCCCTTTACTGCGCGCATCGAACGAGCACAGCTTCATCGTGCGCGTTCTG
>SPAX01000111.1 GCA_005239475.1 Nitrospira sp. | reverse complement strand
ACACCAGTTGAAACGGACTGATGTATGCGATGATAGCGGGTGCGGCCTTGTGCAAGCTCATCTTCCTCTGAGTTGAATCAGGAAGGGTTCCTGGTCTTAGTAGGTCTTACGGCGTTTGAACCCTATCATGTCCACACTGCCAATAGAAGATGTGCTCCCGGCACTGCGTCGCACGCTGGCAGAGGGACGCAATGCGCTGCTGACCGCGGCGCCTGGCGCCGGTAAAACGACGCGGGTGCCGCTGGCCTTGCTCGATGCTCCCTGGCTTGACGGAAAGACGCTGCTCATGCTGGAACCGCGGCGGCTCGCAGCACGCGCGGCGGCTTATCGCATGGCAGCTACGCTGGGTGAATCGGTCGGTGGAACGGTCGGTTACCGCATGCGGCTCGATACGAAGGTGGGGCCCAAGACCAGAATTGAAGTGGTCACGGAAGGCATCCTCGGTCGTCTGCTCCAGCACGATCCTGCGCTCAGCGCTTACGCGATCGTCCTCTTCGATGAATTCCACGAACGGAGCCTGCAGGCCGATACAGGCCTGGCCCTCTGTCTCGAAGCGCAACGGCTCTTTCGCCCGGATCTCCGCCTGCTCATAATGTCGGCCACGTTGGATTGTGGGCCAGTCGCAGACCTCTTGGGCCAGGCGCCGGTGATCGCTTGCGACGGCCGGCTCTTCCCCGTCGAAACACGTTACCTCGACCAGCCGCTCTCCGGCCATCTCGATGTGGCAGTCGTACAATCAATCAAGCGCTCGCTCGCACAGGGCCAAGGCAGTCTCTTGGTCTTTCTGCCAGGCATGGCAGAAATCCGCCGCGTCGAACGAAAGCTTCTTGATCTGAATTTGGGTTCGCAGATCCTCATCGCGCCGCTCCATGGCGACCTGCCGCAAGAGGCACAGGACCGCGCGATCGCTCCGACTCAAGCGGGCACGAGAAAAATCGTACTGGCCACCTCGATTGCTGAGACCAGTTTGACGATCGATGGAGTGCGCGTCGTCATCGATGCCGGCTTGCTGCGCGTGCCTCGTTTCGATCCGCGCTCGGGACTCACGAGACTGGAAACCATCCGCGTCACCCAGGATTCTGCCGAGCAACGTCGTGGCCGGGCCGGTCGTCTCGAACCGGGCGTCTGTGTGCGCCTCTGGACCTCTGCGGAGCACCAATCATTAGCCCCGCGGCGCCCCCCGGAAATGCTCGACGCAGACCTGGCGCCGCTGCTGCTCGAATTAGCCCTCTGGGGCACAACCAATCCAGCCGAGTTGTCCTGGCTCACTCCCCCACCGGCCGGGGCTGTGGCCCAGGCGAGAGAGTTGCTCACCGGTCTCGGCGCACTCGATGCAGCGGGGCAGATCACCGCGCACGGAACACAGATGGCCGAGCTACCGCTCCATCCACGACTCGCTCACATGCTGCTCAAGTCTGTTCCGTTGCAGCTCGGCAATCTTGCCTGTGAACTCGCCGCCCTGCTCAGTGAACGAGATATTCTGCGAGGCCCCTCCGGCTGGCGCAACGCCGATCTGCGACTCCGTTTGGATGTTTTGCATGGACAGCACGATCACGCTGCCGGTGCGACCGTCAACCGCGCCGCCTGTCAGCGAGTGACACGCACGGCCAACCTATGGCATCGACAACTTCCCCGATCTGCTCGCTCGAATCGGCAGGAAAGCCTCGATGAGGTTGGGCTCTTGCTCGCCCTTGCCTATCCTGATCGCATCGCCCAACGCCAACGCGGAAATGACGCACGCTATCTCATGGCCAATGGCCGTGGCGCTCTCTTTGCGAACCCTGATCCGCTCATGTCGGAAGACTACCTGGTCATTGCCGACCTGGACGGCGGGGCGCAATGGGCCAGGATCAATCTGGCCACGCCGGTTCGGCTGCGCGATCTTGATACCCTCTATTCAGACCAGATTCGAGTGGTGGATGAGGTGGCGTGGGATGACACAACACAGGTGGTTCGTGCGACGAGACAACAAAGATTGGGTTCGCTCATTCTGTCTGAGCAGGGGCTCTGGAAGCCGGATCCTTCGACAATTTCGGCGGCATTATTACAGGGCATTCGTCGGGCGGGACTCGACAAACTGGCCTGGACTTCTGAGCTTCGTCAATGGCGGGCGCGAGTGGCATTTCTACGCCGGATCGAAGGACAAGAGTCACGATGGCCCGATCTGTCGGACGAGGCCTTGCTACAAACGCTCGACGACTGGCTTGGGCCCTATCTATCCGGCCTGACGACGCTCGACCGCGTCACGCGGCTCGATCTCACCCAGCCGTTGCACGCGCTCCTCTCCTGGGAGCAGTCACGCCAACTCGAACGATGGGCCCCCACGCACCTGACCGTCCCGAGCGGGTCGAATGTGCGCGTGGAGTACGAAACGCCCGACCTGCCCATCCTGGCTGTGCGGTTGCAAGAAATGTTCGGCTGCAAGGACACGCCCCGTCTCGTCGATGGGAAGATTCCGGTCATGCTGCATCTCCTATCACCGGCACGTCGGCCCGTCCAAATCACGAAGGACCTCTCCAGCTTCTGGAAGTCGGCCTACCTTGAAGTAAAAAAGGAACTCCGTGGCCGTTATCCCAAACACTCATGGCCCGACGATCCGCTCACGGCCCCGCCGACGGCGAAAGCCAAACGACGGCGGCTTTAGCCCGCGAGACTAGCGGGACGAGCAGGACGAGCGAGACACGAGGGTTCGAGGTCCGAAGTTCGAGATTTTCAGAACTTCGGATTGCGCCTTTCTCGTCTGTCTCGCGCGTCACGTAGCCCAGCCGAATGCTCAAAAAGTTCGCCAGCAAGGCCGCAGCTGATGAAAGCACCGGAGGCGTAGCCTCTGGGCTACGTTGAGGATGCTTTCGAGGCGAGAACGAAGCTGACGAGCTTTTTCAGCATCCTGCTAAATCGGGATGTCTCTCGTCCCATCATACGACGTTCGGGACTGGTGGGATAACTTCACGATATCGCCGTCCTTGACCACCGTGTCCTCNGCGCTCACTTTTTTGTTCACCGCAATCATGACTTCTCGGTTTAACAGAAACTGAAGCAACGGGCCTATGCGATCCTGGTTTGATTCAATGAGTTTCCTGACCGTGGTCGGCTCCGAGACCTCAANCTCAAATTCTGTTTCTCCAACCGCATCGCGAAGCGTCAATCCAAAGACCAGCACGGTAACCATTGAAACCTCGTTATTTGGTTTGTCTGGTTCATCTGGTCTTTCTGGTTCATCTGGTTTATTCGTTTAGTCCGGTTAACCAAAAAAACGAGACAAACTAAACAAACCAGAAAGACCTACGACCGGTCCGTTGCCTCATAGGCTTCCTGAATCAATTGAGCCACGTGCTTGACCTCCGCTGCGCCCTGCAATCCGGTGCGCAGTTGAATCATACAGGCCGGACAACTCGTGGCCACAACCTCGGCGCCGCTTTGTTCAACGGCCCGCCGCTTGCGCTCGACAATGCGCTGCGACGTCTCAAAGTCCTTCACGAGATAGGTTCCGGCTCCGCCCGCACAGCGATCGGCGTCCGGCATCTCGACATACTCGACGCCCGGCAAGCCTGCCAGAATCGCACGAGGCTCCTTGGTCACTCCCGCAGCTCGCAGATGGCAGGAGGAATGATAGGCCACCTTGCACTTCGTGGGATGCGAATTGGCCATGGCCGGTTTCACTGGCGATTGCGATACGAACTCCGAAATATGTGTGACCCGCTTGGCCAAGGCTCTGGCCGCTGCTTGCTCCGGCTCACCGGCGAACAAGGTGGGATAGTCCTTCAGCATGAGGGTGCAGGAAGCGCATCCGGTTACCACTTTGTCGTACCCGGCCATGGACGAAAGATTGACCCGTGCCCCTTCTTTGGCCAGCGCGCGATGCCCGTAGGTTTCGATCGGCGTCCCGGAACAGCGTTGCAGAGGCAGATCCGGCTCGACCCCATGTTTTCGCAGTACGGCGATCACGGCATCCCCCACCCCATCGTCGAAGTAGTTGGCCGCGCAGCCGTGGAAATAGGCCACCGGGGAGCGAGCTGCTTGCCCAGCCTGGGGAATCAGTTTTGGATACCGATCACGGAGATGTCGCCGGGCCAGTCGAGGCAGGACAAGCTGAGGTGACAATCGTGCCGTCTCGGCAAGACGACGCATGAGCGGCTTCGTCAGATGATCGAGCAAACGCCGCATCAGAGGCCGATCCCAGACCGACTGATACCTCGCGAGAAGCTTTAAGAATAGCTCGAACTGCGCTGTTTGTGCATGGAAACGAAAGATGACACCTGCCATCTTGTTCGGGTGCTCGGCGCGCCGGTCCAGAATGAGCTGGGATACATCGACGCCGGCCGGACAGGCGGTACGACAGGACTTACAGTTGAGACAGGCCTCCACGACTCGCTTCGAATTGAGATAGCTATAGTTCGTATCGGTGACGATCTCGAACCAGCCACGCGAACTCATGTCTTCCGATTGAAACACGTCGTAGACCGGGCAGACGGCATTACACTTGGCGCAGGTCGCGCAGGGTTTCGACAACCGCACATAGTCGATATGGTCGGTGAAGGGCCGGTCGCTGATCTTGATGCCGGGGTTGAGCACCCCGGAGGGATCGAAGCTCTGCTTCACTCGCACAAACAGGTCGTACAGCTCCGGACCGAACATTGTCTTCACGTATTCGGCGCGCACCCGGCCATCGCCGTGCTCCCCACAGATCGAACCGCCGAAGCGACCCAATACTGTTTGGTGAATCTCGTGATAGCCCTGCACCATCTTCTGAAAATCGTCTTGGTCGTTCACGTCGAGTAACGGAATGATGTGGGCGTTCCCATTCCCGATATGACCGAAAATCGCGACTGGCACGCGCTGTCCGGCGAAGAACTCTTCCAGATACCGAATGAGTTCGCTGATCCGTTCAGCCGGCACCACCACGTCGTCGACAAAATTGATGGGCTTCTTCCGGGGATCGAATCGATAGAGCGTGGGATAGAGGGCCTTGCGGGCCTTCCACAATTGCTCCCGCTGCTCAGGATCGAAGGCGATCACGGGATCGGACGTGAGGCGATAACGGCGACAGATCTCGGTCATGCGCTCGGCCTGTGCTCGGAGGTCAATCCCTGCCCCGTCAGCATCCAACTCCACCAGGAGGGTAGCAGCCGCGTCTGCTGGGATGCCGTGCTTCGCCCGTCCGATCAAATTGAGCGTGTTGGCATCCATCACTTCCAACGCGCTCGGACTCAACCCCAGCAGCTTCGGCACCGCCTCGCCCACATCTTCCAATCGGTGAAAATGGATGAGCGCTGTGAGGGTCGCGCGAGGTTTCTCGACCAGTCTAATCGTCGCTTCACTGAAGAGACCGAGCGTGCCCTCGCTGCCGACGAAGAGTTTGGGTAGATCGAAGCGGCCTCGCGCAAGCCCATCGACGAGACCGAAGAGGTTGTAGCCACAACTGTTCTTGCTGACAGTCGGACGCTTCTGCGCAATCAGCGTGGCATGGTCTTGTAGCAGCGACCGTAAATCTTGAAGCGGACTGTGCGCCTTCAGCAGATCGGCGCAGTTCGGATCGTCGAGCCCATAGGCCTTGGCATCCAGCCACTCACCAGACTGCAGGCAGACACGGAGCGCCTCCACATTATCTTTGACGGCGCCGTACCGCAGCGTGTGGGGACCGGATGAGTTGTTCGCCAACATACCACCGAGCTTGCACATGTCGCCGCTCGAGGGATCGGGACCGAATAGCAGACCGTCGCGCGCCAGTCGTTTGTTGAGTTCGG
>SPAX01000110.1 GCA_005239475.1 Nitrospira sp. | reverse complement strand
GGCGTTGTTCCTGGTCAGAACCACGCCCGCACGCCCACAGCGAATCGAATCTGACTCGGATTGCCCCCTTCTTGGCGCACAAGGGTAGCAGTCTCGCCAAAGCTCCGGTCGAGGGAGATGCCGACATAGGGAGCCACCTCGCGCCGGATTTCATAGCGCAGTCGTACCCCAAATTCAAGGTTGTTGAGACCCGAGCCGGTCGTGAACTCCTCGACTCGTTGTATGGCACCGTTGGTCTCAAAGCGGGTCTGAAGGATCAGTCGTTGCGTCAGCAACATGTCCTTCGTCAACGACAGACGCGCTGACACCGCGCCGTTCTGATCAATGAACAGAGCCGATTCGAATTCGAAATTGTACGGCACGAGTCCCTCGATCCCAATCACGCCGAGCCCACGGGTCACGTTGCGTCCGCGGAACGTTTGAGTCTCGACGCGTGGGCCGATCTGAAAATCGTAATGCTTCTGGATGAACCGGCCATACAGCAGTTGAAAGTCCACGTCGAAGTCTGCTTTGAAGGCGGTGTCCTTCTGTCCTTCACTTTTGAACCAAAGTCGGTTGTAGTCCCCGCCGTACCAGCCCTCTACATCCCACCGGTAGTCGTCATGCCCTTGACTCCCACCTGTGTTTG
Organism: Nitrospira sp.; assembly: GCA_005239475.1. GTDB lineage: Bacteria > Nitrospirota > Nitrospiria > Nitrospirales > Nitrospiraceae > Palsa-1315. The sequence goes on along the minus strand of SPAX01000110.1, from coordinate 5,414 downwards.
GACGGTATTCGAGGACGTCAACGAGCGTGAAGAGACGGTGCTCCTGATCGTTAACAGGAGCAGGCCAGTCTCCTGGCGGGGAAAACTTAAACAGCCTGCCTTCCTGCATGGCGAAAAAACCATTGGTTAGAGGGGCCTTGGAAGCGGTAGCGCCTGCTGGGGCCTTTCCGTTTGGGATCGTATCAGTCACCATTGGCTTGATTGGAGTTATGGGGAACTCGATCGAAGGTTGCGCAGCGACGACCGTCACGGCGACGCCGTCGCCCAACAGGAAGCCCAAAGCGGCGGCAAGGAGGCTTGCGGAGAATCTGGCAGGAGAGCCTGTTCCGTTCATTGCTCCGACACCTCGACGACCCGGAACATCCCCGCCTCCATGTGGAGGAGCAGATGGCAGTGAAACGCCCAGGGGCCCAGCGCGTCCGCGGTGACCGCGACAGACAGCCGCTCCGCCGGCTTGACCACCACCGTATGTTTTCGCGGAAGATAAGCTCCAGCGCCATTCTCCAAATGCATCCACATGCCGTGCAGATGGAGCGGATGCTCCATCAGCGTATCGTTCACAAAGGTCAATCGAAGCCGCTCGCCGTAGCGGAAGCGGACCGGCTCTTGGGCTTCGGAATACTTCTTTCCGTCGAAGGACCATATGTACCGGTTCATGTGGCCCGTGAGATGGAGCTCAATCTCACGCTCCGGCTCCCGCTGGTCTTGGTAGGGTACAAGACTTTTCAAATCGGTGTAGAGCAGCACTCGCCGATCACTGTCTTCCAGTCCTCTCCCTGGTTCCCCCATCCGGTTCTGCGAATACTCTGCCACCATTTGATTGCCGGGACCATGATCGTCGGGGCTATGCTTGACGGGCTCGGCGCCGGGAATCAGTGAGCGACTGTGATCGCCCGCATCCATGGCCGGCATCTCGTGCATGCCTTGCTTGGGCTGCATTTCCGGACCCTGTTGCATATGCTCCATGTGTGGATTGTCGTCAGACGGTTTCCTGTGGGGCATGTCGCCGGAGGGCTCCATGCCGGGCATAGTCATGCCGCCACCATGGGAGGTCGTAGGCACGTTCCCCATGTCCATACCTTCCATGCTCATGCCCATGTCCTCCATCGTGCGGAGGGGTCTCGACCGACGTGCAGGGATCTCCGCACTCATACCTGCTCGCGTCGCAAGCGTGCCGCGCGCATAGCCGCTGCGGTCCATCGTCTCGGCGAAGATGGTGTACGCGCGATCCGCGACTGGTTCGACAATCACATCGTAGGTCTCCGCCGGTCCCATGCGAAACTCGTCCACCACGACAGGTTGGACATTCTGCCCATCGGCCTGCACCACCGTCATGGTGAGACCCGGAATACGCACGTCGTAGAAGGTCATAGCAGCCGCGTTGATGAAACGCAGACGCACCTGTTCGCCCGGACGAAACAGCCCGGTCCAGTTGCCGGCTGGCGAGAGGCCGTTCATCAAATAGGTGTAGGTATAGCCAGTGATGTCCGCGAAATCGGTGGGGTCCATCCGCATCTGGTCCCACATCAAGTAGTTCTGCAGCGCCGGCCACAAGCCCATGCGCCCCACATCGGTCAAGAACTCGCTGGCCGTGCGCTTCTGAAAGTTATAATAGCCTCCCTGTTTTTTGAGATTGGAGAGCAGCGCTTCTGGTGATTCGAAGCTCCAATCAGACAGCATCACCACATAATCACGCTCGTAGCGAAACGGCTCCGGGTCAATCGGATCGATGATCAGCGGCGCATACATCCCCAAGAGCTCTTGGCCGCCCGAGTGACTATGACACCAATAGGTGCCGCTCTGGCGTACTGGGAACTGATACGTAAAGGTGGTCCCCGGCTTGATCCCTGCGAAGCTGACGCCGGGCACACCGTCCATGGCGGGTGGCAGGAGCAATCCATGCCAGTGAATCGAGGTACTTTCTTCCATGCGGTTCGTGACGCGCAAGGTCACTTGTTGACCTTCTTTCAGCCGGATCACGGGACCTGGTATGGTCCCATTAATCGTNATGGCNNNCNCGGTTCGNCCGTCAAGGNNGAACNACTNCTCGCTGATGGTCAGATCGATNACGTCTCCGCTTAGCGGTGTCTGTGAACCNGGATTGACGATGNTGTTCGTCAAGGCATNGGCNGGCACGAGCCGTTGCATGGCGACACAGAGTCCCAATGCTCCGACGCGCTGCAACAGGTCACGCCGCGTCATTCCGTTCGGTTGCATATCTTTTATCTTTACCATTAAGGTTTTCCCACGTCCACTGACGGCGGTTCGGACTCGCTCCCTTNATCTATCCTCATCCTGCAGTTGGGTTCTCACAGGCACACCGATTTGGTTCTCGCTTCGTTCCTTCTGCCACCGCCACATGACATAGACCGCTGGGATGACCAACAGTGTCAGGAGCATGGCCGAGAACACCCCCCCGACCATCGGCGCGGCTAAGCGTTTCATGACATCCGCGCCGGTCCCTGTGGCCCACATGACCGGAATCAGGCCGAGAATATTGGCGAAGCCGGCCATGGCCATAGGTCTGATGCGTTCCACGGCGCCGGCCTGTACGGTGTTGATGAGATCCTCCAGCGTCGTCAGTTCTCCCGCCGCCTTGCGCCGTTTGCAGGCTTCATCGAGATAGGCCAGCATCACGGCGCTGGTCTCGGCGGCCACTCCGGCCAAGGCGATGATCCCCACCCACACGGCGATGCTCATGTTGTAGTCAAGCCACACCATGTACCAGATGCCGCCGACAAGGGAGAGCGGCACGCCCAGCATGACCATGAGAGTTTCCGCCACAGAGCGAAACGCGAAATAAAACAGCACGAAGATGATCCCGATGGTCAGCGGGATAAAGATCAACAGCCGCTCCCTGACCCGTTCCATGAACTCGTACTGACCGGACCATGCGATTGTGTAGCCTGGAGGCATGGTCACGTTCTCTCGCACCACCTGTTTAAGATCCTCCACATAGCCCCCGACGTCCCGGCCGGCCATATCGACAAACACGTATCCGGTCAACATGCCGTCTTCATCGCGAATCATCGGCGGCCCTTGCGTAAACCGAAGCGTGGCCAGCTGCGCGATGGGCACCTGCACGCCGGTCGGCGTTGCGACGAACACCCGACGCAGTTTCTCCGGATCATCACGCAGCTCGCGGAGATACCGCACATTGATTGGATAGCGTTCCCGCCCTTCGATCGTGGTGTCGATGTTCTCGCCGCCGATCGCCGTCTCGATGATCTGGCCGACGTCCCGTACCGTCAGCCCATAGCGGGCGATCTCCTCCCGGTTAATATCGAAATCGAGGAAGTAGCCGCCCGCCACCCGCTCCGCGTAGACGCTCCTCGTACCGGGGACATCCTTTAAGGACATTTCGAGGTGTTTCCCGATCTCCTCAATCTGCTTCAGATCCGGTCCAAAGATCTTAATGCCCACCGGCGTCCGGATCCCGGTCGTCAGCATATCGGTTCGGGCCTTGATGGGCATCGTCCAGGAATTGGTCACGCCAGGGAATTGAAGAGCCTTATCCATCTCATCAATCAAGCTCTCATAGGTGACCCCGGGCCTCCATTGTTCCTTCGGTTTCAGCTCAATGACCGTCTCGATCATGCTGAAGGGAGCCGGATCGGTGGAGGTGTCGGCCCGGCCCGACTTGCCGAACACCCATTCCACTTCCGGAAAGGTTTTCAGCTTGCGGTCCATCTGTTGCAGCAGCATAGAGGCTTGGGTGACCGAAATCCCTGGCAGCGTCGTCGGCATGTAGAGGATCGTGCCTTCGTAGAGCGGCGGCATGAACTCCGTCCCCATGCGCTGGAATGCGGGAATGATCGTGACCGTCAGCCCAAGCGCCACAACCACGACGGCGACCCGATACTGCAACGCCAGGTGTAGAATAGGCGCATAGACTCGCTGCAAGAGACGGCTCACGGGATTCCGTTGCTCGGTGATAATACGGCCACGAATGAGGAGCGCCAGCAGGGCCGGAATCAGCGTGATCGCGAGGAGGGCGCTCGCGGCAATGGCCAGATTCTTCGTCCAGGCGAGCGGCTTGAAGAGACGACCTTCCTGTCCCTCAAGCATGAACACCGGCATGAACGCAATGGCAATCACCAGCAGTGAGGCGAAAATCGCGGGACCGACCTCTTTCGCCGAGTCGATGAGCACCTGAGTCCGGTCCCCGATGCTGCCATCGCGCGCCCACTCCTCCAGCCGCTTGTGTGCGTTGTCCACCATGATGATCGCCGCGTCCACCATGTCACCGATGGCCACGATGATCCCGCCGATGGACATGATGTTCAGGCCAATGCCCATGAAATACATCGGAATAAACGAAATCAGCACGGCCAACGGCAAGGTCACAATCGGCAACAACGCGGAGCGGAGATGCAGCAGAAATCCGACGATCAACACACTGACGACAATCAGTTCCTCGATGAGATTCTCACTGGCCGTGGCGATCGACTCTCCGATCAGATCGCTACGGTCGTATGTCGTGACGACTTTCACCCCCTTGGGCATGGAAGGCTCCAGCTCTTTGAGCTTGGCCTTGATCCGTTCGATGACTGCCAGGGCATTCTCCCCGAACCGCATGATGACGATCCCGCCGACCACCTCTCCTTTCCCATCCAGTTCGACCAGCCCACGCCGCATGTCGGGGCCAAGCCGGACCGTGGCGACGTCGCGCAGTAATATGGGCGTCCCGTTCGCATTGACGCCGACGGCGATCTTCTCGATGTCAGCCACCGACTTGATATAGCCCCGGCCGCGAATCATGTATTCGATGCCGGAGAATTCCACGACGCGCCCTCCGACATCTTCGTTACTCTGCCGGATGGTTGTGACGATGTCCGGGAGCGAGAGCTTGTACGCGAGGACTTTGGTTGGATCGAGGTTGATCTGATATTGGCGCACGAAGCCGCCGACACCGGCGACTTCGGCCACGCCGTCAACGCTGAGGAGCCAATAGCGCAGATACCAATCCTGGAACGAGCGCAATTCTGCAAGATCGTGCTGGTCTGTCTCATCGATCAGGGCATACTCAAATACCCAGCCGACCGATGTGGCATCCGGTCCCAACTGCGGCGTCACGCCGTCGGGAAGCCGGCCTGCGAGTTGGTTCATATATTCGAGGACGCGGCTCCGCGCCCAATAGATGTCCGTGCCATCCTTGAACAGGACGTACACATAGGAAAAGCCGAAGTCGGAGAAGCCACGGACGACCGTGACTTTGGGTGCGGAAAGCAGCGCGGTGACGATCGGATAGGTGATCTGGTCCTCGACCAGATCGGGAGAGCGGCCCGGCCACTTCGAATAGATGATGACCTGTGTGTCAGAGAGATCCGGGATGGCGTCCACCGGCGTGTTCTTCATGGCCCACAGTCCGGCCGCGGCCAGGCCGAAGATCAAGAGGAACACAATGAACCGGT
>SPAX01000011.1 GCA_005239475.1 Nitrospira sp. | reverse complement strand
CGCGCGGCACTTCATCCAGGACTTCTTTCATCCGATCGAGCGCATTCTGCTCGGTCAGTTGCGCGGCGAGATTCGAGAGCATGCCGCCGGGAATCTGGGAGGTGAGGATCTCGGCATCGACCCCGGTGAACTCGCTTTCGAACTGCCGGTACTTTCGGCGAACGGTGCGGAAGTGTTCGGTGATCGGAAGGAACGAGGCGAGGTCCAGTCCCGTGTCGTATGGGGTGTTGCGCAACGTGGCTATCAGCGTTTCCGTCGAGGGATGCGAGGTGCCGCCGGCTAACGGTGAGATGGATGTATCCAGCATGTCGAGACCACCCAGGATCGCCATGAGGGAGGTCATCGAGGCCATCCCCGAGGTGTAGTGTGAATGCAAATGGATCGGGACCTTTACCGCCGCTTTGATACGGCGTATGAGGTGATAGGCATCGAGCGGCGCCAAGAGCCCGGCCATGTCTTTGATGCAGAGCGTGTCGGTTCCCAAATCCTCCAGCTGTTTCGCCATGTCGACGAAGCGGTCCACGCTGTGGACGGGACTGACGGTATAGCAGATGGCAGCTTCGACATGTTTGCCGCAGGCTTTCACTTCTCGCATGGCCCGTTCGACGTTGCGGACATCGTTCAGTGCGTCGAAGATGCGAAAGACGTCGATGCCATTGGCGGCGGACCGTTCGATGAATCGTTCCAGCACATCGTCGGCATAGTGCCGATATCCGACCAAGTTCTGCCCGCGGAGCAGCATTTGGAGCTTGGTATTGGGCATGGCGGCACGCAGCGCGCGGAGCCGTTCCCAGGGATCCTCCTTGAGGAAGCGCAGGCATGTGTCGAAAGTGGCGCCACCCCAGACCTCGAGCGACCAATAGCCGACCGCGTCGAGCTTTTGGGCGATGGGCAGCATGTCCTCCGTCCGCATGCGCGTGGCCAAGAGCGACTGATGGCCGTCGCGCAAGGCGACATCGGTGATCAGGATGGGTTTGCCCGCCGCCGGTTGGATCGTCAGCTCTGGGCCGCTGCGGGCACGTGTCTTTGACGTCCGGACGGCTGGTCCGGCTGTCCGCTTCTTGGGGGCCTGTGTTCGTGAGGGTCGTCTTGTCGCCATGATTCCCTGATTAATCTTGGGCAGCCGGATATTCGCACGCAGGATGCTCAAAAAGGCCGTTCAGCAAGGCCGCAGCGAGCGAAGAGGTGAGGCGTACGCTTCGGTACGTTGAGCCTCTGAGCGATGCGAGAACGCTGCTGGCGGACTTTTTCAGCATCCTGCTACAGTCCTTCGTAGGCGGCGATAGCGGCGGAGAGTGCCAGCACCAGATCCTCCGGCTCCTCAAAGTCGTCGTAGTTGAACAGGTCAGGATGCGTCTCCAGATAGGAGGTGTCGAAATGTCCTGCCATGAAGTCCTGGTCCTGCATGATCTCCATCATAAAGGGGATCGTCGTCTTCACCCCCCGCAAGACGTACTCTTCGAGCGATCGTCTCATGCGGCTGACGGTTTCTTCCCACGTACGGCCGCGCACGGTGAGTTTGGCCAAGAGGCCATCATAGTAAGGCGGTACCGTGTAGTCCTTGTAGACTGCTCCGTCGATGCGCACCCCGATCCCGCCCGGCGAGAGATAGGCTGTGATGGTGCCGGTGCAAGGCCGGAAGTTGTTCTTCGGGTCTTCCGCGTTGATGCGGCACTGGATTGCATGTCCTTGGAGCGTGACCTCCTGCTGCGTGATTTCAAGAGGCATGCCTGCTGCGATGGCGATCTGATTGCGCACGATGTCGATCGCTGTGATCTGCTCGGTCACCGTATGTTCGACTTGGAGGCGCGGGTTCATCTCCATGAAGTAATAGCGGCTGTCCTGACCAAGGAGAAACTCGATGGTGCCGGCATTGTCATAATCGACAGCCTTTGCGATGGTGATGGCCGCTTCACCCATCTCGGCACGAAGATGTGGCGTCAGAATCAAAGATGGCGCAATCTCGATGAGCTTTTGATGCCGGCGCTGAATCGAGCAATCGCGCTCGCCCAAGTGGATGATGTTGCCGTGCCGGTCGGCTAGTATCTGGAATTCGATGTGATGCGGTCGCTCGATATACTTTTCGAGAAAGATGCTTCCGTCGCCGAAGGCAGCCTGGGCTTCCCGTGACGCGACGGCCATGTTCTCGCGCAGTTCGGCATCCGACCGCACCACCCGAAGGCCGCGTCCTCCTCCGCCAGCGCTGGCTTTAATCATGATGGGGTACCCGGTGTCTTGTGCGAACGACAGGGCGTCCTTGGCGTCGGTGATGCTACCCTCTGTGCCAGGGACGATCGGGACGCCGACTCGCTTGGCCAGCTCACGGGCTTTGACCTTGCTCCCCATCAACTCGATGGCGTGCGGCGACGGGCCGATGAAGGTAATGCCTGAGGTGTGGCACAGCTGCGCAAATTGCGAGTTTTCTGAGAGAAATCCATAGCCTGGATGGATAGCATCGGCACCGATCCGTTGGGCCAGGTCCACGATCTGTTGGCTGTCCAGGAAGCCTTTGACCGGTCCCGGTCCGACCATGTAGGCCTCGTCCGCTTTCTTGACGTAGATCCCGGTCGAGTCGGCCTCGGAGTAGATGGCTGCGGTGGCGATGTTCAATTCGCGGCAGGCGCGGATAATCCGCATGGCGATTTCGCCGCGATTGGCGACCAGAATTTTCTTGAACATACCAGTCCCTGTTTCCTCAGATCGTTCGCGATTCTGCGAGCGTTATCAGGCGAAAATGAGCGCGTAAACTAGCATAGGATCAGGAGTCTTGTCGAGGGAAGCAGGGTGTAGAATGGACCGGTTCTTAGAGGGATGTTGATACAGTTTGTCGGCGGCCCTGGCCCGTGACGCGCGAGACAGTCTATCTTGTTTGTTTAGTTTGTTTGGTTCGAAAAACAATAGAAACCAGACAAACCGTCCCCCAGTCGGCTTTTCTGGGGGGGCGAGCCTATTTGGACTTGATCAAGACCGGTTTTGACTGGGCGCTTCCGCCGCCTGCGACGATGATGATAAACGACATGCCCGCTTTCGCATCCGGCACGGTTGCCTCAATCGTCGAGTCGCTCATGAATTTGAAGTCCACGGGCGTGTTTGAGGCCGCGCTGAAGGTCACAGTATGAAAACACTCCTTCGTGCCAAAATTCTCTCCGGTGATGACAACTTTGTCTCCCGGTTTGACTTCGTCCGGTTCGACCTTGGCGATCCGTGGACGCTTGCTCCGATCGCAGACAGGGTCTCGTTCGACTTTTGCAGCATCGGACCCCTTGATCGATTCGGTATCGTAGAGGGTAAATCCTGCGCCATCAACCATCGCCCCTGGCTCCTCCGCGTGGGATACGGTCATAAGTGAAGCCACGGAAACTATGAGTCCGAATAACATGAATCTCAACGATCGCCACGTCTGCATAACTGCCTCCTTTAATCGCACCAACGCACAACTACTTCTCTTTGAGAGGAATATACGTCTCGGCAATGAGTTGTTGACCGGCCGGAGACAGGACAAACTGGGTGAATGCCTCTGCCAGGGGATGAGGCTCTTTCTTGGACAAGAGTAGAATGGGGCGTCGGAGCGGATAGCGACCGTCTTTGACGGTGGGACCCTCCGGTTCGATCTTGTCGATAGGCGAAAGTCTGACGGCGACGTCCGCAAGGGCGACGAGGCCCATTCCCCAGCTGAACAGAAGGCTGAGGCCTAGCGGGAGCACGAGTCTCGCGATCATGCGATCTCCATGGGGTTGGGGTAGGTGCCGGGAAGAGGACGGCGCGTGTTCATTTGCCGGCTCAGTCTGGTTCAGTTCTCCGTTGTGCCATCGGTAGAAGGATCGGAAGGTGGAGCCGCGTCGGGGGCGGCGCGTTTGCCCATTAGCGGCGGAAGTTTGGCGAACTTGTCCATCCGCTCGTCTAACATGCTGTAGGCTTTCATTTCGGCGAACCCCGTTTTGCGAGTCCCTTTCACCTGTGTCGTGCAGGCGGACAGTAATCGCGTGGCGCTCTGGGCATTACAGTGAGGGCACACGGTGTCTTCCGCTCTGGCATGGACGGATTGGGTAGCGTCGAAGTGCTTCTCGCATTGTCCGCAACGATATTCATAGATCGGCATGGTTCGTATCCTTCACGCTCGATGAAAACCGGGCAGAGAGAGAATGCACTCTTGACCGCCCGTTGAGCTTTGCCTTATTGTACCCACCTTGGTGATAGGACTTCTAGCGGTTTAAGAGGAGGATTTCGATGTCCCTGTTGATTCGGAAGTACAAGAGTGCCGGTGGAATGATGCAGGAAGAGCGGATCGACGATCCGGATCGGATCGAGCGGTACATGAAGCTCTTTGATAAGGACGATATTAAGAAGCTCGAGACGGGCGTAAAGGTCTTTATTGAGAAGGATGAGTGGCAACTCCTGCCTTAAGCTGTGTCACACGTCTTAATCGTCGACGAGACTCCATCGTAGATTGAATCGGAATCTGATCGCTGGCCGTGAGTGCGGCCGAGCCCGGCATCGCGATAAAAGGGCCGTGCTGCGGTCTGCCTGCGAGGCGCTGTTTCTATGGCCTATTGGATTCACATCGCGCGTTCGATCGATCGGGTCACCCTCCACAAGGAACGTTGTTCTGAGGTGCCGTCTACGTCGATCGGCTCCTCAAGCGATTTTTGGGAAGGTGGGTGGTTCGATTACCCGGATAAGGAGCGGGCGTTAGCGGCGATGGAGCAAGCCGGGACGACCGAGCAGCGCCGTTGTTCGCTGTGCAAAGCCTAGCTGAAAACTGTCAATGGTCATTGGTCAATGGCCAGAAAATTTTTGCACGGGTTTACTTCATTGACTAGTGACCATTGACCAATTCCAGGTTTCCCGTCATGCCACGATTCGCACTTCTGCTGACAACGTTTATCTGGGGTGCCACGTTCCCCGCCACCAAAGCGGTGTTGGAGCAAATTCCACCACTGTCGTTTCTGTTTCTCCGATTTCTCCTGGGAGCATTGCTGGTCGGGGGCGTGTTTCTGCTGTGGAGATTGCGCTTGCACCGCGAGTCGGCGGTCTTGCGGGCAAGTGCGATTGCCACCTGTTGGCTGTTTCTTGGCTATGTCCTCCAAACGGTCGGGCTCCACTATACGACCGCATCGAATTCCGCCTTCATTACGGCATTGTATGTCGTCATTGTGCCATTGGTCCTGCGCCGATTCGAGCGGCGCGTATGGTTGGCCACCGGGATCGCTACGGTGGGGCTCTGGCTGTTGGTGAAGCCCAGTGCATCCGGGAATCTTGGCGATCTCTTGACGCTTGGCTGTGCGATTGCGTTTGCCGCGCATATTGCCTGCCTCGAACGGTTTACGCGCGAGGTCGATGCGCCGTCTTTGTTTGCCTGGCAGATGCTGGCCATGGTCGTCCTGTTGCTTCCCACCCTTCTGGTTGAACAGGCGCCGGCCCAGGCGTTTGCGCCGACGGCGTTGTTGCTTGTCGGGCTTGGGGTGACCGGAGGACTTGCGACCGGAGCCTTCGCCGTGCAAATGTGGGTGCAGCGCATTGTGCCTGCGCAACAGGTGGCATTGATTTTTGCGTCAGAACCGGCCTACGCGGCTGGACTCGCCTGGTACTTTCTCGGAGAAACATTGGATCTCCAGGGGTGGGTTGGAAGTGGACTCATTCTGTTGGCGGTGTTGGTGGGGGCATTTGGGAGCGGCCCTCAGTCGTCATCGCCCGCGGTTGGCACGGTCCAGGCGGCTTAGCCGGTTACAGGGAGTCAGATGGCACAAAAATTTGGCAATGGACGCTGGGTGCAGGAAGGGTTTCTTGATAATCGCGTTGACGGAACGATCGTGGGGCGGATCGTGTTCGCGGTGGTCGGTCCTGTCGATGTGTATTTACGGGGAAACTTCAAGGCCGATATCGCGGGGCAGGTGATCCAGTTTCGGAATCGTCGGTTTGAGGACGAGGATCTCGCCGGGCAGGTGATTGGTGACATGGAAAACCCACAGATCGGGGATGTGAACTTGATCTCGTTCGATCCCCATCCGAACCTCATGCCGCATCCATATATCGAATGGTTCTCGACGAGGAAGAATCACTATCGCATCGAACTGGAACCGGCAGATGCTTGGCTGGTTCCCGCATCGGAGGTGGGAGAGATCGATCGGGTGAGTCGAACGATTCGTGAGGCGCTCGCTGGGCAGGTGACTGATCAATCAACTCGGGAGCACACTGATTGGGTGTAGCAGGGTGCTGAAAATATCCGCGTTCACCACAGCCTATGGCGCTGGCGGACTCTTCCAAATCCACTCGTGCAATCCACACAACTGTTCGAAAAATGAAGCTCCGGTGGTCAGGCTGATACGCTGCGGAAGCTAGGTACAAACGACGGTCGCAATTTCGGTATAGTCGGTATGATCTGCCGCCTGCATCCCCGTCAAACGTCGCGCGCGTTGCTGGATCCAAATATCGCCAGGAGGCAGTCGAAGGGGATAGACCAGCAGAGGATTCGATTTTCCCCAAGCTGATGGGAAGGGCTCGGCGGCCCCTGAGGGAGCTTGCTCTAGACCGAGAATGAGGGCGACCGATACAGTCTCCATGGCCTCAGAAGAGAGCAGCGCCGCGGGCCGGCGTTCCCCAACCAACTGAACTCGTACGACGGATAGGCCTCCTTCCATCATCCCTAACTGAGCCGCTGCGCCACGGGAAAGATCGAGGATCCGGTTGTTAACATAGGGACCCCGGTCGGTGATCCGTACGTGGAGATGTTTCCCGTTCGCTAAATTCACGACCCGGACCACGCTGCCGAGTGGGAGGGTCCGATGGGCCGCGGTCAATGCCGCCATGTCGAACAGCTCGCCGTTGGCCGCCTGCTTGCCATGAAACGACCCGCCATACCAGGAGGCCACTCCACGATCCTCAATCCCCACGTCCAATTGAGATGCCCCCTTAGGAACCCATGAACAGGCACCCAGGAGCATCCCCAGACCGAGACTCATCACCCATAACAGCTGTCGGCTGCTTTCACGAGTTCGACGGATCATCTAATACCTCTTGTCCCTGGTTGAACCAACTGTCACACAGGATCCTGGCCTGTGTACCCTCACAGTACGGTCCAACGGGTGGTCCAACAATACCGAGAGCGTAGCCCTAACCCCTACGTTGGGGTGAAGGAAGAAGGAGAGAGCGGCAAGGAACTGTACAGAAACGACCCAATAAGCATGGATGGCAACCTAAAGGTCTGGGTCTATATATAGAAGAAAGTACGTGTGCCAGTCAACCCATGGTTGGTACTAAATGGGGACGGCTTAATGCGCCATGCCTGAAATCGTCATACGGTCCCCGACCTCGAAGATAACCCAAGCCCGCATTATTCATGAACGCTTCTGCTGTAATCGCCAATGTTTGGGCGAGAGGCGCGGGGCCAGAGGCTAGGGGAGACCAGAAGGAATGGCTTTCCTCTCGCCTCGTGCCACTTGCCCCTCGCCTGGCTTTTATCGGGTGTCGCGACGAACCGTCATGATTAATGTGGGCTAGGACCCCGTAGCGACCCCATTTATTGTCTTGGTGGCCTGAACCAGAAGCGTTATTGAACCTGAATGATCCGAGCAAATACCCCGTCCCGCTGTTTGATATAGGTCAGCCACACCACTTCACCCACTCTGATAGTCCGAAGCGCGATCCGCTTTCCCTTTCGCACAATCTTGGTTTGGGCTGTCACCTTAGCCCCCACAGTCATATCGTTATGTTTGGTCAACGGTGTCTTGACGACAATCATAGGGGGAGCTTGGGCGACGTTCACCGCCATCACCTGGCCATGAACCCGATAGGTCCGCCCGCTGGTTGCCTCACTGTCAGGCGGAATACAGAGCAGCATCATCAACGCAGCGACTGCGAATAGTGCCTTCCACGCCTGATGCACCCAGGTCATTGATCGATCCCCCCTGGCAGGCCTGCCCCGCGCGAGCGGACTCTAGCAGGATGGAGAAAACGTGTAAAGTTGCCGGCGGCTGGGACACGATATTGACTGACTCAATCCGACTAAGTAAGATGCCGATGGGTTGCCTGTTTGGGTGTAAGGACCAACCCACCGGCAGTATTCCCCAACCCAATCGATCCAATCACCACATATGATTGAAGTCCAACAGATTACGAAGCGGTATGGGCAACATACCGCCCTCGATCGCGTTAGTTTCTCCGTTGCCAAAGGCGAGGTGTTGGCGTTTCTGGGCCCGAATGGGGCGGGTAAAACCACCACCATGCGCATCCTGACCTGCTTCATGCCGGCCACCGAAGGCACCGCACGAGTGGCGGGATTTGACTGTGCCGACCAGCCCCTCGAGGTGAAACGTCGGATCGGCTACTTGCCGGAAACTCCACCGGTCTACCAGGAATTGACAGTCACGGAGTATCTTCAGTTCGTGGGCCGTCTCCGCGGGCTGAGTGGGAAAACACTCACCGCGTCCATACAGCGTGAAATCGAGCGGCTTGGACTTGGCACGGTGCAACACCGGCTCATCGGGAATCTGTCGCGCGGATATCGCCAACGCGTCGGCCTGGCCCAAGCGCTGCTGCACGATCCTCCAATCTTAATCCTGGATGAACCGACCGTCGGCCTCGATCCTAAACAGATTATTGAGATCCGAGAGTTGATCAAGAACCTGGCTGGATCCCATTCCGTCATCCTGAGCACCCACATTCTTCCCGAAGCGACCGCCGTGTGCCAGCGTGTCGTGATCATCAGCGGCGGGCGCATCGTTGCCGAAGACACGCCCGAACAACTCTCGGCGCGCCTACGCCAGTCCGAAAAGATCTCGCTCACCGTCAAATCTCCCCCTGCAGACACCGACAGTCGCTTGAAGACGGTGCAGGGGGTTCAGAACGTCTTCACGAGCGGCGCCCCGGGCACCTTTCTCCTGGAATGCGAACTTGGTCGGGACGTGCGGGAAGAAGTGGCTCGCCTGGCGGTTGCCAGTGGATGGGGGCTGCTCGAACTGAAAGCGGTTTCTATGACATTGGAAGACGTGTTTCTCCAACTGACCAGACATGAGGAAGGCCTCGCGCCGGAGAGAGTGGTCGCCTCAGCAGAATCGGCAGGCCAGTCAGCATGACACCAGTCCAAGCCATCATCGCCAAAGAGCTGCGTTCGTACTTCGTCTCGCCCGTGGTGTATGTCGTGGGATCCGTGTTTCTGCTGATCGTGGGACTGCTCGCCTATCTCTACGTGGTCTTTGCCGGAGCCCAGGCAATTCAGCTGATGCAGACGCAGGGAAGCGCCCAGATCAATCTGAACGATCTGGTCTTCCGGAATCTGTTCGCCAGCATACGATTTATCCTCCTGATTATTCTGCCGATCCTGACGATGCGGTTATTCGCCGAAGAACGCAAACTCCGCACCTTTGAATTCTTGCTGACCTCTCCGATCGGCATCAACGAAATCGTGATCGGCAAGTTCATGAGCGTATTCCTCGTCTTTCTGGGCTTACTCGGGCTGACCGGTCTCATGCCCCTCATACTCGCCCTATTCAGTGATTTCGATTGGTATCCTGTGCTAACCGGCTACCTCGGACTCGTCTTACTTGGCGCGCTCTTTCTCTCCGTCGGCGTGCTGGCCTCGGCACTGACCGAAAACCAGATCGTCGCGGCCTTTGTGAGCATTGGCCTGTTACTGGTTCTGTGGCTCCTCGCCGGCTTGGGCTCACTGCTCGGGGATACGGCCATCGGACAGGTCGTCTCGTACCTGTCATTCATGGAGCACTACGACCATTTGGTGCGTGGGCTGGTCGATACGAAAGACCTGGTGTATTTTTTCAGCGGTCTGACCTTGATGCTCTTTTTGTCTCACCGAGTTGTGGACTCGGCACGGTGGAAATGAACCTCAAGACGATTCCGCTCGGCGTGATCGGAGTGGCTTTGGCTGTGGCCGGAGCGATCGGCTATAGCCTCGCCCCTGAGAAACTCTGGCTGGTTGCCCTCCTGGAAGGATCAGCCCTCCTCTTCCTCATTATCTTTTTTGTCGTCCATTTCAGCGGCCT
Source organism: Nitrospira sp. (assembly GCA_005239475.1). Taxonomy (GTDB): domain Bacteria; phylum Nitrospirota; class Nitrospiria; order Nitrospirales; family Nitrospiraceae; genus Palsa-1315. The sequence continues at coordinate 23,025 of SPAX01000011.1, read as the reverse complement.
GAAAGCCTTCTCCACCCGCCGCTCTACGCGCATGGGTGCCAACAGTCTGCTGATGATCCTCCTCTTCGTCGGCATTCTCGCCATCGTCAATTTTCTGGCTGCCCGCCACTCCATTCGTTGGGATCTGTCGGAGAACCAGAACTTCTCCCTTGCCCCGCAAACGCATCGCGTGTTGCGGAGTCTCACGCGCGAGGTGACCATCACCGTCTTTACCAGAGAAAAAGACCCTGGCTACCAATCTTACAAAGAACGGCTCGATAGTTATCGGCAGGCAAACCCGAAGATTTCTGTGGAGTTTGTCGACCCGGAACGGCAGCCGAAAATCGCCCAAAACTACGGCATTTCAAGAACAGACACTGCCGTTTTCGAAAGCGCCGGCCGCACCGTCCGGGTCACCGCTCCCTCGGAAGTGGAACTGACAGGGGCGCTGATCCGTGTGTCTCAAGACAGCAAGAAACGCGTGCTCTTTCTCGAAGGCCACGGTGAACCAAGTCTCGACGATCGGGAGCGAACCGGACTGTCTTCCGCCAGAGAGATCTTGTTCAAGCAGGGTTACGACGTCGATACCCTCAGCTTGCTCAAAGAGGAAGCCGTGCCGGACCACACCGCCATCCTCGTCGTGGCCGGGCCCCGTCGCCCGGTGACGACCGAGGAACAAGAACGGATTCACACCTATGTGGAGAAGGGCGGCCATCTCCTGCTGCTCATTGACCCGGATACGCAGGCCGACCTGAATCCTCTGCTCAAGCAGTGGGGCCTGGGAGTCGGCCCTGGAGCCCTGGTCGACCTCCAAGATAGATTAGCCCAAGGCGACCTGACGTCCCTGCTTGTCCGCACGTTCACAGAACATGAAATTACGCAGGACCTCTCCGCCGCCGTTCTGTTTCCCCTCGCGCGACATATCACCTTCGATGAGCAAGTCGGCAACACATGGGACTACGTGCCGCTCGCCCGAACGTCGCCGAACAGCTGGGCAGAAACAGACCTGAAAGGCCGCGTCGTCAACCTGAATGAAAAGGAAGACATCAAAGGCCCCCTGCCGATGGCCGCGGCCCTTGCGCCAAAGGTCGCACCGGAGGAAGGCAAGCCTCGGCCGGCGATTGTGGTCATCGGTAATTCCACGTTCGCGACCAATGCCTTCGTGAACTTTCCCGGCAACAGTGACTTTTTTCTTCACACGGCTGCTTGGCTGGCTGAAGAACGGAACATGATGTCAATCGTCCCGAGGGATTCCGCGCTTCGTCCGTTTACCCCCAACCCCTTACAGGAACGAGCACTGCTCTATATGCAAGTCATCTTTCTGCCGGCCACCATGCTCTTCTCCGGTGTCATGGTGTGGCGCAGACGCCGGCGCCTCTAGCAGGATGCTGAAAAAGTCCGCCAGCATCGTTCTCGCTTCGCTCCCAGGAGCCGTGAAACGTGAGGCGTGAAACGTGAAACGAGGGTCAGCCGCGGAGCGGCGGCCTTGCTTGGGACAAGACGCGTCTCGGCGCGCCAGGGTGGGCGGGTGAGAAGTCCGGCCTTTTTGAGCATCCTGAGGATTTTTTTATCGGCACCGTTATGTAATATTCCAACGGTGTATTGTGTATAAACTGAGTTTTTCCGCCGCCTGCTAGACCGATGCGTTACTGGCCCACACTCGTCATGGTGCTCGTACTAGCCGGACTTGGCCTGTACCTCTATGCCATCGAACTCCCGCAGAAAGAGTCGCACGAGCGACAAGACACCGCCGACAAGAAGGTACTGCTCTTCGACCAGGAAACTCTCTCCGGGCTCACCGTCAAGACCGACCGGCACGAACTTGTTTTCGCTCGGACTCCTGAGAAGGTCTGGATGATTACCGCGCCCCTCAGCACCGAGGCCGATCAGCGAGAAGTCCAGAATCTGATCCGGGCCTTGGTCACCGGCACCGTGACCCGCGTCGTGGAGGACCACCCGACCAACCTGACTCCATTTGGACTCGACAACCCGGTAACAACCATCACCGTCGTAGCCGGCGCCGTACGGGAGACCTACTCCATCGGGGATAGCGGCCCCCTCTCCTCCACGCTCTATGTCCTTCGTGAATCGGATCGCAAGGTCCTGCTCACCAATCTGGCTCCCAAAGACTTCGTGAACAAGACCTTGATGACCTTTCGACGAAAGGACCTCTTGCATATGTCACAAGGCGATGTCGAACGGATCCGCCTCACCTATCCGACCACCGAAATTGTGCTTTATCAGGGGCAGGAAAAACCCAAGAGCAAATGGAAACTTCGCTACCCGATCGAAGCCGAAGCTGATCAAACGGAGGTGCGGGCTCTTCTCTTCAGGCTCGAAGACCTAAAAGCGCAGGGCATCGTCGATCCGGGCCCCGAACGCGACGCCCTGGCCCAAACACTGACCGTACCGAAAGTGAAAATTGCCATCCATACGTCCGATGGTGATCAGACGGTCAAACTGTACCAACCGGACCAGGCCGGCGACGCAGTCATCGCGGAAACGAGCCCCGAGGGCCCGCTCTATCGACTCAATTCCACCGCAATCAGAGACCTGACCAAGGAATTATTTACGTTTCAAGACAAGCGGCTGCTCGGCATCGACTATACCGACGTTGCCATGCTCTCCGTCAAAACGCCGACCGAACAATATGTCCTGATCAACCAACAGAACGAGTGGGTCTTCGAAGATCAGCCGACTGAGAAATTAGACCAACAGGCCACCGACTTGTTTGTCAGCCGTGTCGCCAATGTCCCAGCCGAGGAACGCGTGATCAAACAGGCCGGACCATTGGCGCCTTACGGCCTCGTGACACCGGCTGCCGAGTTTATCGCCACGGGAAGGGACGGAAAGATCGCAGGGAAACTCTCGATTGGGAGCCATGCCAACGGACTGGCCTACGCCATGGGGCAACGGATTTCAGGCATATTCCAGATTCGCGCCGATCTGCTCACGCAGATTCCTGCGAAGAAGGAGTTGCTGGCTGCCTCATCCGAAACGAAAGCCTCTTCGCACTAGCCGCGGCACGAGATACTGCCCCTGACTAGGAGCCTGTCCGACATGACCATTCTACTGCGGCGAACAATCCACGACCATCTGCGTCGTTCTCGGCCCGAAAAAATCCTCAACGTATTCCAGCGAATACGCCTCCGGTTTTTCCGGGCCTGCGGCCTCGCATCTGGCCGCATCTTCTTCGCCTCGTCACGAACGGCAATGCCGGACAGGCTCCTGGACTTTTCACCTCCCATTCAGTATCGTACCTTCACGCCCCCGTAGCTCAGTTGGATAGAGCAGCGGTTTCCTAAACCGTTTGTCGTACGTTCAATTCGTATCGGGGGCACCAATTCACGCTCGCTCGTACCGTCGGCCTCCTGCTCGTTCTCCCGTCATGTCGGACAACGAATCCCCCAATACAAGCTTGTCCCGCACACCGTGCGTGTTCGTCCCCCTTCATTTGAGGTACCTCTTTTAGGTCTAACCAACTCCGTGGCGACCCTTTATTCTTGTGACAGAAGGGGTAGACAAGGAGGGCATCATGACCTGTACACGTTGTCAGGGTTGTATGGCTAAAGATCACTTCCTCGATCTCATGGAGAGCGCCGAAAGTATGTGGCTGGCAGGCTGGCGCTGCCTCAACTGCGGAAACGTCTTCGACCCCGTGATGGAGCGGAACCGTCGCGGACAGGAAATGGCCGCAGTCGTCTCAACCGCATGAATGCCAGGTCTAACAGGATCGGGATTCCAAAAGAAGCCGCTATCTTCTCTGGCCTCGCGGCTTAACCAGCCAGGCCATTAGTCCCTGTGAAATGCCGGATACACCTCGTTCTACCTCAACCGGCTTCCAACGGCCCTGTTCGCTTTCCCATGTTTTCTTGCCACGTTGTGAAGGCTGGGCTAGACTTTTCCCACATTCTATGGCACGAGCAAAAACATCAGAACCGTCTCGCTCTCGGCCCAAAGCTGCCACGATTGAAGAGCTCAGCCGTGGCGTCGGAAAGCTTCAGGAATTCCTTGCACAGGTAGAAGACCTTGGCCGAGAAGGCTTCCCCTATCTCGACGCGGCCAGGGCCAGAACAGAGCTGCAATTTCGTGAGTGCGTTCGCCGCACGTTTGGTGAGAAGTCCACGGAATTCCAAGAGCATCGGCACCACAGACTCCTCATGGACAGCCCTGAGGAGACGCAGCAGAGCATCGCCCTGATCAAGGCCCTTATTGCCACGCTTGAGCAGAAAAAACGTGACCTGCAAGGAGAACCTTCTCCCCAACAGATCCCCCCAACGCCGCCGGCTCCACCAATACCCCCACGCCCACAGATAACCTTAGTGCCGTCATCGATCCCGACGGTCCACATGACCATGATGCAAACAGCACCGGTTACGCCACCACCAAAGATCATGTCCGTCGCCATGACCACGAATCTCGACCTGTCCTCAGCTGCCATAGCACCGAGTCCACCTTCTGTTCCCCTGGCGTCCCCAGCCTCTTCGAGAGAGCCGGAGCCTCTGCTACCATCGACGTCTCTGTCCGAACCACCGCCGATCTCATCAGCCCCGACCACGACGGAGATGTCGTATCCTCCACCGCAACCGGTGGCTCAGCTCGCCCCGACGCCCATGCATCCGCCACCACAAACTCCACAGCCCGCGCAGGAGGCTTCGTCCCATACCCTCAGGCCACCGCAGCCCCCACAACATGAACCGGAGCTCAACGTGCATCCAACGATTCCCTCAGCCGGCGCACAGCACCAGATGCAGGAATCGCCTCCCGTCCCTACGCATCTGCCGCCGCCTCCCTCGAAGCCGATCGGCTCCTCCTCACACCAGGAGCCCGCACCTCAGTTTCCTCAGGCCGGATCGGACCCTGTCGAACTTGTCAAGACACTCTGTTGTCGGTTCCACTCCGTCGCCCGGCAGTTGCGACTCCGTGGGGAATACCGAGCCACATTAAGTGTGGAAGACGAGTTCGATGCACAAAATCTGCTGCATGCACTCCTACGGGTCCAATTTGACAATATCGACACGGATGAGTGGACGCCGAGTTATTCAAGCGGAGCCCCGCGCACGACGCTCTTGCTGAACGACGGTCATCTTGCGGTGATCGTCAAGAAAACAGGGCCCGGTCTCAACGCCAAAGACCTCACCGACCAACTCCGGATTGACGCAGAACGGTATCGATCCTACGACCGCTGCACAACGCTCTTGTGCTTTATGTATGACCCAGAGGGCCGTATCGGGAACCCTCGAGGCCTCGAAGCTAGTCTCGCGAGCGTAAACGACTCGTTTGTTATCGACGTACTGGTCGCCCCAAAATGAGGTGATGAATGAAGAAGTCTAAGCCTGCCGTCGACACTCTCCCCACATCGTCTGTAGGTTCCCCCGCATTGACAGAGGCGAGAGGCATCCGCTACGTTGGCCATGACCCCGCTATTTCTGCGGTGCCATGTACGATTCACGCTCCAGTCGATGGCGGGAGAATTATGTCGGATCGGGCCTACGTGCTCATCAATGTACTGCCTGGACGGACGAGCGATGTGGTTCGGGCTCTGTCCGGAATCAAGCAGATCAAGACCATCGACCCCTGCTGGGGCAAGCCGGATATTATTGTGGTGGTGGAAGTGTCGGACCAGGATGCCCTGACCCAGTTGGTGCTGAGCCGGATTCATGAGATCGACGGCGTCTCGCAGACTGACACCCATCTCGTCTATCGATTGAAGGCCAGTAACGCCAAGTGACCTGCACTCTTCGCGTACTCAGTCTTGCCCTCCTTATCACCTAGGCTTCCGCGTGCGCCGGGCCTCCCATCCCCCATGAGCCGGACGTCGTTGATGTGATCTTGCCGGCTCCTGCCGAGCAAGTCAGGACGGGATCTTTACCAGTTGGGATGTTGTGCCGAGCGCCCTCCAGCACAGCGCCGAAAACCAACTCCGCCTGATTAAGAATGCTCCGCACATCCTTTAATCAAGCTTCTTTCTCTCCGCCGTCGGCATCATCGCCGAGCTCCAATCCGAACCGCTCAGCCATTCGATAGAGGGTGCGCCGATCAATGCCGAGAATCTTTGCGGCTTTGACTTTATTCCCCTTGGTTACCTTCAGCACGCGGACGAGATGACGCTTCTCGACCTCCTCAAGCGACAAACAGGCCTCATCGCTGTGGCCAATCCCTTCGGCGGTCTCTTCCGACGGCAGCTCCGTCCGACGTAGCGACGCCGGCAGATCGTGCGGCGTGAGAAGGGGACCGTGACTCAACGAGACGGCCCGCTCAATGGCGTTTTCCAACTCGCGCACATTGCCGGGCCACCGGTACTGCATCAACAGCGTCATCGTCTCCGGCAGCACCCCGCGCACCGCATGGGCCGTCCCCGTCGCGCATTTCTGCAAGAAGTGATGCACCAACATCGGAATATCCTCCCGCCGCTCCACAAGCGACGGCAAGGTGATACGCACGACATTGAGCCGATAAAATAAGTCGTCCCGATACTTCCCCTCCTTGACGAGCTGCTCAAGATCTCGATTGGTCGCAGCGATGATACGGACATCGACCTTCGTCGATGTCGTGCTGCCGACACGGCGGACTTCGTGATCTTGCATCACCCGCAGCAACTTGACTTGCACGGCCTGCCCCAACTCGCCGATCTCATCGAGAAACAACGTGCCCCCGTTCGCGGATTCAAAGAGGCCAACTTTGTTTCCCACCGCGCCGGTAAAGGCTCCCTTCTCATATCCGAACATTTCCGACTCCAGCAGGGTATCCGGCAACGCCCCACAATTCACCGGAATGAACGGCTTGTCTCGACGAGGCCCATTCGCATGGATCGCACGCGCAATCAGTTCCTTGCCGGTCCCGCTTTCCCCTTGCAGGAGCACCGTGCTCTTGCTTTCGGTCACCCGAGCCACCAGCTTATACACTTCCAGCATGGCGGGACTGCTCCCCACCAGCGGAGACCATTCATCTTTGCTCTTCAATTCTTCGCGAAACCGGGCATTCTCTCGGAGGAGTCGGCAGTGATCGAGACTCCGTTTGACCACCAGCTTGATATCCTCTTTTTTAAACGGCTTGGCGAGATAGTCGTAGGCTCCTTGCTTGATCGCTTCGATCGCACCTTCAAGAGATCCGAACGAGGTCAGCACCACGACCGCCGTGTCAGGGCTCATACGTTTAAATTCACGCAAGACCGTGAGCCCATCGACCGCGCCCATACGAATATCTGTCAGAACCAGATCCACTCGCCCCTGGCGGCCACGGGCGATGACCTCTTCTCCGCTGGCGAAGGCTTCAACGGCATAGCCTTCCTTCCTTAAGGCCTCAGCCAAGAGATCGCACGCGACCGCATCGTCGTCGACTACGAGAATATTCGCTGGCTGCATCAGGCCCTCTCTGTCACGCGCGTCGGCTCGGTCTTCAATCCAGGTAAGGTCACGGTCACGGTTGTGCCGCGCCCAGTCTCGCTCTCGAGCACAAGACTGCCTCCATGGGCCAGGACCGTTTCGCGGCTCAAAAATAACCCTAATCCGGTGCCCGTGCCAACGGCCTTGGTCGTAAAAAATGGTTCAAAGGCTTTCTGCACATCAGCCTCCGGCATGCCGCATCCCGTATCCCGCACCGCGACTGTGACCACCAGAGGTGACATGGCGTCGGCCACCTGACGGCCGCGGTCGAGTTCCTCGGATGAGGCCGCACGGGCTCCTACTAATACGCTCACCGCTCCATGCGGCGGAGTGGCGGCTAAGGCGTTGGCTAATACGTTCACCAATACTTGATGCATCTTTTCCGTATCGGCCCAGACGAGCGGGAGGTCCCCGGGAATCTCGACCGTCATTGTTATCTCTTTCGCATGGAAGGCCGGTTCCATGAGTACGGCCGCCGGGCTAATCACCTGCTCCACGGGCAACCATGTCGGTTCAGGCTGGCGCTGTCTGGTTGAGGACAGCAAATCCTGAATGATTCGAACCACTCGTGTGAGCTGCTCATCGATTACTGTCACCCGCTTTTTCATCTCAGGTGTGACGCCAGGTTCTTCAGCCAGCGCTTGAACGTGCCAGGCAATCGAGTGCAACGGCGTTCCGACCTCATGCGCCACGGAAGCCACCAGTTGCCCTACCGCGGCTAAGCGTTCCGAGCGATTCAGCTGGTCTTTCGCATCGACCAGCTGCGTATTGGCCTTCAGGAGATTTTCCGTCTCCCGGGCGAGAGCTGCACGCGCCGCCTCCTCTCTCGTTTTGCGCTCTTCCCAAGTCATGCCGATATAGGCCACGACCAGGAGCACTCCTGCCACCACACTGCGATTGATCACCGCCGACTGCAACCGCCCCGGCTTGGTCGGTTGGATCAACCCCATATAGGTCGCCACGACACAGGCCACCACCGTTACGAGCATCAGGCTGCGACTGCGCACCGTCGCAACCAACAGAATCGGCAACACAAATCCGTACGCGCCGACAACGTTGGCCGGGGCAGCCATTTCGAGCACGACGATCGCCAGGAACACCGCGCCAGCGATCGACAGCACAATGCGATTTTGTTTCAACATGGGAATGGTCGACACGGACACTGCCAATGAGCCATTACGCGATTTCTGGCAGGCTAGCCATGCGAGACAGGCAGATCGCGCGCGACGAGGGAGGGTTCGAGGTCCGAAGTTTTTGGACTTCGAACCCCGAACTTCAGATCGTGCCTGTGTCGCGCCTCACACGTCACAGTCCATTGCCACTGGCGGACTGTCTTAGCAGCCTGGTAGAGGGTCTTACCCTAGCGGACGGGTCGAACGCAAGTCAGCCCCAAGTTGCCGCAGACGTTCATCACACAACATCTCATCCACACGAACCGCATACTTACGGGTCCAGTTCGGATGACTATCGACCGTCCCAGGAAAATTGGTTTGCGACAGTTCGCCCAAGACGTCTTCGAGATTAGCCAACACGATCCAGGAAGGCGAGCGAGCCAGGTAGATATGAATCGCTCGGCAGAGATCAGTCGTCATGGCGGGCACAGTGGCCAGGTCCTCAGTCACGCCATTTGGCAGGAGGCGTTCCCGCTTAAGAGCACCGAGGATGCCTGCTTTGTCGCGCTGGCGTTCCTCCCAGGCCTGACGGTGCGCCGCATCATCTGTCAAGTCGCCCAATCCCGCCCGTACGTGCAAGTCCTCGCCGGACCAAAACCCAGTGAGCGTCGGCAGGTCGTGCGTCGTGGCTACCGCCAACGATTGCGCGGGATAGTCGCCAGGCGACTTCATTGTGCCGTCTGCACCACGCTCGAAGTAGAATACACGATAGGACAGCACTCGCGCCTTCGCCAACTGCTCTCTGACCCAATCAGGGACCGTGCCGAGGTCTTCTCCGATCACCAAGGTTTTGGCCCTGGTGCTCTCCAGTGCCACGATCGCCAACAAGTCTTCAAAGGGGTACTGCACATACGCGCCCTCGGACGCGGGTCTCCCGCGCGGAATCCAGAAGAGACGGCAGAACGCCATCACATGGTCCAATCGGATAGCCCCGCCGGATCGGAAATTGTTGCGCAGCAGCTGGATGATCAGCTCATAGCCGCTGGCGCGCAGCGCGTGAGGGTTGATCGGGGGCAAGCCCCAATTCTGCCCCTCTGGCGCAAACGCGTCCGGCGGGGCGCCGCAGTCGGCTCCGAGCGCCAGCACTGATTGATAAATCCAGGCCTCGGCCCCATTTCGATCGGCACCAAGAGCCACGTCATGATACAGCCCGACCGGCATCGCCAGCTGCTCGGTTGTCCGTCGGATCTCGTTCAGCTGTTCGCTCGCCACCCACTGAATGTATTGAAAGAAGCGAATGCGCTTCCGGTGTCGTTTCGCATATTCCCGAACCGGTTGGCCAGGCGTCAGAAATTGTTTGGGCCAATCGTACCAGGTGGTCGACTTGGATTGAATCAGTCGGCGCTCTTCCTCCAACGTCTGGAAGGTGGCATACAGCTCGAGCGGCGTGCCCTCAGACTGGATAAACTGCTCCAAGAGCCAGGCGCGCGCCGTTTTCGGTAGGAGATTCGGCTCCTCTCCGCTGTAGGACTCTGTGAGGAATTGTCGGTAGGCCAAATCGAGCATGGTGCGCTTGGCGGTTGCAATGGCATCGTAGTCCACATGTCCACTCTCTCGCAGCGCCTGGAGTTTGGCTTGAAACTCGGGAGCAAGGAACTGTTGCTGCGCCTTCTCCGACCCGTGAAACTCCGGCAGCCGTTCGAGATCGATATAGAGTTCATTAAGGTAGAGCCGACTGTACGGCCCATAAGGACTGATGTGATACGGGGCGGTATTCCGCAGCGCGTGCAGCGGATTAAGTCCGATAACTCCGGCGCCGAGCTCCTTTCCGGCCCACTCCACAACTCGGCCGAGATCGGTGAAGTCGCCGCACCCCCAATTACGATCGGAGGACAACGAATAGAGCTGCAAGGCCAGTCCCCACAGCCGTTGGTTCGCTTGGAGCGAGGGCGGGATATAGCACTGGCGGGGTGCCACGATGACATGCATCGTCCCGACTGCTCCCCCGACCAAGCCCTCGGCCCGCACCGTCAAACTGTAGTACCCGAGCGAAAGACCACGCGGGGCAGGTATCTCGACACGCACATGCCGTCGACCATTGAGAAAACGGACCTCCGCAGCGGAAAGCCCAGGCCCTGCCTGCCCTTCCTGCACCACGGCATTCGTTTCGTCGCGGATCTGCCACTCCACCGCGACGGATTCTTCTTTCTCGTCCTCGATCGCCAGACAACAGGACAGAGGAACTCCTGTTTCACCGTCACGCAGGATCCGTACTGGATCGCAGGGGCGATGCCATGGCGCCTCATCCCATTCTCGCAATGCCTGTGTCAGTGATGCAGTCGAATCGACCGCATAGCCCATGGCAGTTAGAATGGCACGCCGGGTGTCATCAGAGGTGAGGTGAAGAGTGCCTGTGATATCGTGATAGTCAGCCGCGATGCCAATACGTTCAGCGAGTCTGGCAAGAAGGGCCTGCTCCGTCTGGTCCTGCATGCACGAGAGTCTGCGTGAAGGCCACAGCCATGTCAAGCTATCCTATTGTTCTTATAGAAGAATTCCATATAGCCCTCTTTCGTGTCCACTGTTCTCAGCCGCGTTCAATGCGGCATCAGTTCCTGGGCTTATGAAGACTGGCAAGGTATGGTCTATCAACAGACCTATCCAAAGAGCCGATCTAGTCAAGACAGGCTGGCAGAAAATGCCAGCTACGCCGTCGCCGGAGCGCCGTTATTATTCACCATCGGCATCGCTCATTCTTTCTACTGACCAACCAGCGCCAAGAAATTGGCACACTATGCGAGGCAAGTCCCGGTAGGTTCAGTCGGTGCGTGCAACAGCGGCCCTCCAGTATGGCCGACGGCATCTGAAACCCCAACGTCTTCCGTGGACGTTGATTCAACCGTAACGCGGTCGTATTCAAGTTTGCTTGGGAATAGCGTGACAGGTTTGTGCCTTTCGGGAAATACTGACGCAGCAAGCGGTTCGTATTTTCATTCGTGCTCCGCTGTTCCGGGCTTTGCGGGTTACAAAAATAGACCTGCACCTTCGTATCGATCGTCAATCGTTTATGCTGGGCCAGTTCCATCCCTCGATCTCAGGTTAAGGACTGGCGCAAGATAATTGGACTGATTACAGACCGAAGAGTATGATGACTCATCGTATGATCCGGTGGACAGGCTTCACCATACTGACAGGGAGAGCCGGGCCAGGGCTTCGGTATTTTCCTACTATGTGGTCTGTTTCCATTCCCCTTACCATAATTCCTGACTCCAGTTTGACGGTCGAACGGAACCGCTTGTGCAACGCTACGATTGTGCGGCCTCGTATCCGCAACGCACCTCACCCCTTCATGGAACCGCGGCGAATGACGCCCCCGTGTCCACGAGAAAGCCAAGGAGGTTTCAATGACATCCTCTAACATGTTGCGATGGAGAGTTCTCATGCTGGTGTTCGGGTTGGGCGTCGCTGGCTGCGTCGGGCCGAGCAGCGAGACGAAGCCTGGGACAGTTGTGAGTCTGCCCGTTGAAATGGTGGCGGACTATGTGCATGCCGTGATTGAAGCGGACCGTGAGGTGTACACCAGGCACGTCGTTGAACGGCTGCAGCTAAAAGGGGTGATCGTTGCCTCGGAGAACTGGGAGGAGAAGAATACGCTGCCTCTCCCGGCTCAATTCCTGATGGAGTCCGGCCGCGTCATGGCAAGAAAAGGCATCGGTGTACAGTATCGATTGATCAGCCTCTGGCCGATCAACAACCGGAATGTCGCCCGAAGCGAGCTCGAGAAGGAAGGCCTGGGTACGATTCTTACTCATCCGAACAAACCCTATACCGGTTATGTGAAGGTAGGAACCGCCCGTTACTTTCAGGCCGTCTATCCGGATCTTGCTGTGACCCAGGCTTGCATCGGCTGCCATAACGCCCATCCGGACAGCCCCAAACGGGACTTCAAGATCAATGATGTCATGGGGGCGATGGTGATCAGTATTCCAGTGAAATAGCTACCATAGTATGGGGTGACTATCGGGTCGATGACCGAACAATCTTACGGTCCGATCCCGCTGACCGCGAGATTGTTCAGCATCCTGCCCCTGAAGATCTTCGCTTCTACTGAAAAGTGTGAAAAGAGATTACCGTCCCAGCCCATGCGATTCTTCCCCGCGAGCCAGGACTATTCATGAGTGCCGTCGCGAGGTGTTCGAGACCGAAGCCATCCGGAGCCTCTCGCAAGTAGGGCCGACGGGGAGTACGCGACGGTCCGTCGAGGAGGCCGAACGAGAAAAGCCCCACCGGGCGAGAGGATCGAACGATGCGGCAGGTGTTCATAAATAGTCCAGGCTAGGAGCCTGTCCGACATTGATCTTTCTACTGCGGTGAACGATCCGCGACCATCTACGTCGTTCTCGACCCGAAAAAATCCTCAACGTATTCCAGCGGATACGCCTCCGGTTTTTCCGGGCCTGCGGCCTCGCTCTGGCCGCACCTCCTTCGCCTCGTCACGAAGGCAATGTCGAATAGGCTCCTAGGAGCCAAAGCGGGAAACCCAACCCACGATTTCTTGATACCGGCGCGTTTCATGATATGGTCTGGGCACCGGCACGATCGCCGTTCAGTATCAAGGCTAGAAATGATTGGACGGCGGGCCCACATTACCAGGGCGGGCTGAGAGAGTCGGCAGACATGATGGTGGATTTCTACGGCGTCCAGGGTTTCCTGTTTCACACCGACCGATTCCCGGTCCGTCGCACCGCAATGGGAGACGACGTTACGCATCCCGGTGCGACAGCTGTTCTCAATGTCCCGAAGCTGGCGGCAGCCAGGACCTATCGAGGGTGGCTGGTAAAACAACTACAATTTCACAGACGAATCATTCTACGAATGCAAGACCTTGTATCTTCACGGCCGCGGACACTTTGCACCATCTGCCTCGTCTCGTAGCGCGTTATCTCGCCATCACCTCCTCTGTAACCCCATCGGTCACGGTCACACGGTGGTGTAAGGGTTGCACCGGTCGATTGTTTCCCTCGATGAGCGTCGTGAATCTCCAGATCTGCGCCGCCGAGAGGTGGATGGGCGACTGCATCACGATCCACTTCACCCCCTCCGAACAAGGCGGGGTGGTCAGCGAACCGTCGTAACGGTAGCTCTTGTTGCTGTGTGGGAGAAGATCGTCCACATTCACCTGGACATGCTCATAGTGTAATTCCAGCCCCTTTTGCTTTGGAAGGTTCGCCCAGATAGAGTCGAAGACCGCATTGTGTACGCCTTTCTCGATGAACACCGCGATGACCGCCAGGGCGCCTGACGGAGACTTGTGTACGAAATGCATCTCCATCGGGTACTGTTTGCCGTGGACGGTGTGCTCGCTTGGAGCATGGAAGTGGAACTGGATGAGCTCGTAGTCCGTGTCCCCAATGGACATGGTATCGCCTTCCGAATAGTTGATCTGGATGGTGTGGCCGTTGTTGATCTCGTCGGCCATGTGCTCGTGGTGCACGATCCGCAAGTTCGCCGGGCTGAATTTCGCTCGGAGTGTCGGCAGCGACGCCGGAGCGGTCCTTTCGATATCGATAGGCGACTGGCTATGGCCCTCTGCACAGAGCGAAAAGTCCGGGTCGAGCTTACCCCAGAACTGAGGGCCCTTGGCGCCTTCGTAGGTCCAGTGGGTCGTGTCGGGATGAGGCGCCGAGGTCCGTGTTTTGATTCGCGGGTCAGGGGGTTCGCCATCCTCTGCCCAAACCAGAGGACTCAGAAGCGTCACTATTGTCAACACGACCGTGCTCGCAATCGACTTCTTCACGAAATACCTCCTTTGACCAATTCCCGAGATTGACGAAATTGTTCTGAAGGGTGTTGATTCACACACAGAGCCCTGTCGACCGACCCATACTTCGTTCGGCTATCGTCATCATCCCCGCGAGGGTGATCTAGGATAACACGCCGAAAACTGTATGGACAACTCCCGCTCCCCACATGTCAAGCCGCCCAGGTCTGACTCTGTTGCAGTGATAATAACCGGGCTGCCAGCGCGTTATAGAACGTGATCCCGCTACTCACCGCCAGACCGGCAGGACTCTGGACATCGTTGCAGACTTTCAGACAGGGCAATCCCAGCGAGAACATCCCTGTCGGCGCTCCCGCGCGAGGTATGCTGAGGTCGAGGTCAAGGTTGAGCGAAGACCTGATTTTCTTCATCTCAACCTTGGCCTCAGCCTTCACCTTCCGATTACGGCGGGGGATTTTTTCAGCACCCTGCTAGCGTAGGGGACAGGAGAAACCAAGAGTTTCTCCACACCCTGTTAGGTTCATTGACTCCCTTATTTCATTTTGTTAGCTTCAAGCCCCGCCGCGTTGCTANCGNTNNNNANCGATATAGAGAAGACGAGAAGAGTCCGGCAGTATCCNTGGCATCNAAATCCTGAAAGGAGNTNCGATGGCTAGCTCAACCNCCTCCCNCGAATTGCTTGCNGAACTACAGAACAAGGCCACGCAGCTCCGGATCGAGAGCGTNCGNGCAACGAGTGANGCNGGGAGCGGGCATCCNTCCAGCTGCTGNTCNGCNGCGGANATNGTCGCNGCCCTNTTCTTNTCCGTCATGCGATACGATCCCAANAATCCGAAAGCCNNCAACAGCGATCGNTTNGTNCTNTCAAAAGGCCATGCTGCCCCCCTNCTNTANGCNGNNTGGGCNGAANCCGGTCTCTTTCCCAAGAGCGAACTTCTNAAGCTTCGAACGCTGACNTCCGATCTCGAAGGCCACCCGACCCCTCGCTTGTCGTTTGTCGATATGGCAACNGGTTCGTTGGGGCAAGGCCTTTCAGTCGGCATTGGCATTGCTCTTAATGCGAAATTCNTCGANAAACTGGANCACAGAACCTACGTCTTGATGGGCGATGGAGAATCTGTCGAGGGATCCGTATGGGAAGCGGNTGAAGTNGCGCGCCATCATGGTTTGGATAACCTNTGTGCCATTGTCGATGTCAATCGACTCGGTCAAAGCGATCCCACCATGTTGCAACACGACATGGAGAGTTACCGTTCCCGATGGGCCGGCTTTGGCTGGCAGGCGCTGGTGGTTGACGGGCACGATCTTTCAGCNCTGCTCGCGGCCTTCGATACTGCAGACGGCACCAAAGGCAAACCGACGGTTCTTCTTGCCAAAACGTTCAAGGGCAAGGGCATCTCCTTTATGGAGAACCATCCTAGCTGGCATGGGAAGCCGGTCCCCAAAGGCGAAGAAACCCAGATGGCGATCGATGAGTTGACCAAGCAGTTGAAGCCGAGCAGCACCGCCATTTCATTGAAGAAACTATCGACGCCGGTTCAGGGGCCCTCGCCTATCAGCCCTCTTCCACCTTCGCCCTACAAAGTGGGCGACACTGTTGCTACGCGCGAAGCCTTCGGCAACGCACTTGAGGCACTGGGTGAGGTCAATCCTCTGGTCGTGGGACTGGATGCCGACGTGAAAAATTCGACCTATACCGATAAGTTTGGCAAGAAGTTTCCCAATCGATTCTTTGAAAGTTTTATCGCGGAGCAAAATATGCTCGGGGCCGCAGCCGGTTTAGCTGCCTGCGGGAAAATTCCGTTCGTTGCCACCTTCGCAGCATTTTTCACCCGCGCCTACGATTTCATCCGCATGGCTGCCATCAGCGGCTCGAACATCAAGCTTGTCGGCACGCACGTCGGCGTGAGCATCGGGGAAGACGGACCTTCGCAAATGGGCTTGGAAGATATTGCGATGATGGCTGCACAGCCGGGCGTGACCGTGTTGTATCCGTCCGATGCGACCTGTACCTATCGGCTCGTCGAAATGGCTGCGACGCACAAAGGGATGGTCTACATTCGGGCCGGTCGCCCGAAGTCTCCGGTTCTATATGGACCCGATGAAACGTTCCACATCGGCGGATCGAAAGTCATTCGCCAAAGCGCGTCGGATGTCCTCACGATCGTCGCAGCTGGCGTCACGCTCTTCGAAGCCCTGAAGGCCTACGACACATTGAAAGCGGCCGGCGTCTCCGTAAGGGTCGTCGACCTCTATAGCATCGTCCCCATCGATCGCACCACGTTGTTGGACAGCGCCAGGGCCACGCAGGGGCGGATCCTCACCGTTGAAGATCATTATGCGCACGGTGGCCTCGGGGATGCTGTGCTCAGCGCGGTCGGTCCCGAAGGCATCAAGGTGCATAAGCTTGCCGTTCGCACGATCCCGCACAGTGGGAAGCCGGACGAACTCATCGACCATTATGGCATCGGAGCACGATCGATTGTTGAGGCAGCCAAGCAAATCACGAAATAAGCCCCCCCCCGCACCGTCCTTTCTCATGAGTTGGACGGCATTCCTCTCTTGAACATTCTGTCAGGACCGGTGCGCCAACGCAGGCGTCAGGAAGTGACCGCAGCCCACTACGGAAAAGGCGACCTGACCGGATAGTTCCATATCGTTAAGGAACGAACAGTTAAGTGATCAACTATCCAGGCAATCGATTGATGGAAGCCCATGAGAAAGCTAAGGATCTGGCGTTCGACCGAGCCGATCAGCGGCTCTCTTCACTGCACATTGACCTCATACCCCGCAATGGAATCAAGGATCCGAACGGAATTCGTCTGACAATTCGGATGACCAGGCAAGATATGGAAAACTATGAGGGCGTGGAGCAGGCCGTGACCTGGTTGGGCGATTTCTTCAGGTTCTATAACAAGAAACGGCGTTTCCAAGTCCTCGCGTATCAAACATCGGTGGAAGTCGACAAGGCTGCGTAAACGGATGGAAAATACAGCCTACAGGGAGTGGGAGACCTAACGTAAATTTCAGTTTTTTGTGTCTTGACAATGGGGTGCATCGTAAGCGATTGTAAAGTCACCGTTCAGGAGGGAAAGGTATGCGCGTGACGCATCACTTTCTTCATTGGTTGGTTATGCCTGGTGACAGGCTAGTTACGATTCTGAGCAAGTATTAAGGTCGGCGAACACGAGCAGTCCGAGTTGGTATCGCGGTTGAGTCCCATGAGGTAAGACATCGTCGAGAGACGATAATCATCATCGGAAAAGGAGGTGCGAATGACGATGAGGAAGGTCGGGATGTCGGTCGTGCTGATGGTGTCGCTCCTGATTATTTCAGGAGGAAGGGCTTACTCTGAAGAACCAGTGCCATTGGCTCCAGTTCCGGCAGACTATGCCAACAAACATATGCCGGCAGGAGGATGGACGGATGCTAACGCCATCGCGGAGGGAGCGAAGATTTTCACCGGCGAGGCCAACCCGCTCGTCAATTGTGCCAGCTGCCACGGCAAGGACGGTCAACCGGTGAAAAAGGGGGCACGGGATCTTCGTGACCAGAAAAACACCAGCCGGTTCTCGGACAGCTTCTGGTTCTGGCGCGTGTCGGAAGGTATCCCGAAGACGAAGATGAAGGCCTGGAAGCAGTTCCTGTCGGAGGAGCAGATCTGGCAGGTGATGGCGTACGAACACCAGTTCTCGCACGGGAACAAACCAGCCGAGCACACGGATTACAAACCCTAAATAGGAGGCAAATCCGAAGGCCCTGATTAGGGCTGAAATCATTCGGGATGTACCAAGTAGCTGAGAGAAGAAATCGTCAGAGCAATCCACAATAAAGGAGACTGCGATGTCTATTAGTTTTTCGCGTAACGTGCGTAATGCCGGATTGATCAGCGCAATTGTCATGGCTCCGTGTCTGGCCCTCACGCCAGGATTCGTGTCAGCGGAGACCATCAAAGCCCAAGTGACGACCGCGCCCAATGTTCCCCCTCCTATCACACGAACCGAACCCGCCAACGTGTTGGTTGAACTTGAAGCTCACGAGTGGGTCGGTAATCTTAGCGACGATAACAAATATAAGTTCTGGGGCTTCGGAGCCGCAGGAGGGGCTGCAACTGTACCAGGGCCCATGATCCGAGTGATGGTGGGGGATACGGTTGAAATCAATTTGAAGAACGACAAGAGCAGTAAGGAAAGTCATAACATTGACTTTCATGCGGTCACTGGGCCAGGTGGCGGAGCCGCCATGCTCAATACCGAGCCAGGGCAGGAAAGCAAGTTACGGTTTAAGGCCCTCAATGCTGGTCTCTATTTCTATCACTGCGCCACCGCGTCTCCATCCATTCCTGAACACATTGCGAATGGCATGTACGGCGCGATCTTAGTGGAGCCGGTTGGTGGGCTTAAGAAAGTAGACAAAGAATTTTATGTCGTGCAAAGCGAGTTTTACACCAAAGATGGCAAGAAGGGCGATACCTTGGAGTTTTCGTTCGAAAACGGGTTAATAGAGCACCCCTCCCACGTGGTGTTTAATGGAATGGCGGGCGCGCTTATCAAAAATCCTCTGAAAGCCAAGGTGGGCGACACCGTTCGAATGTTCTATATCAATGCAGGACCTAACCATGTCGCCTCGTGGCATATCATCGGCGAGATTTTTGACAGGGTGTACCCCGAGGGTGCCTTGATTTCGCCTCCATTGCAGAACATCCAAACCACCGTTGTGCCTGCGGGCGGTTCTTCCATGGCAGAATTTAAGGTTGAAGTGCCTGGAGTCTATCTTAATGTGGACCACTCGATCTTCCGTATCGCAAAAGGCGCCGTGGGCCTGCTGAAGGTAGACGGTCCAGAGAGTCCGGAGATCTACAAAGGCCTGAAGTAATTCGTAGGCAGGTTATACGGATGATTGCAACACACAGTGTCTCACATACCGGTGGCGTTTAGGGCGTCAGGGTCTTAAGGGTCGCGCATAAGTAGCGCAATCTGTGGGAGGGAGAGGCGAGCCTCTCCCTCCTCGGTCTTAGGATGGGTAGAAGAGATCATACGCCTGGTGTATCGCCTGGGATCCGGGGTGGTACATGGCGCTGGGCTAGAAGAAACCACGCACAAGAACTTTCTCGGCATCTAGGGCATGACCGTGATGGGGGAGGGTGGGATCAAATTCAAGCGGTTCGTCTCCAGCTCTCGACGCAAGCAGTACCCTTCCTCGGTGGGAGGGCCAATCTTCTGGAATCATGACCCAGATCGCGATGTTGACCGTGGATGTGTCCCCGAAACTCAAGTTCGATGAAGAAATCAAGATCTGTCCCCGGCTGATTCCCATGGGGTTGGATTGTCATGTGATCAGCTCGCCTTCAAACCAGATCCAGTACTTGGAGATCGGCGTGCAGTTTGGCGCCGCCTTTGAGTATCAGGCCTAGGAAACATTCAATCGAGCGGGTTACCTCCACCACGCCCTGGCTTCCCGCTACCTTCACCCGCCTGCGAAGGCCTGTTCCGGCTTTTCAATCAACTTCCGTCGACGCCACAGCGGAACCAGCTCCACGATTGCATTCAAGGTGGGGCTGGGACGCATGGCGTTGGTCGTCTTCTCCCAATCGAGATGATAATACCCGCTCAGATCGACCGGTTTGCCCTGTGCGGCAAGTAGTTCTGCCACAATCGTGGCCTCATTGTCTGCCAACTATTCGACGACGGGGCAAACCGCGCTTGCAGGACCGTATCATACGTCCGCTCGGCCACCAGGGCTTCCGACCAGTACCAGCCAAATAAAATGGCTCCCGCGATTATCGATCCCCCCACCGTTATCGCGTATCTTCCTTCATCGGGCCAGAGCGGTCGATGCCAATGTTTTTTTACGAGCGGCAGCCACATCCTCTGAGAAGGGGCGATGCTGATCAAGTCCTGAGATCGTCAGTGTGCGATTCTGCGAGGCCAGGTCCGCTTGCATTTCATGAAGCCCCGCCATCACGGTATGATCCACAAAGCGAGTTGCGGAAAGATCAACCTCCACATCATGCTGCTGTGCCAGATCCTGGATCCGCCGGCGCAGAGGGATCCAGGTTGTAAACACCGCCGCACCTTTCACGGAGAGCCGCGTTTTCCGATCACTCACGGGGCACAGCACATAGTGGAGGCGGAGGAGAGAAAGGAGCGGCGCGCTGTTCACGAGGTGCAAAAGTATTTGTACCCCGATCCCGATCCCGATCCCGATCAAGAGATCAGTGGCGAGTATCGCGATGATGGTCGCAACGAAAATCAGCAATTGCTCTTTTCCGACATGGTAGACACGAAGAAACTCTGCGGGAGACGCTAGGCGAAACCCTGTATAGACCAACATGGCAGCAAGCGCAGCCAGGGGAATTTCGTTAATCAGCCCAGGTATAAGCGCCACGGATACGAGCAAGAAGAGTCCATGGTACAGGTTGGCAAAGCGGGTATGGGCGCCGTTGTCGACATTGGCTTTACTGCGCACAATTTCAGAAATCATCGGCAATCCGCCGACGCAGGCAGCTACCGTATTACCGATCCCGACCGCCGTCAGATCGCGATCCAAATTGGTTTTGCGTTTCCAGGGATCAATGCTATCCACAGCCTTGGCGCTCAGCAGCGATTCCAAGCTTCCAATCAGGGCAAACAGGATGACATACTTTACGCCGGTCAGAGTGAGCAGTCCTGACAAATCGGGAAAGGCCATGGCATTGAACATGTTCAACGGAACATTCACAAGAAAATTCGGCCCGACCTGATACTCATGATGATTCAACGAATAGGCATGGGGATGGTCGAGATCGAAATAAAACTCCAAGGGCACTGCGATCAAGAGCACGACGAGGGGAGCGGGAATCTTCTTGAGCGCATTGCTTTTGATAAAAGGATAGGCGCCTATGATGGCGAGACTGAGCAACCCGATGACGCCGATTTCAGGGTTCATGTTGGCGATGAATGATGGAATTTCCTTCAGAAGCTCAAAAGGTTCTCCTGAGGCGCTGAGCCCCATCATGATCGGAAATTGCTTGGCGATGATGATAATACCGATCGCGGCAAGTAAGCCGTGAATGACCGAGGACGGGACAAACTCAGCCAGGATGCCTACTCGCAGAAGGCCAAAGAGGATTTGGATGATGCCCGCAGCCACCCCGACTCCCAAGGCCAGGCGATAGGCCTGGATGTCGGCCGCGGGATCTTCCCCCCCCGTAAACCCAAACTCAACGACGCAACCGATCGCAATCACAATAAGGCCGGCTGCCGGTCCTTTAATGGTGAGCTCTGAATTGCCCATCATCGCACCGACCAGTCCGCCGATAATGGCCGTAAAAACCCCGGCGATCGCAGGATATCCACAGGCCAGTGAGATGCCAAGGCAGAGCGGAAGCGCAATCAAAAACACCAGGAAGCCGGAGACCAAATCGTAGGGTAAGTATCGTTTCAACCCATCGAAGTTTCCCTCAGGAACGCTCTTGCCTGATGGGACATCCGACTGAGTGCGTGTGTTCATCAGCCGCTTTTTCCCATAAAAAAAGCCAGCGGGCGCGACCTCGTCGAGGAATGCGCCACACTGGCTTGTATTATTGTCGGCCACTGAACGGGAAGCCGACGATCTTACGTGCCCTATTTTATAGGAGAGATGGGGTTACACCTGCGTGAGTGCCCAGCGACCGGTTCCGGCAGACCTCTCTAGAAATGTAGCCTAGCGGCACCGTCTCCCAACCCAAGATGTAGCAGGACTCCAGAGACAAACGCAAAGAATTTTTCGACCTAGGGGTATAGGAACATCTGGACCGTCTCCATGGGCTCTTCGACCTATTCCCTCAGATAACAGTCGAAAATGGCGGTACGGATTATGAAGAAGGTTCGTTCTCGTCATTGCCTTGTCTGTCTCGTGGTCTCTATAATCCGCCTTATCTGACGATGACCAAGTGGAAGGGAACCGTCCGGCTGCAATGACCCGTTGAGCCAGAGGGGATATGAACAACGCAATCAGGCAGGCCGTCATCAAGTTTGAGCAGGATTTCATGGGGCGCGGACCGACGGATGTGCGATCGTTTATCATCCGAGACATGGTAGTCGTGCGGCTGAGGGGTGTCCTTACCCAGGCTGAACGCCAGTTGGCCAAGAGCGCGGATGGTATTGAAATGATCAAGCGCATGCGCCAAAACCTGATTGCGCAGGGCAAAGACAATCTGTGCGGCGAAATTGCGGGCATCACCGGCGTCAAGGTCACCGGACTTTTTACGGATATTGACACGCAGATTGGTGAGCGGATCATGGTGTTTACGCTCGACAAAGACCTTCAAGCGATTGAATCTTCCAGCTAGGAATCGAGAATGACATCGAACCACTCAGGTCAGGACCCTTCGCGAAACGAACTGTTTCTGAAAGGGAAGTCCCGCTGGGTCGACCACATAGGGGAGGGCGGCGATGGAAAAACTGGTTGAAGGGTTTAAGAAGTTTCAGGCGGAGGTCTTTCGCGACAAGCGCGAGTTGTTCAGCCGCCTTTCCGAAAGCCAAACCCCTCGCGTGCTTTTCATCACCTGCTCGGATTCACGTATTGACCCCACGTTGCTGACACAGACTGAGCCGGGTGAACTCTTTATTCTCCGGAATGCCGGAAACATCGTCCCATCGTATGGAGAGACTATGGGAGGCAGCACGGCTACGATTGAATATGCCGTCGCCATGCTGGGTGTGAAGCATGTCATCGTCTGTGGCCACACGGATTGCGGTGTGATGAGAGCGCTCCTTCATCCAGAATCAGTTGAGGATCTGCCCGC
>SPAX01000109.1:2819-6283 GCA_005239475.1 Nitrospira sp. | reverse complement strand
GGAGCAGACGGGGGCTTCTCGATCTGCGCGGTAGTGAGTTCAAGAAACTCCTGTTGAGCGCCCTGACGAACGACCATCCCGTCCCGCCGGATTTCGCTGATCTCACCCACATCGGGTATTTGGTCGTGCAACCTGAAAAATAGTTGGCGTTTACTGGAAAGTTCTTCAACGATGGCCGAGACCCCCTCATGATCGCCGATCACCACCCCCAGCAGCTTGAGCTTCGACGCGAGATTTAACGGAGCACGGGAAGGCATCGCGGATCCAGCGGTACCCATACCGAGGGGGTCAGGCGGCAGGGGAAAGAGTCCACTCGTGCGAATCTGCTCAACCAAGGCGGGCAGGGTAGCACTCACGTCAGCCTCTCGATCGGAAGCCGGTGACGGCCGTACTAGCCCTGTCGGAACAGACAAAGCTTCCGCAATCACCGCGTTGATGATGTGGGCCACGAGAAAGGCACCACACATGACATAGGCGAATATAATGCCCCGACGCATATTCATAGTCTTCAAGACCGACTGTGGATCACTCGTCCCATTCAGCGAGACATTCTAATGCGGAGTGAATGCCCCGTGCAAGGACAACCAATATGGCACGATGCTGCGCGGCAACAAACAGGAGCTGAAACGAATCCAACTGGCCGAAATTGTACGCCTCTCGAGTGGTGAGCACATCGAAGACGTGAGGCTGTCACAAAGCGGCGATCAAAACAAAGACGTCTTCGTAGAGGTACAGATTGCTGAGGATACGGTCAGGCGTCTGCCCACGTCATGCCTCTCTCGCAAGTCCTGCCCTTCTCGCGTATCCACGTCTCAAGCAGGCTACTCAAACAGTACGTCCTCTTCGTTTAGGGTTTGTCTGGTTGATCTGATCTATCCGGTTGGTTTCGTTCATCGAGTTAGTCTGGTTCAACCAAATAGACGAGACAGACCAGACAGACCGAATAGACCAAATGAACAAGACAGGCTGACGGACTTTTCGACATCCTGGTGGCAGCGGGAGCAAATTTGAACGTACCTGCCGAAGCAAGCGCAGTTTTCCCTCTTTCACACCCATGGAGACAGGGGCAAAGACGTTGAAACGTAACGGGTTCGAAAACGACCTTAAATGGTCCAAGACTTGCGAACTTCATGCCATGTACTTTCATAGCTTACAGGAAATAAGAATGTGAACGAAACCAACACAGCACCCCCGACACAAGAGATCTGTCCAGCCTCCAACCGAGCCTCCTCAGAAGATGCAGAAAGTGCCCCAATACCGGGAGCACCGCTTCAAATACTCGAAGCCACCGCATCGACAGGGACACCGGACGGACAGGAATCCTACGAACAAGCAACGGCACTCAAGAATGTGGGCCTCTTCAGACAGGCAGCGGAATATTTTGAGAAAGCCGCACAGGATCCCGCATACGCGCTAAAGGGCTTTGCCCAAATGGGCCTCAGCCTCAAGAAGAGTGGAAAACAGGCAGAAGCCGTCGCGGCCTTTCGCCGAGCACTGCAAGTGCCCTCGACATCATCGAAAGAGCAAGTGCAAATCCTCTACCTCTTAGGGAGAACGTTAGAGTCACTCGATCGCATTCCTGAATCGTTGGAGGCCTATCGATGGCTCCGCCGTGAAGCACCCCAATATCGGGATGTCGCCATGCGAATCGAGTCGTTGAGCACGAGACGAATGCACCGCGACAACCACCAAGGGCAAGGGAACAGTCCGTGGGCAACACAGGCGTCGCAGATGTGGCAGGGCCTGCTAGCCAGCATTACTCATGAAGATTCGTCGCGAAAGCGTGCAGACGCGAAGCGAGACGGGCGCTCGGAGACGTGAAATCCTGAGGCATACTCGTGCAGTCTGTCGAAAGGCTGAACGGCGAAACTGCCTGTCACAGCCGCGTATCCGCGCTTGCAGCAGAAGTTTCATGAATATTGCGGGCCAGGAAACGGGCAGTAACGGTCCACCGAAAATGTTTCTCAGTTGTGGAATACGAACCAATCAGCTAAGTTTTCCTCCAACTGGCCGCGTAGTCCCTCAATTCTAGACCGGCCATAACCTCATCGCTGCTGTTTCCCTTGAATAGGACCAGCGCGCCATCCAGTGTGTATCCATGCTGATCGAGGCCGGACCATGAAGCGAATTGATCTGATCGCAGGGGCGCGGCCCAATTTCATGAAGATTGCGCCCATTATCGACGCCATCAACGCGGCCGAGACGCGGGGCGGTTCGTTACGTTTTCGTCTGATCCATACGGGTCAACATTACGACCGTGCCATGTCCGGGAGCTTCTTCGAGGAGCTCGGCATCCCGGATCCGCACATCAATCTGGAAGTAGGCTCGGGCACCCAGGCTGAACAGACCGCCGCCATCATGGTGGCGTATGAAAAGGTGCTGCTGAAAGAGAAAAGCGACCTCTGCCTGGTCGTAGGGGACGTGACCTCGACCATGGCCTGTTCCATCGCTGCCCGCAAGTTGGGGGTGCCGGTAGCACATGTAGAAGGCGGCATCCGCTCAGGTGACTGGACCATGCCGGAAGAAATCAACCGGGTCGTGACTGATTCCATCACCAACTGGTTTTTTACCACCAGCGAAACCGCCAACGACAATCTTCGCCGCGCCGGTGTCATGGACGATCGCATCTTTTTCGTCGGCAACACCATGATCGACACGCTGCTCAAACAGCTCCCGCGCCTGCGTCCACCAGCCTGTTGGGAGTCGCTCACGCTTGAGCCTGGCAAGTATTTCGTCGTCACCCTGCATCGCCCGGCAAATGTGGACGGGGAACAGCAGTTACTCCGACTACTGCATGCCATAGCCGAAGGCACGCGTGGCTTGCCGGTGGTGTTTCCCGTTCATCCCCGCACCGCCAAGAACCTGCGCGATCTCGACAGCAAGACGCCACAACTGAATTATGTCGATCCGCTCGGCTACTTAGAATTCAACTACCTGGTNCGGCATGCCNGTGGCGTGATTACCGATTCTGGTGGCATCACCGAAGAAACGACTGTCCTCGGCGTACCGTGCTTGACCCTGCGCGACAACACNGAACGCCCCGAAACCATCACGATTGGGACGAACGANCTCATTGGAACCGATCCGAGCAAGCTGCCTCCCGCNCTGGCGCGATTGATGGAGGGNCAGTGGAAAAANGGTGCGATTCCTCAGAAATGGGACGGCAAAGCAGCNGAGCGGATCGTCGAACATCTGGAACGATTACTGGTGCGTANNTAACGCACCTTCTNCGAAAGCGGAGTNCAGACGCGGCGAAACTCCTATCCGATTATGCTGCTGNCTTGATATGCCGCAAGCAACGCNGCTGATCTGCTTTCACACCCGCCACATGCTCATCGTGGCCGCACNCCTTCGTACAGCTGTNTCACGGCCGNTACCGGTTCCCACCTCAGGATAGCCAGAGAATCTTCGACATAGTCTCGTGATCTCATCCCATTCAATACAGANGTCACNNNNCNNNGTNC
>SPAX01000109.1:0-2810 GCA_005239475.1 Nitrospira sp. | reverse complement strand
CNNNCNANNCTNNNNGTGACAGCGATTCTCGGCGCCTTGCTTCGGGCAATAGGGGATCGAGGGCCGCTGACACCGAAGCGTTTTTCGCACGACTGTGTTCGGTGGCTTCTCTGCGGAGCCCGCGCAACAGAGTGAGTAACTGCGGCACATAGCGATCGCGCCAGGCCTCCCACTGTTCAGCGGCCGTTCCGGTCAGATGCCGTGAAATTGCCTGGATGACTTGATTCACATGCGGCGCGATCATTTGATGCTCGATCTGCTCCCAATGTTCCAGTCCCTGGATCTGAGGCCGCACGCGCGCCAGCTCAACGGCCCAATTGAAGTAGTCGGCCGGAGCCATCCCTTGACCACTCTGTTGAAGGGCCGGGGCAATGGCCTTGCGATACTCTTCTTCAAGCTCCGCGACCGTCCGGCACTGTCGATCGAAGTCTACCGGATCGCCTTCGAGCGGAAAGTCCGCCAACCGAAGTACGCTGCTCGCTTTCGTCGGCATGGCATTGAGCGGACGATTGACCAGCACCGCGATCCCTTCTCGTTGCGCCACCTCCAACACCGTCTCCTGCTGATCCACTCCGGTATTGGGCATCACCAACGCGCCTGCCTCATAGAGATTCATGGGGCATTGCAGCACTGCGAAGTGGTGGCCGTCCATGGCCTGTGCCGCAGCGGCAGCTCGCGCAGCGTCGCACAGGCGAGAGAGCGACGTTGCCGCTGCATCCGATGGATCTGCCGTGACCGTGTTCGACGACAGGCCGTAATAGCGAACCCGTCCCGCAGCCACTTGTGATTCAAAAAACATGAAGGCCTGTTCAATCCGCCGATAAAATGCATCCCGCGTCACCGCGAGATCTCCACCATCATGATGCGCTGCCTCGGAAAGATAGTATTCCGGATTGTGCAAGAGACAGACATCGAGAGTGGCCAGGCCAAGCCGATCCAGCGACAGTGTGAGCTGATCGGCCAGATACTCCGGGTGGATACAATGCCAGATGCCTTCACCATATTTGACCATGTCAGGGTAGGGGCGCCCAGCCTGTTCTCGCACCTCCGCCTGTTTCAAATTCTGCCCTTGCACATAGCCGATCTTCGAGACGACGATTACCTCTTCACGAGTCAGCTCACCACTCTTGAACAACTCACCTAAGACAGAGCCGACCAGGCGCTCGCTGTCGCCGTCCATGTAGTTCGTCGACGTGTCGATCAGGTTCACGCCTTCGCGCAGGGCCTTCTTGAGCGCGTCGCGATGCTCGGGATCCCTCGTATCGACCCGATAGGTCCCGAACCCCAACCGGGACGTCGTCCAGCCTCTGTTGCCGAACCGACCATACCCGTGTTCCATGCGGCCGTCATGGCGTGACTGACTCACGATGCGCGCGGCATACCTGGCTGTCCCCTCGGGACTGGCCGATCCAAGGAGCGCCGCTCCTTGCAAGAGAGTCTGTTGGGTCGTCTGATCCGTTCGTCGCGACGCCGACAGAAGCGCCTCGGTAACCTCCTCCGGATCAGTGAGGGGGCGCTGACAGGAAAAGTTCCGACAGATATAGAGTGCCGCCTTCCCCTCTACCAACCTTTTGTCGGCCAGCAGGGGATGACCGGACGGTGTGCCCGTTCCATCACTGGAGGCAATCACACGATGAGGTAAGAATACCTCGCGCGCGGCGAGCTGCAGTGCCCCCAACCCAGGATCGTTGGCCGCTCCGATAAAAGCCAATTCAATCGGCCCTTCCGCCAGCAGATCCATCACGGCCAGACTCTTGGCAAAGGCTCTCGGATACCGGGCCATCTGGCGGCCATAGGCACGGACCCCGCCAATCGCTGCTTCGCGCAGATCCTGGCGACCGTAGTGGAATGAGAGTCTGGCGAGGGCTGAGACCGCCACGGCGTTTCCACTGGGCGTCGCCCCATCCGCCCCCTCACGCGCTCGGATAATCAGTTTTTCATGCGTCTTCGCGGTAGTGTAGAATCCCCCTTGTTCCTCATCCCGAAACGAGTCCACCATCCGTTCTCCAAATTGAAGCGCGGCAATGAGATATCGCTCCTGCCCACAGGCTTCATAGAGATCGATCAATCCTTCTGCCAGATAGGCATAGTCTTCCAGCACCCCATCGAGATGGGCTCGGCCCTGCCGCGACGTGCGGAGCAGCGTCCCCTCGGGAGTCCGATGCACCAGCAAGAGAAAATCTGCCGCCTTCATGGCTCCATCGATGTAGCGGCTAATCCCTAATACACGGCCTGCCTCGGCCATTGCCGAGATCATCATGCCGTTCCACGCCGTAATAATCTTGTCGTCGAGTCCTGGTGGAACTCGTTCTTGGCGGGCGCGATAGAGGAGGGGACGAACACGATGGATCGTCTCGTACAGTTCATCGATGGTGAGGTTCAATTCCTTGACCACGGCCTCGATGGGACGCAGTCGATTCGGAATACTCCGTTGTTCCCAATTCCCCTGATCGGTAATATCGTAACAGGCGCAGAATCGGCGGGCATCTTCTGCATCCTGGAGGACGGTCTGGATCTCCGCAGGCGTCCAGACGAAAAATTTTCCTTCGACCCCTTCCGAGTCCGCATCCGTCGCGGAATGAAATCCTCCGGCAGGGTCGGTCATCTCCCTGAGAATATAATCGAGCACGTCCGTCGTGACCTGGCGATAGGAAGTCTGCTTGGTCACCTGATAGGCTTCCAAGTAGGTCCGGGCCAGAAGGGCATTGTCGTAGAGCATCTTCTCGAAATGCGGAACCAGCCAACGCTCGTCGGTGGAGTACCGCGCGAACCCGCCACCGATATGATCGTAGATCCCTCCGGCCGCCATC
>SPAX01000108.1 GCA_005239475.1 Nitrospira sp. | reverse complement strand
AAAGTACAGAAAGTACCGCTGGTTGCCTCCTGCCTCGTTCTTCCGGAGCATCATCAGGTCCCGGAGGCGCTGCTGGCCCTCTTTTGTGAGCAGCGTCATCTTCACGCGAGCTTTGAGGTCTGTGCCGGCATAGTGGAAGGCTGCTTGGGATTGCTGAACAAGCGAGGCCGCGTCCTCGGCCAACGCGGTACCCGGGATGATGAGACTCAGAGACAGCGCCATTGCCCATCTCGCCATCAGAAGCTTCTCATTCACGTCACACCTCCTTCTTCAGAATCACTCGTTGGAGCAGCACGATCAGGGCGGGCAGCAGCAGCAATGTGGCAAGGGCACCCACCAACATGTCAATGGCGGCGAAGGCGCCCACCGTCACGTAGGGGCCCAGCGGTGCCGCGAGCATCACGGCAAACCCCAGGAAAAGAAGGAGCGCGTTCCGGAGAATCCCCACCGCCGGCTCGCCGAAGGTCCACTGCAAGCTTTTCTGGAGATCCCGTTCCTGCCGGTAGCGTTCCCGGAATCGGAAGATAAAGTGGATGGCAAAGTCCACACCGATCCCGAGGGCCAGTGAGGAGCACACCGCGATGGGCATATCGATCTCTTTGCCGATGAAAAACAGCAGCCCGTACGAGATGAAGATGGTGCTTAGCAGTGGGACCACTCCGATCAGCGCCCAGAGCAGCGAGCGGAACTCGACCACCATGATCAGCAGAACTGTCAAGACCGACCCCGCAAAGGAGCCCAGCATGCCGGTGACCATCACCTGCTGCCACACCACGTTGACGTACGTCGGGCCGGTCATCTCGATACGAACCCCCGGGAGCGGGTGCGCCGTCACATAGCGGGTGACTCGCTTCATGACTTCGATCATGTCCTGGTTGTCCCCGGTTTTCAGTTGCAGCCAGATATTGAGCCGCTGGTACCCGTAGTCCACGAAATTGTCCAATGTGTCCGGCGAGCCGCCGGAGGAGAGATAGAGAAAGAGATACTGCGCAGCCAGCTCCTGGCTACGCGGAAGCTCATCGTTGCCGGTTAGGACTCGATTGATCCACCGGAGGATGTCAGCGAGCGAGGTGGTCTTGCCGACCCTGGGGTCTTGGCCGATCTCCCGTTGGAGCTCGTCGAGATAACGGAGTACCTCCGGTCTCGTCGCGGCGTCTGGCGCATCCGCCTCCGCCACGAGATAGGCCATGTAGGTGCCGCCGAATTGCTGGTTCATGAGTCGGCTGGCTTGCCGGATCGGACTCGAGGCTTTGAACCACTTCACCGGATCGTCATTCACCCGGTTGTGCGCCATCCCGTAGGCGGCCAGCGCCAGCACCGCGCTGCCGGCGAGCAGTACCCTCCAACTCCTGGCCATCCCTAGGCGCCCCAGCCAGTCAGCCACTCTGACCAGCAGGCCGCCAGTGGCCACCTCGTGCTGCCAGCGCCGCTTGAGCGTCTCCTCATTGAGCAGCATCATGAATGCCGGCATGAACGTCACGGTCAGGATCCAGGCGGCAAAGACCCCGATGGCTACAAACAGGCCGAAAATCCGGACCGGCGGAATGTTGACGAGCATCAGCGACCCAAATCCGGCCATCACGGTATAGGAGGTGTACAGCACCGGCGAATACAGTTCTTTCATCGTTTCAAGGATGGCCGTGCGTTTGTCTCCATAGCGGGGATAGACCTCGTAGTACTGGCTGAGAATGTGAATCCCGTCGGCCAAGCCGGTGACCATCAGAAAGATCGGGATCATGGAACTCATGATGTGGACCGGATAGCCAAGGCCGATCAACAGCCCCATAGTCCAGAGCACGCTCAGCATCGAAACGAGCAACGGGGCCACGATGAGCCGCCAGTCCTTGAAGAGCATCCACAGACCGACGGTGATGACCAGCATCACCAGCGGAGACAGCACGCCCATCAGCAGAAACATCTGCTCCCCGAACACCATCTCTGCCATGGGCAGGCCGGCGATCTTGGCCGTGATTCCAGGCTCCGTATCGACCAGCGCCTGAATCTCCCTGGTGACCCGCGCCGCGATCTCTTTCCGCTCAATCGGGATGTAGAAGGCCACCCGCTGCCCATCCTGGGAAATGAGCTTTTCCCGGAAGAGCGGATTGCCAAGCAGGGTGTCCTTAAGCTGCCGAGCCTCCTCTTGCGTCTGCGGTGGGCGTTCCAAGAGCTTTCTGATCTCCAGGGTGTCCCCGCTCTTCCGCATCGTATCGGTGGTCACGAGGCTTAAGACATCGGGAATCATGACCCCCGTGATGTGCAGGATCTCGCGGTTGATCCGGAAGAGCTTGGTGAGATCGTCGACGTTGAAAAGATCCCTCTCGCTCTCGAAACCCACGACGATGAGCTCATGAATCCCGAAGGTCCGCTTCGTGGCTTCGTGGGACACCCGCACGGGCGAGTCCGGTTCCAGCATGTTTTCGGGGTCCGTGTCAGTGGTGATCTTGGGCAACTGGAAGATGGCCCAGACGGTGAGGAGGAGGATCACGCTGATCGTCAGCCGCGGGAAGTCCACGCACAGCCGGAGGGTCGCGTCCACCACGCGCGCCGACCACGAGGGAGCCGGTTGTTCAGGCTTGTTCATCGCTGGCCCTCCCTCCTCATGGCCAGCAAGTCAACTGGACGCGCAATTTTGCAACTAGGTGTCAAAAAAAGTCACCGTCTTTTCAGTCGCGTCGCAAGCCGCTTCCCATTTTCGAGTTGTTCGACGAGCACCTGCCGCATGAGATCGAAGGCCTGGATGATTTTGGGATTGGCAATCCGATAGTAAATATTCAGGCCTTCTCGACGAGTCATGACGACCCTCTTGTGGCGTAGGACCGCGAGGTGCTGGGACACATTGGCTTTGGGAATTCCCAACTGATCTACGACCTCGCTGACAGTGAGTTCTGTATCCCGTAGCGTTTCAATGATCTGCAGCCGCTTGGGATGCGAAAAGATCTTGCAGACTTCGGCGTGGTGCTCAAAAAGCGATGTGTCGATCTGAGCGCGAGACATGAAGACAACCTTCTATTTCAGAGTTTTGAACTATCGAGATTTAGCGACATCAACATCCCCTTATTAACGCGATATCGCGACGTTCTGACACACAAGTGTGTTACTCGGTGCGCAACAAGTTTTCACTAGCAACACTCCATTTCAGGCTTCTTTTGTAACTACTCAGGTAGATAGGCTGAAGGCCTTTAGTCTTCAGCCTGAACACCTGAGTAGTTACGCTGTATTGGACTGCGACGCTCCCAAATCACTCGTTCCCTTTCTTCATCATTCCCTGGTGTTCGTCCATCATATGTTCATGCTGCTTCATCATTTCCTGCATCCGCTCCATCCGCTTCTCCATCGTGTCTTGCATCGTAGGATCTTGCGTCATCCCTTTCATCATCCCCATCATCCCATGCATCATGCCCATCATCTCATGCATCATCTGCATGTCCTGGCACTCCATTTCCTTCCCTTGCATCATCGGCATCTGCCCTTCTTTCATCATGCCAGAGCCCATCATCCCCTTGTCCTTCATGTCTGCCCAGGACAGCATAGGTGCAAGCAAGAACATGACGAGGATCATTGTCACCGCAGTCATTCGTGTTTTCATGGCAGTCTTCCTCCCGTTTGATTGTTGATAGCTACGTTGAATGGTCCCCATTTTGAATTTTTCCTTGGAAACCCACTTGCTTCACCTGTGTCTGCCAGCGGCAGATGACATAGATCGCGGCAGTGACGATCCGCGTCAACAGCATCGCTGAGGCCACACCGCCAACCATCGGTGCGGCAAGTCGTTTCATCACATCCACGCCTGTTCCCGTGTCCCAGCGCGAGCGTAGCGCCCGGTCCCTGGATAACCCTTTCCAGCAAGGTCCGCCGCGACAGAAACCTGGATGCCGGTTCTTCGTTCACGATGGCTTCTCCCCACGGTGATGGGAATTAAGTTCGATCGCCACGCCGGCGGGCACCGCGAGGGATTGATGCACGGTGCAGCCATGCGCCACTTTGAGGAGACGCTCGCTGTGTTCGGCCGTGACGCGATGCGGCAAGTGAATCGCCAGTGTGACCTGGCCCACCCGATGCGGCTGTTCCGCCATGGTCCATTCCGCCTCGACGCACAACCCTTTGGTCGAGATCTGATGGCGGTCGCAGTAGCGACCCACGAAGTAACCCACACAACTGGCTAGTGAGCCGACAAAGAGCTCGACAGGACTCATGCCGGCATCCTGNCCCCCNTCCTCGATCGGCTGATCGGTCACNACNCGGTGCNTGCCGCTNNTAATGTCGTGGCGAGTCCCACCATGGTATGCNNCNGTGAGTTTCATNNCGCACCTCCCGGNNNAGGCAATCGCGTCGCNAGCCAGATACANNCGATTCCCAGAGGCGCCGCGATCCAGATGCCGTGAATCCCGAGTAGGCCTGGAANCGTCACCGGNCCATATCGACCGACNGCCAGGAGATNNTCTTCNACCTCAGGAAACATGAAGGCGAATACGAGAGCTCCCCCTAATCCACCCATCACGGTCACCCAGGCATCCGGCTTACCTTCTGCACAGGCTGCGAGTGCTGTACCCGGGCAGTAGCCCGATAGCGCAAATCCCACACCAAAAATCAAACCAGCAATAATGATCCCGAGGAGATACAGTTCTTTCACGTTCATATTGGCGAGGCCGAACAGATCCAACAGATGCACCCCCATGAGTCCGACGCCGATGGCCATCAGAATCAGCTTCATGATGGTCAGATCTTTCAGCCGTAGCGCGTTGACGATCTTGGTATGACTCGACGCGCCGGAGAGCTGAAGCAGGGCCCCAAAGGCCGCCCCGAGCACCAACCCCAGCGCGAGCGTCAACATCGTGACCCTCTGTCCCGATAGAGTACGCGCGCCGTGATAATCCCGCTGATGAAGAGCACCGCCGAAAAGAGAAAGGAGCTGATGGCCAATTGCGAAATCCCACTGATCATGTGCCCGGAGGTGCAGCCGCCGCCGAAGCAGGCGCCGAAGAGGAGGAGAAACCCACCGACGAAGGACCAGACCAACCGACTTCCAGGATTCGAGCCAAACCGTCTTCTCCATTCGACCGGCACTATTCTGGTTGTGAAGCGAGCGGTGGCCATCGCTGCCACCAACGCCCCGAGCGGGATCCCCAACACGAAAAAGAACTCGTACGTGGCCAGCGTCCATTCTTGCGCGGTCTTGGCCAAGTAGGGACTCCTCGATGCCACGTCCGGTAGCACATTGTGCAAGAGCACGCCGTCCAACACAACATACTGCGTCGACACCCCGATGGGTTGAACCAATCCAACGGCTACGATCAAGACTAGACCGATTCCGATCCCGCCGGCCCACCATGAGAGCACCGGGTTCGTATCCTCGTGACGCGTTCCATGATCATGTGGGATTTCTTGCTTCATCTCGGCATCACGGTTTGATATAGGCCCAGCCTTCTTCTTGTAGTTCCATCAATCGGACCATGGCGGGAACCGTTCGATCTACCTGCTCAACCAGATCACGCGTGGTGAGATTCATCGCCTTCATCGTATTGGAGCAGGCCGTGAACTCCACATCATAGGACGTCTTCAGTTGCGCCAGTTCAGTCGCCAACGTCGAATCTTTTTTTGTCAACAGCGTCAGCCCAGCCCCATGCACGACCAACTCGACACGCAGGCGCTCGCGCCCCACTTCCTGATAGAGGTGACGGATATTATTCAATGCGCCTCGCTGGATCTTTTCATCGCCTGAATTGAGGTGCATGACCACTCGATGTGGATCCTGAGACGTCCCGGCTGTTTCACTGAGCCCCACGGCAGAAACGCCAAGTGCGCCGACCAGAAGCGTGAGGAGCATCGCGTTCATCTTGATGACCACTGTGTGTAGCACTCTCTCAAGGAATAGGTTTAATATGGCGCATCAGAAGGCTTCCCGCCCTTCGGCCAATCGTTCGCTTTGCCGGGAAAATCCGGCCGCGGTTGGGCGTTGATGTACGCGGCTACATCGTATGCGTCATCATCCGACAGGCTCCAACCCCGAGCACGCGGCATATTCGATTTGATGAAGGCAGCGGCAACGCTCACCCGCGCCATGCCTGCGGCAATGGTGTAGGACTGCGGTCCCCAGACCGGCGGCGCCGCCATCGTCCCCAGGCCGTCGGAGCCGTGACAGAAGGCACATTTGTTCACAAACACATTCTTCCCATTGGCTGGATCGAGCGGGCGCCGTGAGTCAATGAACTGGAGGCCCCGCCAGGGTAATGTCGCACCGCTCGGTACTCCCCGCGAGAGCCAGGTGATATAGGCCACGACGGCCTGTAGCTTGGAGCTATCCGGAGGAAGCGCTCGCCCGTTGAGGCTCCGCTCAAAACACTCGTTGACACGATCGGCGAGCGTATTCACCCTTGCGTTGCGGGTTCGATACTCGGGATAGACTGCGGCAAGGCCGACGAATGAGGCAGCGTTCGGATTGAGCCCGCCGTCGAGATGACAGTTGGTGCAGTTGAGGCGATTGCCG
Organism: Nitrospira sp.; assembly: GCA_005239475.1. Classification (GTDB taxonomy): domain Bacteria; phylum Nitrospirota; class Nitrospiria; order Nitrospirales; family Nitrospiraceae; genus Palsa-1315. Next base: position 489 of record SPAX01000108.1, on the reverse strand, counting down.
ACATAGGGTTTGGCATATTCCTGCGTATTGACGACAATCTGATAGCCAAGCCTGATCCGTTCACCCAGTTGACTACCTGGAATGGTTTCCGGAGAGGGCGGAGCGAATTCTATCGCCGCACTGCCGGTTTGGTCAGCCCCCCGAGACTCCTCGGTCTTGACCCGAGTTCGCTCGCCTGAACAGCTCAGGAGCATAGCCGCCCCAAGAATCGCCGACAACAACCACATCATACCCCTCCCTTGTGCCAAGACTGTGCCACTAACAGGAACAGCCTGCCTATCATTTTAACCTGTCAAATCACACGATTAGCCGTCAGCTTCAGATCGCCCTGGAGCGAAAAGCAACAGCGCCGACCCAGTAATTGTTGCGGGATGCCACAGGAGAAGACTGCCAGGATGAGGTTCAGGCTGAGGCTGAGGCCGAGGCAAATCAATCGAAGTTCCGCTCACTCGGCATCAACACGAGGAAATACCACTCCGGCACTAGCCC
>SPAX01000107.1 GCA_005239475.1 Nitrospira sp. | reverse complement strand
TCTTGTTAAATCCGGTTTCCAACATGACCGCATACACCACGGCCATGGACGTCGTCGACAGCGCGACGCCGCAGAGCCAACTCGCCTGAGCACTCCACCCAAGTAGATAGTAGGCCACCGCGGTGCAGCCGAGAAACGGTGCGGCAAAGCTGACCCCCCCGACCACCGTGACCTCCGTCAATTTCGTGCGCAGCACATCGGGATCGAGTTCAGCGCCTGCGAGAAACGTCAGGAAGACCGCTCCGGTGGCTGCTAGAAAGCGAATCCATTCCTGGTTGGCGCCGAGAAAATCAGCATAACCAAGCCACGTAAGAACGGCGGCAGTGGCCACTCCCACACAGATTTCAACAAGGGCGATGGAGATGCGAATGTGGTAGGCGATCAGAGCAGACACGACGGCGAGCGCGAGCCAGAGAGACGCGATTGTAAACAGCTGTTCCATCGGGAGTCCTCCTTGACGAACCATGCCAGGCCATCGTCCCGGCACAAACAAACCGCTTGCAGCGGTTATCGCCTGATACGTGACTACTCCACAGCCACGACTCGTGGCCTAGGAGTCATCAGCCCGACCAGGGCGGTTATTCGGGGGACTCCATCCCCTATCAAGAGGAGCTTGTCGGGCAGGCACCTCTAGTCACACTATACGGAAAATTCAGGCCAACAAGAAATGAATTGTTCGCGACCGCACCCACCTGTTTAATTATCGGTACGAGGAAGGAAGGGCCCGTCCAGGTTCACTGTGGGAAATCGTGAGGGCAACCAGGTAGTCTCCGAGACAGAAGAAAACGGGCGTGCACCGACCGATCCTCGTCAGGACTGTCTGGTCGATCTGGGCTGTCAGATTTGTTTTGGTTATCTGGTTGATTTGGTTCATCTGGTTAGTTTCGTGCAACCAAAAAACCAGACAAACCAAACAAACAAAATAACGATCTCCGTACGCTTGTGGACTGTTTCAGCATCCTGTTAAACTTGAGGCTTCTCTGATGCTGCAGGCGAGGATTCGCCGGAGAATTTCTTGTGGAGAAGTTTTCGTCCAAAGACCGTAATCCCCAATGCGAGACCGAGCGAGAGCGGAACGAACAAGGCGGCGGCAATATCCGCATTGCGCAGCCACCCCATCTCATGAAACCCCTTGAAGATATAGGCCATGAGTCCGCTGAGATAGTAGGCAATCACGATAACCGACAAACCTTCGACCGTGTACTGGAGGATGGCCTGACTCTTCGTCGTCTTGTCGACGCTGATCAAGAGCGACAGGTTCTGGGATTGCAGCATGAGATCAACACGGGCGCGAATAATGGAAATTGTCCCTTCAAATCCGCCGCGAAGAGTGTCCATCCGCTTCAGGAGTTGTTGATTACCATCCGCCACCCCGGTGATTCCGCTGAGGACATACTCGGACATCGGACGATACAGGGGGAGCGTACGTTCGTCGAGTGCCACCAGCGTCCGGTGCACGATCTTGTCGTAGGGAACAGAGGCGGACAGTTCGAAGTGCAACTTGCTGGACAGCCGAGTGGTTTTCAACAAGTCTTGCGTCAGCCCATTGAGCCAACGCTGTAGGGCCAGGGTGTCGGCGTGCCCGATATGCTCGCTGATGATTTCACGCTGCTTCAAGTGCACCTGCTCGAACTTGTAGGCCTGATCGATGGCAGCCGAAAACAACGGCTTTTGCATGAGTAACAAGTGGTAGTAGGTTTCGATCCGGACAATGGCGTCGACGATGTCTTTCAGATGAGACTTGCTGGACCTGCCAGACCCTACCGTGACCCAATAGCGCTCGCGCCCATGTTCGTCCGGTGTAAAGCTGGTGACCAACGCAGTCTCCTCATCGAGAATCCGGCTGCCATACATGATGGGGCCAGGAAGCTGAGGGCGCAACGTCTCACTTCCTGGCAACGGTTTGATCATCAGCAGGATATCCAGACGGCACACTTCCGCACCGATCGGAGTGATCGGAGACCGGTACTGCGGGAAGGTCATCGGGCCAAAAGTCACCTCCCCTCCGTGGTCGGAGGGAATGTGCCAAGTTTGATAACTGTAGTACTCTGTGTGCGCTTGCCAGATCAGAATCAGCCGATCGCCGGTCGCCTCCACCTTCACGCCATAGCCAAACGTGTCATGCATGGCCATCGCGTCCGCGGAGATCTTGAAGGCCTCCAGGAGAGACCTGAACTCGTCGCGACTTGCCGGCCGCTGCACCGGTGGATCGGTCATGCGAAACGCTTTGTAGTGCACGTGCGCAGGGGCTCGCAGCCAATCGGCCAAGGGCATCTGTGGCCGCTCATGCAGCTTCCGGATCAGCGCGTCGGCATCCGGCTTGATAATCTCACGCTCCGTCATGCGATAACCCTGTAAGGTAAAAAGAGAACCGGAAATCGGTGCCAGGCTACTGCTTGCCAGCAGCCCTGTCAACCGATCGTCAGTCGATCGTCAGTCGAATGAGCACTGTGTCATCGTGCGCGTTTCACGAGCAAGCAGGACGCCTCACTGCTTCCTATCTCCCTATCCCTGCTTCTTTTCCCCTATTTTGCTTTCCGTCCCCTTCCAGAGTCGGACAATATTATCCTTGTGCTTGATCCAGATCAGCGTGCTGACGACCAGAGAAAAGATAAAAAACTCCTGTCTCTGTTCGTTCACGATCGCCACGACCGGAAAGCACCCGAAGGCTGCCAGCGCGCCACCGGATGAATAGCGCCAGATCGCTACGGCCCCCAGCCAGATCAACAATAAGAGAAGTCCGATAGAGGGAGACAGACCCAGCACCGCTCCCACAGCCGTCGCCACGCCCTTCCCTCCTTTGAAACCAAGAAACGGCGAGAAGAGGTGCCCGAGGATCGGCGAGATCGCAACGACCATGATGAAGGATTCAACAGTGAGCCACTGCATCGCAGCCCAGCCCAGCACCCACCCCTTGCCCATGTCGCCCAGAAGGGTGAGGATGCCCGCTTTCGTACCGGCCACGCGCAGCACGTTGGTGAACCCGACGTTCTTGCTCCCGACCGTACGAGGATCGGGCAGTCCCATCGCCTTTGACACCACGATACCGAAAGGCACGGCGCCCAGCAGGTAGCCGAGCAGCGTCATCAAAAAACAGAGCAGCGTTTCTTCCATGGATTAGGAAATCAGTGATGGGAGGTGCAAACGCCGAGAGAACTCGTAAGACTCCCGCAGGATAGGCGCGCGAGACACGCAGGTCGAGCGAGACGGGCGAGAGTTCGAGGTCCGAAGTTCGAGGTGTTCGGAGTTTCGAACCCCGAACGTCGAATCGCGCCTTTCGCGCCTGCCTCGCGCTTCACGCGCGGATTTCGACATCCTGTCAGAGTCCCTTGGCTACGACCTGCTTCCAGAAGCTCCACACATATTGACCACCTGAGACATAGCCAAGCACCAGCGACAGATAGAGCGTGACGATACCGGCGAGATGTAGATTCCCGAGTTCAGACAAGAACGTGTCCTCGAGGATCAACAGCACGATCGCCACGACCTGCAACGCCATCTTGTACTTACCCGTCGTCTCAGCCGCAATCACCATGCCTTCACCCGCGGCAATGGCGCGAATGCCCGTGACCGCGACTTCGCGCGCGATGATCAATATCGCGACCAATGCAATCACACGATCGACGTTGACCAGAAGAATCAAGGCAGAGAGGACCAACAACTTATCGGCGATGGGATCGAGCAGCTTCCCGAGTGTGGTCACTTGGCCGTTACGGCGAGCCAGATAGCCATCCAATAAATCGGTGACCGCTGCGACAACAAAGACGAGCGCCGCGCTAAGGGATCGATTCGGAGTCGGCGTGGCAAACAGCACCACAAAGACAGGGATCAAGAGGATGCGTGTGAGCGTAATAAAATTCGGCAGGTTGAGCGATTCCTGCCCGACCGATTTCCATGCCGCCGGTACGCGATTCATCGATGACCTACTCAGCTATCCGGGTTTTGAAAAACTACTATGGCACAAAGAAGCACAATCTCACAGGATGCTCAAAATGTTCAGACTTCTCACCCACCCAACCCTGGCGGCTACTTCACCCACCCGCCCTGAGTCTGCCAAGACAGCCTCTTNGCCCAGGGACGNGCCTTNTCCCAAACAAGGCCGCACCGAACTATCATTTATACGGGGTGGCTGGGATGATCCCAACTGCGCGCGTCCAACGAGGGCTTTCTCAAGCCGCGCGTTGCGCGAGCACGGGGATCGTCCCAGCCACCCCACCCCCTTTTTCAGCATCCTGCTAGGATCGTTCTCCCGACAAGTAGCGCACGACACGTTCGGCCGCGATCGCCCCGTCACGGATACAGTCCGGAATCCCAACGCCTCGATAGCCGGCCCCCGTGAGGATCAGTCCCCCATAGCGACTGAGTGCCGCCTCAATCTGGGTCAGCCGCTCGAGATGTCCCAGCGTATACTGCGGCATGGCCCTCATCCAGCGATTGACCTCCACAAACCCCGGCTCTGCAGTCACGCCGCACATACTGGTCAATTCTGCCCTGACCCGCGCCACCAATGCCTGGTCATCCAATTGAAGAATGGCTTCTCGCCCGACTCCGCCGACGTAACAACGTACCAGCAATTGATCCGGCGGAGCGCGGTGTGGCCACTTGAGCGATGTCCAGGTTGCCGCAATGAGGTCGCGTCCTTCTGCCCGCGGGACGATAAAACCGAAGCCTGCAGCCGCGCCGGACACTGATGCACGCGGATACGCCATCGCGATCGTCGCCGTAGAGGCATAGGGAATCATCTCCAGCAACCCGCCGGCAATGGGCGTGAGCGGACGAACCAGCTCCGCCGACACATAGGCCGGGGTTGCCAGCACGAGACTGTCCACGGACAAGGCCGAGCCGTCATTGAGAATGACATCGTACGTCCAGCGACCGAGCTGATGGGATCGCACACGCAGGGCGTCCACGGCACAGCCTCCCCTGAGCGTGACACCTTGGTCCGTCAATCGGTGGACGAGGGCGGCGACCAGATCCGACAAGCCGTTCTTGAGGCTGACGAACATCGTGCGTTTCGGGCCAGAGTGCGTGGCGGAGGAACCGGCCTTCCGGGCCGTCATCATCCCACGAATTACACTCCCATATTGTTGTTCCAGCTCAACAAACCGTGGGAAGGTCGCCTGCACGCTCATTTGCTCCGCATCTCCCGCATAGATGCCGGCCATCAAGGGTTCCAGCATCCGCTCGAACGCCTGTCGACCAACTCGCCGCCGGAAGAACGATGCCAGCGATTCATCCTCCGGCGACTGCTTCACCGGCACGACCACATCCAGCCCCATCCGCGCGAGCCCCGCCCAACTCAAGAGGCCGCTTCGGAGAAAGGGACCCAACTGACTGGGGACAATGACGACTAATCCCTCTGGCAGTTCATGCAGACGGCCACGTGAGAAGACACAGGCTCTTTTGCTGGTCTCGTTGGTATTGATGAGCTGATCGGTCAGCCCCAATTTGTCACAGAGTTCGAGGCCGGCTGGCTTCTGAGACAGAAAGGAATCGGGTCCCGCTTCCGTCACAAGATCGCCGACCCGATGGGTGACGATCTTGCCTCCCCAGTCCGAAGCAGCATCGACCACCGTACAGCGGATCGGGATACCGGCCGCCGCCGCCCGTTCTTGAAGGGCATAGGCAGTTGAGAGACCGGAAATCCCTCCACCGATGACGGCGACAGTGCGGAGGTTGTTCACGACGTAGGACAGAGGGATGACTCGTGTGCCGTGAGCACAGAGGCCAGCGTGTCGATGAGTGCAGGCGAGTTGTTCAGCATCGCGATTCGTTCGAGTTGGAGGCCCCGACCAGCCGCGAACTGTTTCAATTCGATATCGATATCGTAGAGCGTTTCCACATGGTCACAGAGAAAGCCGACCGGCGCGACCAGCACCTGTCGGTGCCCGCCGCACGCCAGCTCTTCCACGACCGATTCTACGGTCGGCCCCAGCCACTTTTCTGCCGATCGGCCCTGACTTTGGTAGGCAAAGAGCGTGGGCCTGCCGTCCAGCAGCGCCGTCACCGCCTCAACCGTGCCGTGCACCTCGTCGGGATAGGGATCCTTCATCGCGACGATACGTTCCGGAAGGCTGTGGGCGGTAAAGAGGACCGGCACCGTCGCCCGCACATCGGCAGGGAACTTCTGCAGCGCCTGGTGGATGTTCTCGACGATCGCCGCAATCAGTCCGGGATGTCGATGCCAACTGCCGACGTAACTCATTGGGCAGATACTCTGAAGTGCAGACCGTGCCTCTTCAACTTTCTTCCGATAGGCCCCGGTACTCAGAGAAGACTGTTGCGGGGCCAGACAGAAACCGATGATGTGTTCGGGAGCCTCGCCGAGCAACTCGGCATAGGTCTCCTTGATAAACGGATGCCAATGCCGCAACCCGACATAGACCCGGTAGCGCTCGCCACCGGCGTCGTTCAACCGCTGCTCGAGCTTCTTCGCTACATCCTTCGTGATTTCGACCGCCGGAGACTTCCCGCCCGTCGCTCGATACCGTTCTCGAATCTCTTCGACCAGTTCAGGCGGCGTGGGACGCCCGCCTCGCACATCCAGCAGGAAAGGCTCCACATTCTCCAGACTATCCGGCCCACCCATGGCCATCAACAGCACGGCAATGGGACGTTGCGATACTGACATGCCTGCTCCTCGTTATTCGTGAATCGTTAAACGCAGGGAGTCTTCTCGAATGACGATTCACGTTTAACGAATAACGTCTCCTAGCGTTGACTCAGCTTGTGCACCATGTCGATGGTCGCGGCCACATGTTCTACGGGGGTCGTCGGCAAGATCCCATGGCCTAGATTAAAGATATGCCCCGGGCGTCCAGCGGCCCGGCGTAGAATATCTGCCACGCGACGTTCGATTTCAGGCAACGGCGCAAACAACGTTAAGGGATCGAGATTCCCCTGTACCGCCACGTCATGCCCCACAGTGGCCCAGGCCTCATCGAGATGGATGCGCCAGTCGACCCCGATGACATCCCCGCCCGCCTCTCGCATCTGACG
>SPAX01000106.1 GCA_005239475.1 Nitrospira sp. | reverse complement strand
TGAGGTGCATCCGGGCGTGGAGTCCTGGTACAGCTGCCTGCATCCAGAGGAGAAAGAACGGGTGATCGCGACACGCTACGCGGGGATCAACGGTGCGGGGGAGACGTGGACGGACCAGTACCGCTTCTGCTGCGCGGATGGTACCTATGCGCACGTCCTGGACCGGGGCTATGTGCTGCGGAACGAGGAGGGCCTGGCCGTGCGGGCGATCGGCGCCCTGATCGATCTCACTGAGCAGAAGCGGGCGGAAGCGGAGATCGTCGCCGCCTATGAACGGCTGCGCGACTTCACCTTGCGGCTGGAGCACACGAAGGAAGAAGAGCGGAAGCGGATCGCGCGGGAACTGCACGATGAGTTCGGCCAGCTGTTGACGGGACTGAAGCTGGATCTGGCCGCGCTGGGCAAACAGGTCGCGAAAGGCGTCGCCACATCCCAGCCGGAGCTGATCGAGAAGCTGCAGTCGATGGCAACGCTCGTAGACGATTCGATTCACTTGGTTCGCAAGGTCGCCTCCTCCCTGCGGCCGAGCATCCTCGATGATCTCGGCCTGGTTCCGGCGTTGCAATGGCAAGCGCGCGAGTTCGAAGCGCGGGCCGGTATTCCCTGCGAGACGGAACTGAGCCAGAATCTCTCGCAGCGGGAACTCGATCCGGACCGGTCCAGCGCGCTCTTCAGGATCGCGCAGGAACTGTTGACCAACGTCATGCGGCATGCCCACGCGTCGCGCGTCCGGCTGGCCTTGCGTGAGGAATCGGGGGGGCTGCTTCTGGAAGTGTCCGACAACGGTTGCGGCATCGCCGAACGGGAATATGTGAATCCGACGACGCTCGGACTGCGCGGCTTGCAGGAGCGCGTGGCGCTATTCGGCGGCACCCTTCACATCGACGGCGATCCGGGAAAGGGGACGACCGTTCGGGCGTGGATACCCAGGGGGAGCGAGTATGCCGAGAACCGCACCACATCAGCCCTGTAGCATTCTGGTCGCCGACGATCACGCCGTCGTCCGGCGAGGGCTCAGGCAGGTGATCGCCGAGGAATGCGACGGGGCGATCGTCGAGGAGGCGAGCACCGGCCAAGGCGTGCTCGATGCTGTGCGACGGCAAGACTGGGCCGTCATTGTTCTCGACATCAACCTGCCAGACAAAAATGGCTTGGAGGTGTTGAAAGACCTGAAGGCGATGCGCCCCGCCCTGCCGGTCCTCATTCTCAGCCACCATGCCGAAGCGGAATATGCGGCGCGTGCGTTCAAGGCCGGAGCGGCCGGCTACCTCACCAAAGAGAGCGCATCGGAGGAGCTGGCTGTCGCGATTCGCAAAGTGCTGGCTGGCGGGCGCTACGTCAGCCCTTCGTTTGCCGAGCAGCTGGCCGGGCGTTTGATCGGTGAGCGCGATACCCTGCCGCATCATGCGCTGTCCGATCGCGAGCATCAGGTCTTGTGCCAGATTGCGCAAGGCAAGGCGGTCTCGCAGATCGCCGATGAGCTGGCTCTCAGCGTGAAGACCATCAGTACTTACCGGGCACGTCTCCTCGAGAAGCTCCACTTGGCGAACAACGCCGCATTGATGCGATACGCCCTCGACCACCGGCTGGTCGCGTAGCGCTCGTTTCGCGCGTCCTGCCGATGCCGGTCCCTGCCCCTCCGATAACCTGTCCTGTTCCGCTGCGCCACTACGACTGCGACTCTCTTCTTCCGCCCCATCTGTAGGACGGACGCCGACAGTATTTTCCGCCTTTGTCCCACCTCACAACCAGACCGACGCCTATCCCGAAACGAAGGCGGCAGCGCTATGCTCCATGGTGAGGAACGTCATGGAGCCCATCACCATAATAGAGAGCGCCTTCATGAGAGTCGTAATCGTGGACGACGCCCCGCGCGTGCGTGACCGGGTGAAAGCCTTGCTGCACGCCGACGCGCCGTATGCCGAAGTGGTCGGAGAGGCCGGCGAGGCCCAGGCCGCGATCCGGCTCATCCGGGACATGCGCCCAGACGTGGTGATCCTCGATCTCCAACTCGTGGGCGCGAGCGGGATTGAGGTGCTGCGGGCGATCAAGCCCGCGCCCCACGCGCCGGGAAACTAGAAGGCTACGATGTCGCGCATACTTGTCATCGACGATGACGTACCGCTCCGCTTGGTTCTGCGGAGCATCCTGGAGCGGGCGGGCCATACGGTCCTCGACGCTCCGGACGGTCGCACCGGGCTGGCGCTCTGGCGCCGGGAGCCGACGGACGTCGTGGTGACTGATATCTTCATGCCCGAGCAGGACGGGATCGAGGTCATCCGGGAGATGAAACAGGTCGCGGCGAAACCCAAGATCATTGCCATAAGCGGCGGGGGACGAAAGGGCCTGCTCGGCTGGAAGCCGGCCGTTCTCGCGGTGGGGGCCGACCGGGTCCTCGTGAAACCGTTCGACCAACGGACGTTGCTGTTAACTGTCCAGGAGGTGCTCGGTGGTCTACCTGACACATCAGGTGCTGTTCTCCCGTCAGGTGCGACAGACCAACGCAAGTATCCGCGGTTTCCCCGTCTGTCTTCCGGTGTCGTTCGACGACGGTGTGATCGCGCAGACCGGAACGGTTGGCGACATCTCCCGCGAAGGGGGCCGGATTCAATGTACCGGCGCTGTGCCTGACATGAAGTATTTCCGGGTCGAGATCCAGCTCGACGATCCGCATGACACGCTGACGGTCGATCTGGCCGTGATGCGATGGGTCACGGCTGGACGCCGGCATATTTCGTGCGGGACAACGAGGTCGGGTTCGACATGGCCTACGTCGCCAAACTCTTCAGCCCGTTTCAACGGTTGCACGCCATGACGGAGTATCCCGGCACCGGCATCGGGCTGGCGACGGTGCAGCGCATCGTCGCGCGCCACGGCGGCCTGGTGTGGGCGGAAGGCCGGGTCGGCCAGGGGGCGACGTTTTATTTCACATTACATTAGGAGAGGTGGGCCTATGGGCACAGTGAAGGGCAGGGTGATCTTATTGGTGGAAGACAATTCGGACGACGAAGCCTTGACGCTGCGGGCCCTGAAGCAGAACAACATCGTCAACAAGGTCATCGTGGTGCGCGACGGGGTGGAGGCCCTGGACTTTCTGTTCGGCACCGGGGCCTATGAGGGCCGCGACATAAGGGACTTGCCCCAGGTGATCTTCCTGGATTTGAAGCTCCCCAAGGTCGACGGGCTCGAAGTGCTCAAGCGGGTCCGGGCGGACCCCCGGACCAAGTTGCTGCCGGTGGTCATCCTCACCTCCTCGAAGGAGGAGCAGGATCTGATCGCTGGATACAGTCTGGGCGCCAACAGTTACATCCGCAAGCCGGTGGATTTTATACAGTTTGCTGAGGCTGTGTTGCATTGGCTGGTGCTCAACGAACAGCCCCCTGCCAACGGAGGTTATGAATAGAGATGGTCCGTCCGCTTCGCGTCTTAGTGATCGAGGATAACGAGGACGACGCGGCCCTGCTGCTGCGCGAACTGCAGCGCGGTGGCTATGAGCCGGTTGCCCGGCGGGTGGAGACTCCCGCCGCCATGCACCACGCGTTGCAGCAGGAAACGGCGAGGCGATGATGCAAGCACGGCACAATCCACAGTATCCGGACAGGACGAGGACGCGGGTCTACCTCATCACGCTCCAGCTCCTGTTCGCGGCGATCCTGGGTGAGCAGTTTCTTCGGACACTGCCCCTCACCCAACTACAGGGAATCCTGCTTGCCGTCCTAGCGGCCCTAACGGTGACCCTATTGGCCGCTCCCCAGCGGCTGTTGACGACGACCTGGTTCATCGCGCTTCTGTCCTTGGGCGACTCGGCCGTGCTGCTGCACGCGCTGCAGCACGTGCCGACCATCGAGCCGTGGATCCTGTGCGAGTTTCTCCTGCTCATGGTGATGGTATCGTACGCNCCGTCCGTGCCGAAAATCGTGCTGCTCAGCGGCCTCGTGGCGGGGNTGTACGCGCTGTCCCTCTATCGACTCAGCCTGTTCGGGACCGATCANGTGTTNCTGCTCCCTGTGCTGCTGTGCATGGCGCTGGCCTTTGCAGGCAAGGCTCGGATCGTCCAAGCGGAAATCGAGCGCATCACGGAAACCGACGAACAGACGCGGAACAGGACGATGACGGACGCGTTAACCGGCCTGCCCAATCGAGCGCAGTTCCTGGAGCGGGTGGCGCGCGCGATCCAATGCAGCCGCGCCGACGGGAACGTCCAGTTCGCCATCCTGTTCATCGATTTGGANGGATTCAAGCCCATTAACGANCGCCTCGGGCACAAGGCGGGCGACGCGGTGCTGCAGCATACGGCCAAACGGTTCCAGGCCTGTATGCGAAAAGGCGACACCGTCGGCCGCTACGGCGGCGACGAGTTTGCCCTGCTGGTCAACCGCGTGACCGGCGACGCCGACGCGATCCGCGTCGCCGAGCGTGTCCTTGCGAAACTCAAAGAGCCGATCGACGTCGGAGAACCAGTCATGGTCGGGGCGAGCATCGGGATTGCGTTGAGCTCCAATCTACACGAACGACCGGAGGATTTGATCCGGGATGCCGACGGGGCGATGTATCGGGCGAAGGCGCAGGGGAAGAATCAATATGTCTTCAGCGAGCAAGCGCAAGACCTCCCGAAGGAGGAACTCAAGGATCGCTGGCGGCGGGTGGTGCGGGCGCGGTGGTGAGCGGCGCGCCGCCGACTGTAACCAAATGAGGAGTGCCGAGCCGAAAGTATTCGTACCACCTACCATGTGATCGATCAACCAGCAAACTGACTCGCTTCTGGACCTCGCCACCTCCATGAAGGGCGGAGATACCTATATGACTGCCTTTCGATAGAAGGTTACACTTTCGGTTACACTGGCAGAACTGGGTAGGCTACGGAATGGAGCCGGCGATCCGGATTGAACGGACGACCTGCGGTTTACGAATGGCTTAAGTAGAAATAATAAAAGGCTCGGTGTTTCAAATGGTTTCCCCGTTTCTTATTTGAGTACCGAGGCTTAAGAAGATTCCAGTAGCTCTACTGATTTCATATGTTCTTATTGATTCGAACAATTTTTAACACAAATTTAGCACAGCAAAGTGGGGTGAACCCCTCTGGAGGAAGAGGCCTGAATTAACGCGGCGAGTTCTTATGTGGTCTAGACTTCTCCTTTGGAACCGTCTCCTTGATGGGGAAGCTTACACCTGGATCGACCAGGATATCGGTGTTGCACTAGAATCTTGCGCCCAGACTGTTTGCAATTCTGTTGTTCATCCCAACGCGTCTCCTCAGCATAGCCTCGCAGAGATTTCAAGGCCTGCAAAGTTTGCACTCATCACTAAGAGACGAGTGATGAGTGCAACGTAAAGAAGAGACGCTCTTTTCTCGAACCTCTGGCAAATCCACAGTATCGCAAGGTCGAAATGACAGGGCATGCGAGTTGCGAGTGTATTGCTGACCGTGCGCCAAGCCGCTTCCACGAGGCGAACAAACGGGGTCATGGAGCAGGAGAAGGGTCGCATGAGGGACAACAAACGAATCGACACAAAGGGGGCACGAACAAAGGGATCCTGTGATGAGCGATCGTGAACGAATAGACATAGAGCCTCCCGATCATCTCTGTGAACGATGTAACCACTCCAAACCCCGACTCGTTTTTGACCAACTGAGTATGCTCTTGCTCTGCGAGCAGTGCCTGGAATGTGTGCAACGGCTACAGGCGTGGTCTTTACTACGCGAGGACGAAACGGCGTGAGACGTGGCTAGACTTCACACACATGTTCCCCAGTGCAATCTGTCTTATGCATCCAGGATTGCGGAGGAAGAGGCAACCCTCCGCTGGCTCATCGCTCGCCAACCCCGCAGCCGTGAACTCTCCTATTACCTCCTCTTCCTGCTCGCGGCCAATGGGAAGGATGAGCAAGCGATTGAGGAATGCCTGCGAATTCTCAAGAGGTGGCCGAACGATCAGATAGCTCACATGTGGAGAGAAACGATCCGCCTGAGATGGCACCGCTCCGCCCGCCGACAGGTCTCAGCGCGCCAGATCACGAGAAACCGGCGTTGGCATCGCCTCTCTCATCGCACTGGCTAGGGAGTCCACTGCAATTTTTGCAGGTTGTGCGCCGGTGGTCGGCCAGACAGAGGTTCGCGCGATGACGGTGATGTGTTCTTTGTGATTAGTTTCTTCGTGAACTCAATGGCATAGCAGCGCCGGGAGTGCCCACGATGAGCGCGCGTTCAAGGCATCAACGTTGCTTCGTCGACCGTCGGGAGGGAGGGGGCTCATGCTCAACGAAGGGACGCATATCGACCTGGTGACTCGATTGCGGACGATGAGCAGAGTTCTCGACATTCTTGTTCCTGAATCCACCAGCGCGGCCTTGGAAGAGGCCGACGAGGCGGCCTTGGATGCGGTTCGGCGACGTGAACTGGCCGAAGCCATTATGCTCCTTGAAGAGGGAGTGCAGGCCAATCCGTTCTGGCTGCGAGGCTATCTGTTCCTCGCCACCATCTATGAATACACACAGAAAGCTGAGCCGGCCATCGCGACACTCGAACAAGGGCTGGCCATGTGCGCCGGCGGTCTTCGTCTATTCAGTGCCCAAAGATGGGGCGAGACGCTGGAGCGGATCAACGGACCGGTCGCGCACGGACGCATTCGGAATCATTTAGAACGACTCAGACAATATGAACGCATGTTTCGACATCGATTGGCGATGCTGCAGATCCGTTGCGGCAATCTCGACGAAGCCATTGAACAGTGGTCCGCCATCGAAGAGGTGCATTGCGCCTAAGGAAGGATGAACCAGCAACGAATCAGCCGATTTCCGAGGCAAATACAGGAGGCGCTACGAATGAAAGATTCTCCCAGTCCGTCGACCGAAGCCTGGGCAAAAGCGATGAAATATTGTGACCGGTGTGCCCGCCGCTCCACGGCACTCTTTTTTGACGACCTCACTTTGCAGGAGCTCTGTCAGGAGTGCTGCGACCAGTTGAAACGCAAGCGTGGATTGGCCGCCCATCCAGCGAAGCCGAAGATGTGAGAGCGCCCTCCTGTCCACACATCTCGTGAGAGAGATATGTGCCGGTCATTCGATGATAGTTTGCCCTTGTGCCGTTTGAGGATACCCCAATGGTTATTCAAGAACCTGCCGTTATTCCCCTGAATGAAGCACGTGTCTCCACAACGATCAAGTAAAGGTAGGCTGG
>SPAX01000105.1 GCA_005239475.1 Nitrospira sp. | reverse complement strand
AGAAATACTAATGTTACAGAAGTTTCTTTTAGAACAGGCGGGAGGAGTCCTGATTCTCGAGTTTCTTGCGCAGTTCGATCAACTCCTGCTCGAGCGCCAAGAACCGGTCACTGATGGGGTCTGGCAGGTTGCTGTGGTCCATGGTGGCATCGGGTAGCCGCTCGCCTTGAGATTTAATCACGCGGGCCGGCACTCCAATGACGGTGGAGTTGGCGGGGACATTCTTGAGCACAACTGAATTGGCGCCGATCTTCACATTGTCGCCGACCGTAATCCCGCCCAGGATCTTGGCTCCGGCCCCGACGACCACGTGATTGCCGAGGGTGGGGTGGCGCTTCCCTCGTTCCTTCCCCGTCCCTCCGAGCGTGACGCCCTGGAAGAGGGTCACGTAATCTCCGATCTCTGCCGTCTCGCCGATGACCACACCCATTCCATGGTCGATGAAGAACCCGGTGCCGATCGTAGCCGAGGGATGAATTTCGATTCCCGTCAGCCAACGAGCGAGCTGAGAAATGGCGCGGGGAATGAACGGGACGCGATGGGTCTTGAGCCAATGGGACATGCGATAGGCCAACATTGCATGAAAGCCGGCATAGGTCAGCACGACTTCAAGCCAACTGGTGGCCGCCGGATCTCGGTCGAACACGGCTTGGAGGTCTTGTTTGATGGCTTTGAGCATAGAGTCTAAACGTCGTCACGTCATAAAGTCGTCAAGTCTTCAAGTCGAAGCCTTCCAGTCGTCAAGTCTTCGTGGGAATATTACATCACATCGGGCCCTTAGGAGCCAAGTAAGTGATGAAGCCTGACAATGCCTTTGCCACTTCTTCAGACCTTGCTCGAAGATCATCAAATTCATCGGAAGTCACGTAGCCCAAGTCCAGCGCCACGAACAGCTGACTGCGCACTTCTCCTGCCGATCCTTTTGCAATATACAGAAAGCGGTGAAACTCCCTGTCTGAACTTCGCTCAAACCCCTCGGCGATATTGGACATCACCGAAACGGACGCTCGCCTAATCTAATCTGATCGCGAAGGCCAAAATCCTTCTCGAATTTCCCTCTCCCACTGACTCGATACACAGCTGTAACCAGATCCCTTGCTGCCTGCCATGCCTTGATATCCTCAAATCGCTCTATCGTAGCCAATGATTCGTTCCTTCGACTTGACGACTTGATGACTTGATGACTTTCAGACTTGACGACTCAAAACTTGATGACCTTCCGACTTTCAGACTTTCTCAATCAAACAAACCGCCTGAGCGGCGATACCTTCCTCTCGACCGATCATGCCGATTCCCTCTCCGCTCTTTACCTTGACGTTGACGAGGCCGGGATCGACCCCGAGCACCTGCGCCATCTGCTTCTGCATGGCTGCCAAGTGTGAACTGAGGCGAGGGGCCTGCGCGATAATGACCGTATCGACGTTCACAATGCGATACCCCTTCCCCCGCATCTTCCCGACCACATCCTCCAGCAGCTTCAGGCTCGAAATACCCTTGAACCGCTGATCGGAGCTGGGGTAGTGTCGGCCCAGATCTCCTTCACCCATCGCTCCGAGCAGCGCATCGCAGAGGGCATGGACCAAGGCATCGGAATCAGAATGCCCCAACAGACCCTTGCTGTGGGGCACTTCAATCCCGCCGAGAATCAGCTTCCGTCCGGGTCCCAACGGATGGATGTCATAGCCGCAGCCGATTCGCATCTTACCTCCATAGATACCGCTGACAAGCTGACAGGAAGGAAAGCTGACACCTGTTAGCCTGTCAATTTATTACCTTGTCAGCCTGGTCACTTGTCACCCTGCAATCAGCCACCTTTTATCCGCGAAGCCAAGATCGCCTCGCCGATCACCAGGTCTTCAGGCCGCGTCACTTTGATATTCTCCCCGCTTCCCTCAACCACCGCCACCGAATGCCCCAGCCATTCCACCAAAAATGCGTCATCGGTGGCCCGCACCCCTTCGGCATGCGCGTTCCTGTGAGCGGTCACGATCCAGTCCCGTCGAAAGGCCTGCGGAGTTTGAGCGAGCCACAAGGGGGTGCGATCGACCGTTCGCTCAATCATCCCATTCGTCCGTACCTGCTTCACGGTATCCCGCATCGGAAGCGCAATAATCGCCGCTCCCTCTTTCCTCGCCGCAGCCACAACCTCGGCAATCATCCGAAGCGTCACAAATGGACGCACGGCGTCGTGTATGAGCACGATGTCGGCGTCTGGAGGGACCTGAGCCAGTGCATGCAGCACCGAATCCTGTCGCTCTGCGCCACCCGCCACCACCTTCGTCACTTTGGTGAATCGATGCCGCGAGACGATCTCGTTCTCACAATATTCGATGTCTGCAGACGGAACGGCAAGAATGATCTGGTCGACCACGGGAGCGGCTTGCAATATCCGCAACGACTGAACGATGAGCGGCTCACCACCCAACGATAGAAATTGTTTGGGGACGGAGCCGCCCATCCGAAGCCCGCGTCCGGCAGCCGGCACGAGCGCCACCACTTGAGGAGCCTGACGAGGGACCGCTTCGACGCGAGGCGAGCGAGTCGTGGTCATAGACAAGGCTGCCTGTTAGCCCGCATTATTCGCGCGAGACTTGCGAGACTTGCGAGAAGAGCGGGACTGGTCGGAAGTTTCATCTTCGCGAGTCGCGCCTGTCGCGCACGTCTTGCTCCTCTCGCTTCACACTTCACGCGCTAGGGCCGTAGCGTGAGATAGATCGTTTGGCCCTTCCGTTTGAGCAGCAAGAGGACTGCTTTATCCTTGACAAGGCTTGACGCGGCTCGTTCATAGGACTTGAGCGAGCCCACCGCCATGCGATTGATTTCGAGAATCATATCGCCTTCACGCACACCCATTTCCTCCACCGTGCTTCCGGGCTTGACCCTGACCACCACCACGCCACGCTCGGTAGCCTTCAATCCGTACCGGGTAGCCAGTTCCTCGTTTAACTCGCGGACATCAAGACCCGAAAGGACCCCCGTTGGCACCGCTGACTCCCTGCTCTCCTCTGCGCTGGGCTGCCCTAACGATTTCGGCTGTTCCACAATCGCGACCTCGATCGTCTTGGGCTTCTTGTCTCGGATCAGCTTGACCGAGACCTTCTTCCCAATCGGGGTCTGTGCGACGGCATTCCGCAAATGCGTCGGTGAATCCATCGACTTACCGTCATATTCGATAATGACATCGGCGCGCTCAAATCCCGCCTTCTTCGCAGGACTATCTTCCATGACATCACTGACGAGCACGCCCTTCGTGTCAGTGATCCCGAACTGTGTGGCCAACTCAGGAGTTAAATCTTGAATCGCCACACCGAGCCAGCCACGGACGACCTTCCCCGTCTGTACCAACTGATCCATGATGGCGCGCGACAAGTTGCTGGGCACCGCAAACCCAATACCCATGTTGCCGCCGCTTTGACTGAAGATCGCCGTATTGATCCCGACTAATTCGCCCCGCACGTTGACGAGCGCGCCTCCGGAATTGCCCGGGTTGATCGCCGCATCGGTTTGGATGAAATCTTCGTATTCGGCAATTCCCATACTGGCTCGTCCGACGGCACTGACGATCCCCATCGTCACGGTCTGGGTGAGCCCGAACGGACTCCCCACGGCCAATACATACTCCCCGACCTCCAGTTGGTCGGAATCAGCCCAGGGAACGGTTGGGAGCCCTGTCGCTTCGATTTTCACGATCGCGATATCCGTCTTCGCATCGGTACCAATCAGCTTGCCCTTAAACTCCCGCTTGTCCGACAAAAAGACCCGAATCTCGTCGGCCTTGTTCACCACATGATTATTGGTGATGATCAAACCATTGGCTTCCACAATGACTCCGGACCCCTGGCCACGCTCTTTTGGCTCTCGCTGGGGGGCATCACGCTTAAAAAATTCATCGCCGAAGAACTTGCGAAAAAACGGGTCATCGAGCGGAGAACTGTGCGGATTTTCTCCAGACTTCCCGCTTCGCGTCGCCGCAATGTTGACGACCGCCGGCTTCACCGATTTTGCGATCTCAACGAAATTTTTCCCGTCCCCCCCTGTCACTGGCAACTGTGGCGCGGTAGCCACTGGACGAACGATTGGGTTGGGAATCGGCTCAGGCCCGGCCGTGCCGGTCGGCAACCAACCCATGTCAGACGCCACCACGATCCCGATGATGATCCCGACAGTGACCAAGGTAGCCGGAACTAGCCACGCACGAACGAGTTTCATAAATGATCCTTGCTCTTCATCCCTGGTGACCCGACAGGATGCTGAAAAAGTCCGTCAGCGTCGTTCTCGCTTCGCTCAGAGGCTCAACGTACCGAAGCGTACGCCTCGCCTCTTCGCTCGCTGCGGCCTTGCTGAACGGCCTTTTTGAGCATCCTGAGGCTATTGTGACATCGGCACCATTCTGTGAGGTTTCAACGGTGTTTTGTGTATAAACCAAGTTGTTCCTCAGCCTGCTAAACGATTCACACACAATCGGTAGATTCCGGCGCGTCACTGTATCTCGCCGGAATAGATCCCCATGATGGTGTGGAGAAACTTCATCGCCTCCGCTTTAGGCCGCTGGAACGAGTTCCGCCCAATGATGGAGCCAAACCCGCCGCCGTCACGAATGGCGCGCGCCTCCTCAAACACATGATTGTCCTCGCTCTTGGCCCCTCCGGAGAAGATGACGATCCGGCGCCCATCGAACGAGCTCTGCACCACATGCTTGACCCGCTCCGCCAGGGTCGTGATCGGAATCTTGGCCGATTCGTACACCTTCTTTGCCGCAGCCTGTTCAAGATGCGCCGTNGGNAGCTTGACCTTAATGACATGGGCGCCGAGCTGGGCCGCAATNTGGGCCGCATAGGCCACCACATCGATCGCCGTCTCCCCTTCCTTNCTGAGTACCGACCCGCGCGGGTACGACCANACGACGACCGCCAAGCCANNGTCCTTGGCGTCTTCGGCAATCTCGCGCAGCTGTTCATACATGGTATTGCAGTGCGATGACCCGGGATAGATCGTGAAGCCCACAGCTGCACAGCCTAATCGCAGGGCATCGCGCACGCTGCCTGTCACGGAAGGCAACGGATCTTTTTCGTCATGCAACGTATCGTGACTATTGAGTTTCAGAATGAGCGGGATTTGTCCGGCATACTGACTCGCTCCGGCCTCCAGAAATCCCAACGGCGCGGCGTAGGCATTGCAGCCGGCATCGATCGCCAACTGAAAATGATAGAGGGGATTGTACCCCCCTGGATTGGATGCAAAGCTCCGGGCCGGACCATGCTCGAATCCTTGGTCCACGGGCAGAATCACCAGCTTGCCCGTCCCCGCCAATTTTCCATGGCGCAATAAACGGGCGATATTCGTTTTTGTTCCCGCGTTGACGCTGCTGTACCAGCTCAGAATCTCTTGTACTCGATCAGCCATGTCTCTCCTCCCGTGGATTCGTGACACGTTATTCGTTAGTACCTACTCAGGTGTTCAGGCTGAAGTGTTCGGAGTTCCGGCCTTCAGCCTAAAAGCCTTCAGCCTGTGCCCGGAGCCTTCAGCCTGAACACCTTCAGCCTATCCACCTGAGTCGTTACATTCGTCTGCCTTGGATGAACTCTTCTGCGTCGCGCACGTCGTTCGCACTGCCGATGATTAACGGCACCCGTTGATGAAGTTGCTTGGCCTCCACGTCGAGGATGCGCATGGTGCCGGTGCTGGCCTTGCCTCCGGCCTGCTCCACGACCCACGCCAACGGATTGGCTTCGTACAGCAACCGAAGCTTGCCCTCCGGCCTGTCCAGTTCACCGGGATAGAGATAGATGCCTCCCTCAAGAAGAATTCGGTGTACGTCTGCCACCAGACAACCGGAATAGCGTCCACTGTAGGGCCTCCCCGTGGCTCTATCCGGAGTCTTTAAGTATTCCATATACTTCTTCGTGCCCGTCGTCCATTTATGAGAGTTGCCTTCGTTCGTGCCATAGACCCTGCCTCGAGCAGGCATGCGGATCTGCTCGTGAGATAAGAGATACTCGCCGATACCAGGCTCCAATGTAAACCCGTGGACTCCATGTCCAACCGTATAGACCAGCATGGTGCTTGACCCATAGAGGAGATAGCCGGCGGCCACCTGCTCTGTTCCCTTGCGGACAAGGTCATCCTCGGTCGGCATCCGGTCTTTGCGCTCGGACTTCAAGACGGAAAAAATCGCGCCGAGCGGCATGTTGCAGTCCGTGTTCGATGAACCATCGAGAGGATCGAAGAGCAGCATGTACTTGGCCTGCTGCCAATTCTCCGGAAGCAGGACCGGCTTTTCCATCTCTTCCGAGGCCAGTGCGCACACCAGCCCGCTATGGTGAAATACCTTTAGAAAGGTCTCGTTCGCGATCTCATCCAGCTTCTTGACTGTCTCCCCCTGCACGTTGATCTCACCGGTCGTTCCCAAGATATTGATGAGCCCTGCACGTCTGAGATCCTGCGCAATGAGTTTCCCAACCAGGCCGATCTGGGTCAGAAGACTGGCAAGTTCCCCGGTGGCTCCCGGTTGGGCTGCCTGCTTCTGGGTGATAAATCTGCTTAAAGTAAGAGGAAACTGTCCCATGGTCGAAGCAAGTATAACTGTTTTGAACGGGGTGGGCAACGAAAGGCTAGGAGCCTGTCCGACGGCTCCTACCTCCCTCATGGGATTGATGAAGCAGCCTGCAAGCCGCTGACAAGATCGGCCACAATCGACCCGATGATGACCTTGGCCTTCATTCGAACCGGAATGCGCCGATCATCGTTGGTAAACCACACCCGGATGTTGCCCTGGTTGAGGAAGAGACCTTGGAACGGCATGACGACCAACACACGAGCCGTTTCAACCTCGCCCCACGGACCGCTGACAGTCTCAATCTCCTCAACCAGCACGTCCAGTTTGCGATTCTTTTTATCGTGATGCACGTTCATCGTCAGAGAGGAGCCAGGCTGGAACGACAATGCGCTGCGCGCATAATAGAGACAGGAGATGACGTCTTGGGTGCCCGGCGGTATCTCCAATGTTTCAGTCGCCCCGCCTTTGACAACCGTGACCGTCCCCTCTTTCTGATGAAATGTGTACTCGATATCTTCTTTCTTCTTCCCTTCTCGCCGCTTGAAGGTCAAGTGCTCCGGAAGCAGCGTGGCGGGATCCACGGTCGACTCTACCCGATTATCCACGGGAAAGAATGTGGTGATCACGGGCCTCGACTGCGCCGTGGTGATTAATTTCGCCAGCGGCCGGTCTCCGTCCGTACCGGAACCACTGACCGCCATCACGGCTGTGCCGGCGGTGATATTCAGCCAAGAAATTTCGTAGGTGAGCTGTTCCCCGATTGGGAAGAATCGTGCTGTAGAAAAATCACTGACCTCAGCCCACGAAACCGCGCTGCTCATGGCGCCCAGGAC
>SPAX01000104.1:3293-7478 GCA_005239475.1 Nitrospira sp. | reverse complement strand
CGAATGCGACGATGGACGGCTCAACGACATTCAAGGGCGGCATGTCTCCGAGGCGGATGTGGTGCAGGCACTCGATAGCGCCTCCTCCGGAGTCGTGCAGGAAGGATCTGTCGGTGCTGGAACAGGGATGGTGTCCTACGGATTCAAGGGCGGCATCGGAACTTCATCGCGGCGATTACCAGACAGTGAAGGCGGTTATACGATTGGCGTGCTCGTCAATGCCAACCATGGGCGACGGCCTGAGCTTGCCATGGACGGGGTGCCGGTCGGTCGTCTCTATGAGGCTGTTCCTCCTGTCGCGCAGGCCCTTTCACCTGGACAAAGCGAAGGCTCGATCATCGTTATCATTGCCACTGATGCCCCGCTCGACAGTCGACAGCTCACGCGACTGGCGAAGCGTGCCGCGCTGGGACTGGCGCGCACAGGCTCTACTGCGCGCCATGGCAGTGGAGACTTCATGCTAGCCTTCTCGACTGCGAACGTCATCCCGCATTATCCCAAAGACCGAACCTACACATTGACCCAGTTGGCCGATACCCATATGAACCCGCTCATCACCGCAACAGTTGAAGCGACTGAGGAGGCGATCCTCAACGCACTGACGATGGCCACCACCGTCGTGGGGCGGGACGGCCATCGCGTCGAGGCCATCTCCCTCACCAGACTCCGTACCATCCTCGAGCACCACGCCAAGTAACTGCGGAGAATCAGTATCCCGTGAGGCAGAGGATTCCCTCACTTGCATTTCCCTCTCTTGCCTCGCTATCCTCTCGCGACTCTCTTGCGTCTGGAGGATTAGTATGAACGAGTACCAACTCGGTGGTGGCTTGAGTCTCATAACCGCGCTGGGGAAAACCGATGCGTTCGCCGAGTTCTTAAAAGCCCGCATGGTTCGTGCTGTGGAGACAGAAGATCCCGCAGAACTACACTATCTCCTGGCCCAACTCGACGACTACCATTCCTACATGTGGCGCTACTATAACAAGTTGGCTAAGGACCGCCCGGAACGAATGGACCCAGGGGTCTAGCGTATCGGAGACCGGCAGACGACACGTTCATACCATGACGACTCATTCCACAGGCACCACCACTCCCGCCACGCTTCAATTCGCGACCGCACTCTCGCGCAAAACCGATACGGAGGCCGCCACCCGCGATCTCGCGGATGCCATCCTGGGGCAAGTCGGCACGGCCCCCATCGATCTGGCCTTCGTCTTCTTTTCCGCCCACCATGCGGCCAAAGCCTCCATGATCTCAGCCATGCTGCAGAGGGAACTGCGGGCGAAGGTCTGTCTGGGTTGTTCCGGTGAAGGTGTCATCGCCGGCTCCGAAGAAATTGAAACCGCTGCAGCCCTGACCGTCTGGGTCGCGTGCCTTCCTGATGTCACACTGACTCCGCTCCAAATCTCCGTGTCTCAACTGCAGGACCAAATCCGCATGCCGGGGTGGCCGGAGCCGGGACTCGAGGACTCGACCTTTCTCCTCCTCGCTGATCCCTTTTCGACACCGATGCAGGAAGTCCTGTCCCTCATGACCGACCGGTACCCTCACGGCAAAGTTGGCGGAGGCCTTGCCGGCGGAGGCCAGGACTCTGGAGAGAATCGACTGCTCCTCAATGATCAGGGCTTCGACGGAGGCGTGGTGGGAGTGCAACTCACCGGACCAATCGCCGTGCGAACCGTGACCTCGCAAGGCTGCCGTCCGATCGGCGAACGGTTCGTCGTGACGAGAGCGGAGCAAAACATGATCTATGAACTGGGCGGCGTCTCGGCCTTGAAACGGCTCCAGGACGTCTTCGAATCCCTGGGGGGAGCCCAACGCCGCGATGCCCACCGCGCGTTGCATCTGGGCATCGTGATCGATGAGCACGGAAGTCATTTCAAGCGGGGCGACTTCCTTGTTCGAAACCTCATCGGAGCGGATCAACAGGCCGGAGCCGTCGCGATCGGAGACGTCGTTCAGGAAGGCCAGACCGTGCAGTTCCACCTTCGCGATGCGAAGTCTGCGAGCGACGACTTGCACTTTCTCCTGGCTGAGGATCGAACGAAACACCAGAGCCCCCCGCTCGGAGCCCTCCTGTTCAGCTGTTGCGGGCGTGGAGAGGGACTCTTCGGCCAGCCCCATCACGATAGCGGGGTCGTGCAAGAGCGGCTCGGCCCTATTCCGACGGCTGGATTCTTTGCCCAAGGCGAGATCGGTCCGGTCGGAGGACGTAACTTTCTGCACGGCTACACGGCGAGTGTGGTCATTTTCTCCGAGCCTGACCCCCGCAAGAAACATCAGTGAGGGCAGCACGTTCATTGATCTCTAGCAGGCTGCGGAAAACCATATCAGCACGGCAGAGCTTCGCTGGCCTGCACGTCACGAATACAAGGAGAACATCCCTGCAGGATGCTCAAAAAGGCCGTCCAGCAAGGCCGCAGCGAGTGAAGGGCCGAAGGAGGTACAAACCGCACTTCGTGTGGGCCGTTCGCCTCCAGAATGGATCTTGGCGAACGGAAAAGCCCCTCCAGCGATTCCGACCTCCGAGAATCTTTTTGGTACGTTGAGGGTCTGAACGATGCGAGAACGCTGCTGGCGGACTTTTTCAGCTTCCTGCTCGAACAGGATCGTCGGCTTAGACGTTGGTAGGAATTTCTGGCGCAATAATTACTTTACTCTGTTGTCGTCGGTCATCGTGGTTGAATGACCGACGATTAGAAAAGGAGCCATCATGCCGTTTCGGGAAGCAGGTGCCAAAGGGAATGAAGTCACGACGTCATCGGGATTGCAGTATGTCGATCTGACGATCGGAACCGGCGTGACGGCAGAGGCGGGACAGACCGTCACTGTGCATTACACAGGCTGGCTAGAGAATGGGAAGAAATTCGACAGTTCCGTGGACCGAGGCCAGCCGTTCTCTTTTCCTCTGGGCGCTGGTCGAGTCATCAAAGGATGGGACGAGGGCGTCAAGGGCATGAAAGTGGGCGGGAAGCGAAAGCTGACCATTCCTTCTAAGCTCGGATATGGCGCACAGGGGGCTGGCGGCTTGATTCCTCCACACGCAACGTTGATCTTCGACGTCGAACTCCTTGGCCTGTGAGCCACGTCATGCAGCGCACGCCACTGATCACACACCATCAATCTTGTGGGGCCAAACTCGTCGATTTCGCCGGATGGGAGATGCCCATTCAATACAGCGGTGTCGTGGACGAGTACCATACCGTCCGTTCCCACGTCGGGCTCTTCGATGTGAGCCATATGGGGCGGCTGCGAATCGCCGGAACTGGTGCTGTCTCCTTCCTCCAGCGAGTCACCACCAACGATGTCGGCAAACTCGCCGTTTCTCAAGCCCAGTATTCCATGGTCTGCAACGAGAAGGGCGGCATCAAAGACGACGTCTTCGTCTATCGACTCACCTCGGACGAATTCCTCTTGTGCGTGAATGCCTCGAACCGCGAGAAAATCCTGTCGTGGCTACAATCTCAGCTTGCCCAGGACAAGACGGTTCGTCTCGAAGACCGATCAGTCGAATTGTCCCAGGTGGCCGTTCAAGGTCCCAAATCTCGCGAGCTGCTCATGAGTCTTGGCGGGACGGCGCTTGAAGGACTCAAGCTCCATCACACCTGTGACGGCACGCTCGGCGGCCTTTCTTGCTTGCTGGCCCGGACCGGCTACACCGGTGAACTGGGGTATGAGATTTACATCGACGCAGACAAGGTCGGCCACCTCTGGGATTTGCTTGTCGAGAAGGGACAGGCCTGGGGACTCAAGCCGGCGGGACTCGGCGCGAGGGATCTCCTCCGGTTGGAAATGGGCTATCTGCTCTATGGCAACGACATAGACGAAGACACGACGCCACTCGAAGCCAATGCGGACTGGACCGTCAGTTTCCAGAAGGGTAGGTTCATCGGCAGCCAGGCGCTCCTGGCGCAGAAACAGGCCGGAGTCACTCGCCGGTTCGTCGCCTTCGAACTCGTCGAGAAGGCCGTGCCTCGCCATGGATTCAGAATCCTCGACNCNGAGACCTCCCTTCCCATCGGCAACGTCACGAGTGGCAATCTCTCGCCGCTCCTACAGAAGGGCATCGGATTGGGCTATGTGCCTCCGCGCTATGCGGAGACCGGCGCCTCCATCCTGATCGAAATCCGTAGCAAGAGCGCCCGCGCGCACATCGTCAAGCTACCGTTCTATAAGNNNCGCAAG
>SPAX01000104.1:0-3288 GCA_005239475.1 Nitrospira sp. | reverse complement strand
GNNNNGCGNNAGGCNNGAGGCTATGGGCATGTGGCTAGAGGAACCATGATGATATCGAGCTCTGACCTGCGTTCAGCTCCTCACATCAGGCCTCTCGCCTCAGGCCTCTAGCCCATGCAAACCAAACACATCTACACAGGCATCGTCGTGAACTTGAATGTCGACACCGTCACGCTGCCCAACGGCATCACAGTTGACTTGGAAGTCGTGCGCCATCCAGGAGCGGCCGCAGTGGTGCCACTGAAAAACGATGGCACGGTCATCTTGATCAGGCAGTTCCGCCACGCGGCAGGTGGGTTCATCTACGAAATCCCTGCAGGGAAACTTCATCCTGGTGAAGACCCCACAGCCTGCGCGGCACGTGAACTTGAAGAGGAAATCGGATATAGAGCCGGCAAGCTTGAGCTCCTCTCCAGCATCTTTACGGCGCCGGGGTTCACCGACGAAGTAATCCACGTCTACAAAGCGACCGGGTTGACGACGGGTCGGCAACAGCTCGATCGTGATGAGGTCCTCGAAGTGATCGAGATGCCTCTACTGGAGGCGATCAGAATGATTGAGACTGGTGCGATCAGGGATGCGAAGTCGATCGTGGGATTGCAAGCGGTCTATCTTCGGTGCAGCACCAGGTAGGAAAAACGCCTGAGGGGTCTCCCGCTTTAGGCGGGAGACCCCTCAAACCAGCTAGCCTCGCCAAAGAAAAGGGATTACTTGCCCTTCTCGTCTTTCTTCTTCTCGTCCTTCTTCTCATCGCCGAACGTATCGGCGTGGCCGCCCTTCTTCTCGTCTTTCTTCTCGTCTTTCTTCTCGTCCGCATTGATCATCTGAACCATCTTCGGGGCCTTCTTCTCGTCCTTCTTCTCCGTCTTCTCTTCACCGGCGAAAGCCGGAGCGCTGAACGTCACTGCCACCGCCACCGCCATGATTGCCATCAAGATACGCTTCATAGTATGTCACTCCTTGTTAGTGTTTGAAGATTGTGCCGTTCATCGGCACTTTGAGGGAGTATTCAGCAAGCTTAGTGCCTGGCCATTGAGACCTATACCTTGTTACGCTTATCAATAGGTTATGTATTTTCACCTGTCTTCATCTGAAGGGCTGGACCTTCGCTTTTCTGTGGCAGAATGGCTGAAGGCTGGCAAAATCGCCTCAATACCAGGATGGACATCCCAGTCGAAACTGAGGCAGCACACATCAAATAATTTTACCCCGCGAGAAGCAATAATAGCCACGATGAAGAATCGGCGAACCATTTGGCAGAGTAGATGAGAAGAATCGTTATGCGGCAGTCACGAGGGACTCTGTCTCGCAAACGGCTCACCGATCACATCGGGCCAGGGGTCCGGATCCTCTTCGTCGGCATCAATCCAGGCCTTCGCTCAGTAGCCACCGGACATCACTTCGCCGGTTACTCCAACCGTTTCTGGAAACTCTTGTTCGATTCGAAACTCGTATCTGAGCCACTGACGTACCGAGACGATTGGCGCCTACCGGATTGGGGACTCGGCCTGACAAACATCATCCAACGACCCAGTGCTGGGAGCGATGTGCTCAAGCCGCAAGAATATACAGCTGGCCGGAAAAGGCTCATGGCCACAGTGACACGCTATCACCCTCAAGGGGTCGCCCTGCTCGGTGTCACGATCTATCGCGCGCTGTTTCCAGACCACCAGACAGGACGAATAAGCCTCGGATTACAAGGCAAGACCTTGGCCGACCGGCCTGTGTTTGTCCTGCCAAATCCCAGCGGCCGGAATGCCCATTATTCATACCGAACGATGCTGACGGCGTTTCGGACGCTCAAAGGCCTGGGCTAGATTAATCCTCCAAACACCATACGGTCAATTCACAGACGCGCCTCAATCATGCTATCTTCAAGGCCCTTGAGCCGCTAGGAACATTATTAGGGAGATCGAGACGATGAACCTACTGACAGGCAAGACAGGACTGATCATCGGGGTCGCCAACAAGCACAGTATCGCCTGGGCCATCGCCCAATCGACGGCAAACCAAGGTGCCCGGCTACTGTTCAATTATCAGAACGAGCGGCTACGGGAGAACGTCGAAGAACTGGTCGCTACCATGCCAGGCGCGAAAGCCTTTCCCTGTGACGTGGGAGACGATGCGCAAATCGCAACATTGATGCAAAGTGTGGGGAAAGAAACCGAGAAGATCGACTTTCTTGTCCACTCCATCGCGTTCGCGCCAAGGGAAGAGCTCATGGGGCAGTTCGTGAATACCACGCGACAAGGATTTGCCACGGCACTTGACGTGAGCGCCTATTCGCTCGTCGCCGTCACCAGAGCCGCCCTGCCGTTGATGACAGACGGCGGCTCCGTCGTCACCCTCACCTACCTCGGAGCGGAACGGGTCGTACCCCACTACAACGTCATGGGGGTCGCCAAAGCCGCACTCGAATCCACTGTCCGCTATCTGGCCCACGACCTAGGCCCCAAGAACATCCGGGTGAATGCCATCTCTGCCGGTCCGATCAAGACTCTCGCGGCCCGCGGTGTCTCCGGTATCAGCAAGATGGTGGATCACCACCGAGAGTTCGCGCCTCTGCGCCGCGCAACGGAACAAGGCGAAGTCGGCGACACGGCGCTGTTCCTAGTCAGTCCACTAGGCCGCGGGATTACGGGAGAAGTGATCTATGTCGATGGCGGGTATCACATCTTAGGCTCACTCGCCTCCGTCGAGTGACGGCTGTTGAAAAAGGCTGCCAGCGTCGTTCTCGCATCGCTCAGATCCTCAACGTACCCCAGAGGGTACGCCTCCGGTCTTCACTCGCTGCGGCCTTGCTGGACAGCCTTTTTGAACAGCCTGAAGGCGAAACTACTCGATTGACCCGCGCAATGCCTTTAGGCGTCCCTGCTTTTTCTTGCTTTCAATCCGTCTGTTTTGTGAACTCTTCGTCGGCTTCGTCGCTCTGCGTTTTTTGCGTGGGATGGCCACGCTCTGAATGATATTTTGCAACCGAGTGAGAGCATCCTCTCGATTCTGCTCCTGGCTCCGATACTGTTGGGCTTTGATGGTGATCACACCCTCTTGCGAGATGCGGTGATCTTTCAATTTCAGAAGCTCTTCCTTGTAGAACGGGGGCAACGACGAGGCGGCAATATCGAACTGCAAATGAATCGCGGACGAGACTTTGTTCACATTCTGTCCGCCGGCCCCCTGCGAGCGCATCGCATGGATGTCGATCTCAGAATCGGGGATGATGACGTGTGATGAGATGTGCAGCATGGTTGGAAGTGTTAAATCAGCCCTTCAGCACGAGATTCTTCC
>SPAX01000103.1:3411-7617 GCA_005239475.1 Nitrospira sp. | reverse complement strand
CCGAGTTCAGTGGGTGTTCGGATGTCCAGACCGTCGCTCCAATACTTACCGTAATGGCAAGCGGGCCGCTCGGTGTATCGAATGGCAGGTCACTGATGGACGACCGAAAACGTTCGGCGAACTCTCTTAATGCGTCCAGATCGCAATTGGGAACAACAATCAAGAATTCCTCTCCGCCTATGCGTCCGACGTGATCGTAACGACGCGCGGTTTCTCGGAAGCGTTTTGCGGTTTCTCGAAGGACGACATCACCTGCGAGATGGCCATAGGTATCGTTGACCTGCTTGAAATGGTCGAGGTCGGCGATGAGGACCGCAAGAGGTTGATGGCTTCGTTCAGCCCGCAATAGTTCCTGCGTCAATGCCGTGAGTGTCGTCGAATGATTCAGTAGCCCTGTCAAGGAATCGTGGCTGGCTTGTTCCTTGGAATCGTGGAGGAGTTGCAGATTCTGAATCGCCGTGCCAGCTTGAGAGGCAAGGGTCAGCACAACCTGTTCGTCCAGTTCGCTGAACTCCTCCTCGATACCCTGTGGTATCACTTTGTTGGCGAGAGAAAGATGGCCGAAGAATTGGCCCTGGCATTGTATCGAGACGCCGAGGAAGGATGTTAGGGGAGCATGATCCGCGGGAAAACCGAGGGAGGCCCAGTGTTTCGTGAGATGAGCCAGGCGGAGGGCGCCTTGCTCTTGCCCAAGGGATTCCCTCGCTCTTTGTTCGAGCGGAAGTGCCCGAATGGCGTGGGCCGCCGCGTCATCGATTCCTGCGGTCAAGAACTGCGTCGCCGCTGTCATGTTGTTGTAGACCACTAATGCCGCATAGCGCGCACCGCTGTTCTCCTTTGCGAGTTGGAGGAGCTGGTAGAGCAGTCCGTCGAGGTCCTTCTGCGCGGACAGTGTCTGTGCGGCCACGACCAACGTATGAAGGGCTTCCGTCCGCTGTTTGAGCGACGCTTCCGCGTCGATCGCTCGCTGGAATTCCCGTTTCGCGGTGCCCCATTCTCCGTGAAGAGCTTTAATCATCCCCAGCGCAAGACCAAGCAAGGGGAGGAGGATTAGAACGGCAAGGAATGACAATTTCTGGAGAAACAACCGAATGGGGGCGAGGATACTGTCTCGATCTACACTAATTAAGACGCTCCAGCGTAGGGTCGGGTCAGCATGGGCGATTGTAACTTGTGCATAGGCGGTGATGACGGAGGTCTTGCGGCGATGATGAGTCTCTTCGACGAAGCCGCGCGCGTTCGATCCCACAAGTACTGCGGAAGGAAGGCCGAGCTGTTTCAAGTTGAAGTTGCCGTCCTGCTGCATCGTCGAATCGGCGATCAGGTCTCCCTTCTCGTTGAGGAGCTGATATTCAATATGCGACTCTTCTGTCCACTCGATGTTCTTGAGCACCAGCATCGTGTCGTCCAGGATGTGCATCAGTGAAGGGATGCCCACAACGGCCGTGATTGCTCCGAGAAATCGTCCGTCGGGGCTGCGCAGGGGAGCGATCACCGTGATCGCCGTGGCCCCTCTGGATTCTTCACTCACCTGCGCATCCAGAATCTTGACACCAGTGATAGTCCGTGCCAGTTGGAACCAGTGACTCTGACTTCGATCGCGGGAGGTGGGCGTATCAGTCGTCGCGATGATCCTCCCGCGTGAGTCAGTAACGCCGATCCACCGATAGGCAGGGTGGGCCTGCACCAGTTCGTGGAGATATTTTGTCAGCGCCTCAGGGTTCTGACCTTGGGCCATAGGAGTAGTGGCGAGCAGCTGGATGTCGCTGTATCGCTCCAGGATCATCATGTCCAATCTGCTGGCGGCATCCGTGGCCGCTTGCACCAGGCTATGGCCGCTGGATTGGATTAATCCATGTTGGACTCTGTATGCGGCCCATCCCATGCCAAGCAACGCCACCAGCGTCATAACGGAGACCACGGAAACAATCCAGGTCTGATGGCGGTTCATCCACGCTGGGAATTGATCTGTCCTGAACGAGACCTGAACTGGTGGACTCACGGGAGCGGGCGAAACCCTGGCAGTGTCAGGGGTGGCGGCGATGTTGTTCTGTTTTTCCATCCAAGTGTTGTTTTTTATGGGACGTTATGCCGATGGCTGCATTCATCATAAAGTAACTAATAGGCGAAGCAAGAAAAGTGGCGATTGTCGCTGTGATTGCAATGCGCACATCGCATCTGAATGCAATATAAATGCTGCAAGAGAGAATGAAGGCTTGTGGGGTGGCGAGGAAGATGCGCCTCCGGCATGCCGTGGCGCAATTTGCGAAGCCTCTCCTGACACAGAGTGCGAAAAAATGAGCAGGCCTCCCGCCAGCGTAATGACTCTGTGTCGAGAAAACGGGCCGGCTTGGCGACGTATTTAGAAGGCCTTCATGGGACGTATGCAGCAGGGGATCGACCGAAGCACCTGTTCTATGAGAAAACAGACAATGTCGGTGGAGAGTGTGTGCTCACTATGAAGCCGACTCCCACCTTGTTGCGCCCAGGCCTCTACAACATTGACCATTAAGAAGAGGCTGCAGTGATTGTGTCTCCCTGGACGGCTAAGTTGCGCGAGTGGCAGGCTCGTGCCGTGTCCCGCGTCCTGACCCATGCGCATCCTGATTTTCTCGCGACGGCAACGCCTGCTTCGGGAAAAACGCGCTTCGCGTTGCGGATTGCCCATCAGTACCTGGCCGATCGTGTGGCGAGCCGTGTGCTGGTCATCTGTCCGACGAATCATCTGCGCAGGCAATGGTCGACCGCCGCCGGGCTGGTCGGGATTCATTTGGATCCGGCGCTGACAAATGAGCAGTCCGTCGAAGCGCGCGACTACCATGGCGCGGTTGTGACCTATCAACAAGTGTGTCTCGCGCCGGGGGTGTTTCGTCTCGCCTGCCGGAGCAGGCCTACGCTGCTTATCTTCGACGAGTTACACCATGCGGGCGAGGGGAAGGATTGGGGCATCGCGCTGCGAGAAGCGTTTGAAGAGGCGGTCTTTCGGCTGGCCTTATCGGGCACCCCCTTTCGCTCCGATAACAATCCGATTCCCTACGTGAGGTATGAGCAGGGCGAGAGCCAGGCCGACTTCACCTATGGATATGCCGAGGCGATTCGCGAAAGCGTCTGCCGTCCGATTCTCTTTCCGAGTTACGAGGGAGATCTGACGTGGCTCTCGGAAGGCCGCGAACATCAGGCGACGTTTGAGGATGGACTCACGTTCGAGCTGCAGCGGGAGCGGCTCAAGACCGCGCTCTTGCAAAATAGCTGGCTGGGGCCGGTCATCACCGATGCCCATGCCGAGTTGCGCCGGCTCCGCAAACAGGAACAGCCGGATGCCGGCGGGCTCATCGTTGCAATGAATCAGGACCATGCCAGGCAGGTGGCAGAGCTGGTGGGGCGTATCACGGGCAGCCGCGCGCATGTGGCTATATCCGACGATATGTCGGCTTCCAAGACGATCTCCACGTTTGCACATCATAAGACCCAGCAATGGCTCGTCGCGGTGAACATGGTGAGTGAAGGCGTCGATATCCCGAGGCTTCGTGTCGGCGTCTACGCCACGAACGTCCTGACAGAAATGTATTTCCGTCAGGTCGTCGGGCGATTCGTCAGGATGCAGGAGGGATTGCCGAAGCCGCAGCGGGCCTGGCTGTATCTGCCGAAGGACGCCACCCTTGTCCACTATGCCAAACAGATCAAGGCTGAACGCGACCATGTGCTGGAGGAAATCATGCCCTCCGTGCAGCGAACATTGTTCGGGACAGCCGCCACATCGCTGAAAGAGTACATCCCCTTGCATGGGGTGGCCCGGATGGATGCCTTGATCGGGGGAGATGAGGCGGATTCAGCCGGCGAGGGCAAGGGCGTCGCAGAGCCGGCGGTGCCGCTCCATGACAGGAAGAACGAATTGCGAGACGAGCATCGCGCCCTCGTCGGCGCCGTGGCGCGAAAGACCGGTATCGATCATCGCCAACTCAATGCAGAACTCATCAAGCGAACCGGCGGCCGGGTCGATCAGGCCACCGTCGCGCAACTGGAACGCCGTATTGCGCTGCTGGAAAAATGGCGAGAGTCCGGTTTTGACAGCGGCCGGTCGCGAATCTAATCGACCGCATCAACGACCACGCCACACGCCGTGGTGCGTGGAATGCAAGAGCTGATGGCTTCTCTTGTTGATCTAGTCTATTTGATTTGTTTGGTTGGNCAAAACCAACTAGTGNA
>SPAX01000103.1:0-3406 GCA_005239475.1 Nitrospira sp. | reverse complement strand
CNANNNANATNNNNACNTATACTAGTCGACGGCCGTATGGTTCCCTGCATGAGGGTTGCCGAAGCCATCACCCTGTCCCCCGATGAGCATGACATGCTGGGAACGTGGGCCAAGGGAAGAAGTGTGTCCTTGCGTTTGGTGCAGCGGGTCAACATCGTCCGGATGGCGGCCGACGGGATATTAAACCAGGACATTGCCCAACGCCTCGGGACGTCGAGGCCCACGGTGCAACTCTGGCGGCAACGTTTTCTGGCTCTCCGCTTGGCCGGGTTGGAGAAGGACGCCCCGCGTCCGGGTCGACTGCCCAAAATCACTCAACGAAAGGTGCGTGCCGTCGTGGAGGCCACCCTGCATACCCAACCAGTTGGCGCCACTCACTGGAGCGTGCGTACGATGGCTGCGGCTCAAGGCGTCAGTCGCATGGCCGTTCAGCGGATCTGGCGGCACCACAATTTGAAGCCCCATCTGATCAAAACCTTCAAGCTCAGTCGCGACAAACACGTCGTGGAGAAACTCACGGATGTCATCGGTCTTTACCTGAATCCGCCCGACAAATCCCTGGTCCTGTGCGTGGATGAGAAAAGCCAGATCCAGGCCCTCGACCGGACACAGCCGGGGTTGCCGATCAAGAAGGGCCGCTGCGGGACCATGACGCATGATTACAAGCGCCACGGCACCACCACGCTGTTCGCGGCCCTGAGCATGCTCGACGGCCGAGTGATCGGCGATTGCATGCCCCGCCACCGGCACCAGGAGTTTATCCGGTTTCTCAATATAATCGATACCGGCACGCCGGTCGGCATGGATCTCCATCTCATTGTCGACAATTACGGTACCCACAAACATCCGAGGGTCAAGTCCTGGCTCAAACGCCATCCGCGGTTCCATCTGCACTTTATTCCCACTTCCAGTTCTTGGTTGAATCTGGTCGAGCGTTGGTTCCGAGACATTACCGACAAACGGATTCGCCGGGGGGTATTCAAAAGTGTGCCCGACTTGATTCAGGCGATCCATGCCTACCTCAATAATCACAACCAGAATCCAAAAGCGTTCGTCTGGAGTGCCCCTGTGGAACGCATTCTGGAAAAGATCGGTAAATGTAAAGAAGTGTTAGGGACACTACACTAGTGAATGAAACAAACCAGATGAACCAGATCAACCCGTTTCGCCCATCCCGCTCAGCTATCTTGCTAACAAGGTAATCCTGGTCTCAATATCAGATAGGTCTTACTGCACGGAACTGATATGCAGGCCGCCGGGGGTCGGCGGGGCTGTCGGAGGGGGCGGTGGAGGAGACCCGGCTGGTGTGAAGGTCGCGAGGTTGCTCGCTCCCGACTCATTATTAGCAAAATCATAGGCCGTAATGAAGTAGTACTGAGTCACTGCCGGCGTCCCGATATTGTAACTCGTCACCGTTCCCAACGTGGCGAGAGAAGATGAGTTGCTAGACGCGCGCGTGCAGGGTTGCCGACTGCATTGGTAGACGCGATACCCCGCCAGATCAGGTTCACCGTTGGCAGTCCACGTCAACGTGGCACCCCACGCAGTACTAGACCACAACACTAGAACACCAGCGATGGCTCTTACCCAGTTCATACGGATATCCCTATTGTGTTTCCCCTGGCAGTGAACAGACCATTTT
This sequence comes from Nitrospira sp., assembly GCA_005239475.1. Taxonomy (GTDB): domain Bacteria; phylum Nitrospirota; class Nitrospiria; order Nitrospirales; family Nitrospiraceae; genus Palsa-1315. The sequence continues at coordinate 1,764 of SPAX01000103.1, read as the reverse complement.
CGGAGAAGCCAATTTCTCACATGCAAGGGTTCAAGTCGGATTGCTCAACGACTCGGCTACCCGAGGAGTGATCGAAGAGGGGAACTATTCACCTCTTCACTGTGGTAACAACGCAAGGTACGTGCCGTCGCAGGAGAAGGATGGTCAGTGCAAAAAGCCATGCAATCAGTGATGAAGTGAGGAGGATCGATGGTCACGCGCAGGGAGACTGTAGGGGATAGAAGAAGATCGCCGAGTCAAACGTAGGTTTTCTGGGAGGATAGAGGATGCAGTCGTTTGCCTACAGATGCGACAGTGGACCGTGGCGCGTGAAGCGCGAGAGCCGGATGGTTTCTCTTGTTTATCTAGTCTATTTGGTTTGTTTGGTTGAACGAGACAAACCAGATGAACAAAACAGACCAAATGAACCCATCCTGTGCATCGATGTGTCGCGGAATGAAATGGAGCGGCGGGTCGGTTGTGCGGGTTAGGTTCCTATTTATTCGATTTCCTCCCGCAACTGAAACTTGAGGGAGGCATACTCTTTCATGCAGTAGGCGAGCAGCCGTTCGGAGCCGAAGAGCATCACCATCCGGCCGTCCCGATCCACGAGCCGGCGCGTGTCCTGCGGCCAGTAGATGCGCGCGATCACGTCGGGATCGCCCGTCACCCAGCGGGCCAGGGCAAAGGGCATCCGTTCGACGAGGGTCTTGACCCCATACTCAGTCTCGAGGCGCGAGGCGACGACATCGAATTGGAGTTCTCCCACGGCGGCCAAGACCGGCTCCCGGCGCACATGGTCGGGTGAATAGAACACTTGCATGACCCCTTCTTCTTCGAGCTGCTGGAGTCCCTTCTGGAACTGCTTCTGCTTCGTGAGGTCCTGGCTGCGGAGCACGCCGAAGCACTCAGGGGGAAACTGGGGAATCGCATCGAAGGCGAGGGGACTGCCGGAGCAGAGCGTGTCGCCGATGGCAAAGAGACCGGGGTTCACCAGCCCGACGACATCGCCCGGATAGGCCTCCTCAATCGTCTCCCGGTCACGGCCGAAGAGCCGGTGCGGTCGCGTCATTCTGATCTTCCGGTCCAGCCTCGCATGATGGACCATCATGTCCTTTTCGAAGCGGCCCGACACGATGCGTAAAAACGCCATCCGATCACGATGTTGCGGGTCCATATTTGCCTGAATTTTGAATACAAAGCCGGAGAACTTCTCGTCCGTCGGCTGCATGAGCCCCTGCGAGCTCATGCGAGGGCTTGGCGGGGGCGCAAGCTGGAGGAAGGCATTCAGGAACGGCTCGACGCCGAAATTCGTCAAGGCGCTCCCGAAGAAGACCGGCGTGAGTTGGCCGGCGAGAAAGCGGTCGCGATCGAACTTCGTCCCAGCGCCGGTCAAGAGGGCGATTTCTTCTTGTAGTGGACCATAGGCCTCTCCGAGCGTCTCCGCCAGGCTCGGGTGGGGGAACGTTTCCACTCTCATCGGCGCCCGTTTCTGGTTGTGGAGCGTTCGCTGAAAGAACAGGACTTGGGGTTCTTGAAGATCGTACAGACCCAGAAACCCTGCCCCTTCCCCGATGGGCCAATTGAAGGGGACCGCCGTCATGCCCAAGGTCTGTTCGATCTCCTCAAGTAGTTCGTAGGGATGGCGCCCCGGCTGATCCATCTTATTGATGAAGGTCATGATCGGGATATTGCGTTTACGGCAAACGGCGAAGAGTTTCTTGGTCTGAGGCTCGATGCCTTTGGCACTGTCGAGCACCATGACCGCGCTATCCACCGCCATGA
>SPAX01000102.1 GCA_005239475.1 Nitrospira sp. | reverse complement strand
TTGTGGCGCGAGCCGTCGAAAGTTCCCAGTTTGTCTTGAAGCGATCTTGTAACTTCGAGCTGATGGGCACATTGTCGGTGTGGCCTTCGATCCGAATTTGTTTGTCGGAGATCTTGTTGAGCACGTCACCGACCTGTTTCAGGACTTTCACGCCAGCCGGTTTCACTTGGGCCTGCCCGGAATCAAACAGGACGCGATCCACCATGTTGATCGTCAGGCGGTCGCGCACCTGTTGAATGGTGATATTGCCTTTGGAAATTTCGTCTTGCAGCGATTTGGACAGTTCTTCCTGTGTGCGAGTCAGTCGTTTGATCTCTTCTTCTTTCGCCAGCCGTTCTTGCTCTAACGTTGCGGCAAGTTGTGATTGTTCCTGCCGAAGTTGCTCGCGTTCCTTCGCGATGCGTGCGGCGTTGGCCTCCAGCGCAGAAGCCTGCTTCTGTAGCTTGGCGATTTCTTCCTGCGCCGAGGCACTTCCGCTTGCAAGCTTCTGTTCGAGATCAGTGATTTGACCGCGCACATTGCCTAGTTCGCTGTTCAGTTCGCTTGAGCGCGCCGAGAGCGCTTCACGTTCTTTTGCCAACTCGGCGGCCTGCTGTTCTGCGGCTTTTCGCTGCGCGGCTTCCTGGTCCAGATTTTGTTGTAGCCCTGCCAATTGCTGTTGCAGCTGGGCGGATGTTTTCTTTGCGGCCTCAAGTTCGGTGAGCGTCTTCGTGTGGGTTCCCGTGCTTACGCATCCCACCACCGCCACGGCACACAGCATGGCCAATGCAGGGGCCCGGAGTGGCATGGTTCGATCAATTAAAATTTGTCGCATAGTCTTCTCCTTTGAATGATGGCGAACAGAATATCGCGAAGGGGAGCAAGCTCAATGCCCAATGACTCGGAAACGCGCGTGAAGAGAACGGCTCATTTCTCAGGGAGTTGGAGCGGCCATTGTCGCTTAGTGCATGCGGTAAGTAAATGCACTGGAGCATGATGCCACAGGCACTGTAGGGGTTAGCCTACAGAGTTTGAGTCTGCTGCTGTAATTTATTGCGAAGTCAGCCGGCTGCTTCAAGGAGAAGCGGGGACTGATTGTCTGACGAATATATTGCAACGGAGCAGGCGGGGCGCAGCAGAAGCTGTGCCCGCCTGCAGGGGCTTATTTGCCGCCCATGTCTTTCTTCTCGTCCTTCTTTTTCTCGTCATCCGCCTTGGAGCCGCTCATGTCCTTCTTATCTTTCTGTTCTTTCTGTTCGGCTGGGGCTGGTTCGCCGGCGAAAGACATCGCCGTACCGAGGCTAAACGTGAGGAACGCTGTGAGTGCGATGAAGCTTGCGTAGCGAGTCATGGGAACCTCCTTGCGATTAGTGAGTTGATGAAACGGAGCCACCGCACACGCGATGCTGTGGCTCCAGAAAACACTCTGTGCTACTGATGAGAGTGGCGAGGCTCTCTGGTCCTGGTACAGAGCAAGTCAGGTGCCACATGTTTTGATGGGGGAAAATCCACCAGGACCAACGTCGAGAAAGCGCGCAGCACTCCATTCTCAACAGCTTATGGAGAGCCTTCTTGTAACGACGAAGAATAGAATGACGGGAAGGGCAGTGAAATTCTGTAGGCGAGAGCCTGCGGAATCTGCAGCGTAGCGATCTCTACTCTCGTCGTGGGGTTGTTGTATGAGGTATAGTGTCCCCATGCGAGGAGGATATCTTTTTTCTGGCTGGTTAGCCGCAAGTATCCTGCTCTCAGGCTGCTCCTCTCAACGAATCGTTCCCGAGTCGATGGAGCCACTCGTTGATAGAACGGTTCTGTTTCGAGACGTGCTGGCCTCGCCGGAGTCCTTTCGCGGACGTGTGCTCGTGCTTGGCGGTGAAGTGCTGAAAGCGAAACGACTCCCAGACAGCACGCAGATCGAGCTCTTGCAACTTCCGCTTGAAGACGGAGAGGAGCCGAGCCTCGATCGCCAACAATCACAGGGACGGTTTCTTGCATTGCAGCAGGAGTTTCTAGACCCGGCCACGCTGGTCGAAGGAACGCGGGTAACGATTGTCGGGGAAGTCTCTGGGGCGAAGACCGACCGCCTCGACGACGTGGAGTATCGATATCCCACCCTGATTGTGAAACATCTGCACGTCTGGCCGGTTCAATCTTATGGCCAACGGCAACCGGGATTCTCCTTCGGAGTCTTCGGCGGTATGGGAGCTGGTGGGAGATCTCGTGGCGGTGGAGGATTCGGAATCGGGTTCTGACCGGTTTCTTGCTGGGGCCTCATGCTGCAAACAGGTCTTGTGAGTGAGTCCATCATATCTGACCGTGACAACACCTCTCGCACGATTGCCTTCAATAAACCCTACGGGGTCCTGCCCTGTTTTACCGACCTAAAGGGACGGCCGACGTTGGCTGACTACGTGGCGATTCCTGGCGTCTATGCCGCTGGGCGGCTCGATTTAGATAGTGAGGGGCTCCTGCTCCTGACGTCGGACGGTACGTTGGCACATCACATCACGGACCCGCAGCATAAGTTGCCGAAAGTGTATCTCGCGCAGGTCGAACGCATCCCGAACGAGGAAGCTTTGGAGCAGTTGCGAAAGGGAGTGGTGTTGAACGGCAAGAAGACCAGGCCTGCTGAAGTACGTCTGCTGCCGGACGATCCGCAGTTGCCTGATCGCCCGGTACCCATCCGTTTTCGCAAAAACGTGCCGACTGCCTGGGTAGAGATCACGTTGCGCGAGGGGCTGAACCGACAGGTTCGGCGCATGACCGCCTCAGTAGGGCATCCGACGCTGCGACTTGTGCGGGTGGCGGTCGGGCCGATTGTGCTGGGGGGCCTCCCGCCCGGGGAATGGCGGGATTTGACGAGTGGCGAGATGGCGCAGATCTATTCCACTGCCGGTCACCGTTGAGTACTGAAGGGTTCATTCGGCGGAAAGATTGCGGGAATGAGAAAAAGCTTTATGCTGTGGATGTGAGCAGAAGCCGCGGCAAGTTCGTTAATGAATAGCAGGTTCGGTTGTGGCAGACTGAACAAAGAGGCACGAAGTGCTCGGACTACTCCGGCATTTAGGGAGGTACACGATGTGGTGTTACGTGAGAGGGGGGAATAGGGTGTCAGCACTTGTATTGGCTCTTGGGTGGGCGACGGTCTCGGCGGTGGTGGCCCAAGGAGCGACTCCTGGACCCATGCCTTTTGCCGAATTGGGGCAGATCAAGAAATTCGTGTCTGTCGAGGTGCTGACCCATGGGACTGCCGAGAAGCTCGGACTCAAGAGCGGAGAGCTGACCGATGTGACGAGATTGACGTTTCTCAAAAATTTTCCTGGGGTCGCGCTTGAAGGGTCGGGTGGTCCTCCTCCGGACGGGACAGAACGGCTGAATCAACTTGGGTTTCTCACTTGTGAGGTATGGACCGTCGGCGAAGAGTATATTGTCGCCTACCATGTGGACTGCAACGCGGGGTCGTATTTCATGTCCAAGACACCCGGCAGTCTGTGGAATCGGGCCATTCTCGGGTATGGACCGAAAGATGACGTCTCAGCGGAGATCCAGAAGGGACTGCGCAGCATGGTCGAACAGTTTGCAGCAAGCTTTTTCAAGGTCAGGGGAGGCGACCGGCTGCCGTAGCGTACGAGGGGGACGTGGTCCAGGCATGAGCTGGATGTTCAAACATGATTCGCTAGCCCTTCAACGGCGATCCCTGTTTGATCTGTACGGGCTCCCTCTGGTCGAGAGCACCTCAGGGACGTCCTCCTCTTTCATCACCAATCTGGAAAGTCTGTCGGTGCTCGGTTAGACTCCCGCCGCGATCTTGTTCTGCTTCAATGGAATCGGGATGCGGCATGCCAATATCCTCTTATCCAATGAGCCTAAAGTTCATCACTACCTACGCAGGGGTCTTCTGTCTGGCTATGGCTCTCATGGGCTGTCAGGCCGGGGAAGTGCGGAAGCAGGGTGGTTCAGTCTGCGGTGAGATTGAGAAGAGCCTCGACTTCTCGGAAAGAATCGAAGCGCTGAACCTGTTGTCAGAGGCGTTCGCGGCGCATTGTGATGATCTCGTGGTCAGGTACGGGGCGCAAGCCCGATCGCAGTTCCGGCACAAGACGTTTTCGGTCACGAGGGAGGCGGCAAACGTGTTTGTCCCTGACGGGACGTTCATCGAGTATATTTTGGAGAGTTATGAGCGGGGATATCTCAGTATCCTCCTGGCCGCAAGCTACCTGAGAATACAACAATCCGAGGAGGCGAAGGTTGAACTCAGAGATTTGGATCATGAACTGTTTGCGCCGATCTACAACTACGGAGAGGATCCGGTCAATCTTCTGCTCTCGGCGGTCTTATGGGAACAGCTGGGGGAGATTGGCGAAGCTCGCGTGGACTGGTTGAGGCTTCGTGACCTGCCGCGCCTGACCAAGAAAGAGGATGAGGCGCTTCGCCGGTTCGCCGGCGAACGGGTGAGCCGAATCGACAGCGGGGAAGGGGGGCGTGCGGCGTGGCGAGTCTACCGGGTCGGACGGTTTCCTCAACTGGACTGGGATCTGCAATTTTCAAGTTCCGCCAGCGGCTACTTTTCGATCACACCCAAGCAACCCTTCATGGCATCCTGCGCATCGGAAACCGGACTGCGGCTGTCGACCGAAAGCTGGTTCAATAAAGTGGCGATCCGCCATAGCCATGCGTACCACCCGCTGCTAAACGTGCAGACTTGGATTCGATTGCCGTTCGGGCTGACGTACAGCCTGGTCCCCCTGGCGGCAGGAGCCGGCGTCATGGTCGGCGGGTGCATCCTCGATGCGGCAGGCAACGGCAAGGGGGCGCTCTGTCAGCTCTCGGTGATCGGGGGGATGGCCTTGATGCGCACCACCCCGACAGTGTTCGAAGGAGCCTTGAGACCGGACCTGCGGCATTGGGATGACGTACCGGCAGCGTTTGTGGTGACCAGGGCTTCCGAGCCCGAGCTGGAACCGTGCTTGGCGAAACTTGGAACTGCGGTTCAGCGGCTTCTGTAGGAGGCTGTGGAAAAACTATTGAGGCACGGTGGGAATTTAATGGCCCGCACGTCTGGGGCAAGCCCCGTCTATTTGGTCCATCTGGTTTCTCTGGTTTCTCTGGTCTATCTGGTTTGTTTTGTTGCTTGACCCAGAGAAACCAAACAATCAAATAAACCAGACAGACCAAATGAACAAGACAGACCGGTGAGTTAACGGTTCTTGATGAGCTGGCCGACAATGCCGATGCCGATGCCGAGGAAGAGATAGCCGGCGATCACGTTCAACATGACGATGGCCTGGGCGATCGGATGTGTCGGCTGGTATTCGACCAACGCGAGCGAGGACGTGACATTGATCGCGTAATAGAGGCCCGACCAGAGGGGAATCCAGGCAGACGGATGGGTATTGCTCATTGGTTGCAGCCACTGCACGCGGAAAAAGACTTCGTAGAGCAGGCTGAATAGCATGATCGTCCCCAGTATCCACGCGGTCCACCGAGGAATGCTGGTGCCGTAGTTACTTGTCGTTTTCCAGGCCAAGAGGGCCAAGGGATGCTTCCCTCGCATCTTGGCCCAGGCGACCCTCGCATCGCGTTCTTTGAGATAGGCGGATTCAGACTCGTCCAGTTCACCCGCCTCTGCGAAACAATGGTTGGCTCGTGAGTAGGAACGGACGGCGCCATGCTGAAGATGCTGTTGCGTTGAGGCGGCGGCTCCATTGCGCGCGGCCTGTTCGGCCCACGCGCCTGCTTGTGAAAAGGCGCGCGCCGCATGAATAAATTGGTCCAATTGCTGCAGTTGGTGGCCGGCCTGATGATACGCGTGGGCGGACTTTGCCGGGTTGTGGGTTTCGAGAAAATGCGCGGCGGCCAAGTAATAACAGGCGGCGTGCATCAGGTTCGCACGCGAATCCAGTCGAGCGAGCGCGTCGGCTTTCTGCAGGACTTCATCGGCGGACTGTGCCGTGGCTATTTCCCTCTCGCCCTGTTGGTAATAGCCTTGAGCAATCGGATCTAAAAACGTCTGCTCCATCATTCCACGCCTCCTGCGTGGTCATGTTACCCCAAGGTGAGGTCAGCAAAAAAGTGCCCTTGTCCCGTGCAAACCGCCAGCGCGCGCTTCAGAAAGTCTTCCGCGATTTCGTCAGGCAGTAAGGCTTTCCAACCAGTCGTCGCATGGAACGAAGCAAGTGACAGAGGAAGATCCCCTTTCGCCGGTATGTCAGGGGCAGATTCCAATCTTTGCGCAGCGCATTTATCTTCGCGGGCGACGACGATGTCCTTGGGGCTGATCGAGTGCTTGGCCCCAGTGGGACAGAAACTTGGTGATGAAGGTATGTTCCTGATCCGGCTCCACGGCCAATGGGGCCAGTGCAAGGGCGACGGTGAGCGATATGTGATAGCCCACAGAGCGGGATGCCAGTGCTCGCCGATAGGCGGGATGGGCCTGATTGATCCAGACGGTGGATTCGACGAGCCGGCCCAGTTCCGAGTTATCGGGACGGTCCTCAAACTGAACCCCAAGCCCGTACCGCATCGGAGCACGGGAACGTCCATGACCCGGGAACATGGCAGATGCTGAAGCAGGGATCGTGGACGCCGCAGGCTCGATCACTGCTGTGTCCTGGTCAGTAGGCGGAGGGGGTGTTTCTGGCTGAGCTGGTTCGGTCTCATTCGTACGCGGTACTTCAGCCGTCGATGGGGCGGCTAGAACTGCAAGGGCTTCTGTTCCCGCTGCCATGTCGGTTTTCTTGCCATCGATCGGCAATCGCTTTTGGCCGCCGGCCCGGCGTTCGACGAGTGAGGCGAGCAGCGGAAAGTCGTCGGACAATTCTTCCAGCACTCGATCCAGGTCCCGTTCCAACGGCCGCATCATTCGGGATGAGGCTTCCGGTGTTCCGGCGCGCCCATCGCCCCAGGCTTCCAATTGCCGAGAGACGGCTTCCTGGATCGCCTTACGGTAGGCAAGATAGACGGCCCCTCGGGTGCCCGTGCGGATGAAATCCCCTTTATTGAGAGTGAGCGAGGCGGCCAGGTCGGGGACTTCGATCAAGCCGTTGATCCGCTCCGGCTGTAACGAAGTCACGCCCAACCAGTCCCATCCGCGTTTTATGACTTTGCCCAACGTGCTGATCGCGATGCCACGTTGATCCTCTGGTAATGACGCGGTATGGCGGGACAGATACCCCAACGCCGAGGGCTTACGCCGGCGGGCCAACCGAACGGCCAACGGGGCTTGGTCGGGTGCTGAGCTGGGATGCCGTTCCAACGATCGCCCATTGATTTCGAACGCAATCCCGGCTGGGTACTGGGAGGCCAGAAAGGAATCAAAAGAAGGTTCCAGTAACGGCTGGAAATGCCGACGCATCACTCCTTCGACAAACCCAGGGTCTACGAGAGGAGAGAGCGGGGTTCGTAGCTTCAGCTGCACTGCCGTCCCTCGCTCGCCGACCAGCCCCAGCGGAGGCACCCAATGCCAGGGCGCACGATGATGCGAGGCCAAGTGCCACCGCGTGGCCACGTGCGTGCTGCCGCGCCTAGTTTCGGTGAGCACTTCTTCGCATACCAGCAGCCCGAGTTTGATGCCGACTCCGGCAAACCCAATGCCTTGCCCACGCACTTTCGTGCTGGAGGCGATGTCGTGATACTGCCGCATCTCTTTCCGCTGCATGCCGGAGCCGTTGTCGGCGACGGTCAGTGTGGACTGTGCAGGGTCTGTGGTCATCGTGATCCGGTTGGCCCTGGAATCCAGAGAATTGGCGATGATTTCGGTCAGGATGGTTTCTTCGAGGCTCGATGGGTAGGCATCCCGCAGGTCTTCCAACAGATGTTCAAGATCGACGCGGGTCTCGCCCATGTTCTACTCCATGAATCAGCGCTGTGCGGAGAAAGGGACTGTAGACGGAGGCGCAGGTGAAATCAAGGCGAGAGAGGCGAAATTCA
>SPAX01000101.1 GCA_005239475.1 Nitrospira sp. | reverse complement strand
CGAAAGGCGATCCACGCCGACTGCATATCCTCAATCTTCAGCTGGCTGGTTCGCAACAGCTTTTCTAATACAGCCACAATCGTGTCTTTTGAATACCCATAGGCACTTTCCAGTACCCATACCAGTTCACACAGGACGATACGATTAACAAACCCTGGGGCGTCACGCGTACATCGCTTTGCGATCACCTGGGTGGCTTTGCGCGATTGGCCAGGATCGTCCTGCACTAAGTATCTGACCAGGACATTCGTATCGAGACCGATCATCGCCGGCCTCCTCGTTTGCGAATCGCTCGGTTCATGTCCTCGACACTGACCGGCCGAGCCGGGGACTTGAGCATCCCCGCCAACTCTGACGCGTCAATGCTTGCCGGTAGCACCAGCACGCGACCGTCCTCATCAATCACAAATTCCAGGCGGTCTCCTGGATGGAGATTGAGTCGTTTCCGAACATCCTTGGGGATAGTTGTTTGACCTTTGCTGGTCAGGGTTGATGTGGACATCCTGCCTCCTTACGATAAATGAACATCCTTACTTTACCGTAAGTCGTCGCACAACACAAGCCGTTGATGTCCGGCGTCAATAGCCCGCATTACTCATGCCGGTTCGTCGCGAAATGGCGGAGTGGCGCGTGACAAGCAAGAGGAGCGCGACTCGAGCGATGCGCGACGAGCGGAAAAGGCGGGACGGGCGAGACGAGGTGGGAATCCAATCTGTCCACGTCGCGCCACCAGTTTCGTCCGCTCCTGCGTGACAATGGCGGTGATGATCCCTGCCCTCTGCAACAGCTTGATCCCCATGCCATCGCGCGTATTGAACTTCTTCCACTCATCGCCGGATTCCGAGTCATACATGCCCGCATCAGTCAAGACTCCGTCCACATCCGTGGCAAACAGACGGATCTCTTGAAGTACCTTGCGCGGAACCTTCCTGGACCGAGCGGTTTTTTTCGTTGATGATTTTTGAGCCATCGTGTGAACTCTAGGTGAGACCTGTTGCCATATTACTCACCGCACCAAGTGCTGCAAAGCAAAAATTGAAGCCGGCAAAAATATGAAGGGACAACGAGCCCAACCCGCTCCCTGTTAGCTCGGGGCAGACGCGAATCGTGGAGCGTGCCTCATAAATCTGGCGAGGGCATCCTGCCAATGAGGCAGGGGATCGCGCACAGTACACAACCGCTCCTGGGCAAGGACGGAGTAAGCGGGACGCTTCGCGAGACGTCCCGCTTGAACGGTCGTAATGGGCCGAACCGGGGTGGAGAGGTCCATAAGGCTGACGATGGCCTCTGCGAATTCATGCCAGGTGCAATCACCGGTATTCGTCACGTGACAGATTCCCCGCAGGTCACTCGTGACAAGATCTTTCAAGGCCAGAGCCAGATCGTCCGCATTGGTCGGGCTGCCTCGCTGATCCCCCACCACCTCGAGGAACGGCTTCTCACCAGCCAATCGCATAATCGTCTTCACGAAATTATTGCCCGCATGTCCATAGAGCCAGGCCGTTCGAACCACCAACGTGTTGGGGCAACCAGTCAACGCGGCAATTTCCCCCGCTCGTTTGGATTGCCCATACACATTGATCGGATTGGGCACGTCCTCTTCACGATAGGGAGTCGACTTGGTTCCATCGAAGACATAGTCCGTTGACAGATAGATCAGTCTTGCATTGAGCGTTGCGGCAGCGCGGGCCACAGAAGTGGTGCCTTGAGCGTTCACCGCCATCGCACGATCGGGCTCGCGTTCTGCCCCATCGACACTAGTATAGGCGCCGACATGCAGAATGACAGTGGGACGAGCAGCCACGATCTGGGACTCGCTGTCAGATTGCGTGAGGTCAAACTCCGGCAGATCTTTCAGGATCAGATCTTCTCCCGAAATGGCCTGCTGGAGCGCGTGGCCCAATTGCCCCTGCGCACCTGTAATCAGAATCCGCATAGCTTGATAGGGGTAACGGGGTATGGGGGTAAGGGGGTACCGCATGGGGTAGAGGGATAGAGGGATAGCGGGGTAAAGGGATAGAGTAAGACACGGGATACAGGGGTAGCGGGATAAACGGGGTAGAGGGGTACCGGTATAGGGGGTAGAGGAGTAAAAGAACGGATGTAGCTGTGCATCATGCCCATGTTCGGATTATCTTTCTCTATCACTGCTTCCTTTGGATCTATCCCTTTACCACGTTTCCCTTGTATCCCCTACCCCCCCTATCCCGTTACCCCTCTTCTACCCCAGCCCCTTCTTGAAGTCGCTTCCCATACATCTGTTCATAGTACTGGCGAAATTCGCCGGACTTGATCGTCCGCCACCAGTCTTCATGCTCCTGATACCATTGAATGGTCGCGCGCAATCCCTCTTCAAAGGGAACGCCAGGGCTCCATCCCAATCGACGCAACTTGCTGCAATCCACCGCGTAGCGGCGATCATGTCCCGGTCGATCCTGCACCAATCGAATGAGGTCGCGGGATTTGCCCAGATGGCCGACAATCTGTTCGGCCACGGTGATATTCTCCCGTTCATTGCCCCCACCGACGTTATAAATCTGGCCCGGCTCACCTTGAAGGAATACATGCTCGATCGCCGAGCAATGGTCCTGCACAGCCAGCCAATCACGGCGCTGACGTCCATCCCCATAAAGCGGGAGGGGCTGATTGTCGATCGCATTGGTAACGAACAGCGGAACGAATTTCTCAGGATATTGATTCGGCCCATAGGTATTACTGCCTCTGGTCACCATCACAGGAAACCGATAGGTCGTCCAGTAGCTGAGGGCCAAGAGGTCTCCACCGGCTTTACTGGCTGAATAGGGACTTCGCGGGGCCAGGCGATCGCTCTCAATCGACATCCCGGTCTCAACACTGCCATAGACTTCGTCTGTGCTGACTTGTAGAAATCGCTGCAGGCCGGCACGTCTGGCTTCTTCCAGCAGCACGCCGGTCCCCACCACATCGGTCCGTGCGAAGGCTCCCGGATCAAGGATTGACCGATCGACGTGGGTCTCCGCCGCAGCATTAATCACCCCTTCAATTCGATGCTCACGGAGGAGACGTTCGACCAAGGGCTGATCGCTGATGTCGCCGTGAACGAATCGATATCGTGGGTTTGATTCCAGATCCGTCACATTGGCAGGATTCCCCGAGTACTTGAGAGCGTCCAGATTGACGACGTCATGCCCTCCTCCTGTCACGAGCCACCGTACCAAGTGTGAACCGATAAACCCCGCCCCTCCGGTTACCAGAATTCGCATCTTAGGACTGTGTTCGGGTTCGAGGTTCGAGGTTCATAGTTGAATGCTTTTTGTGATCACGTAGATAATCGATGAAACCAAAAATCATGCGCTTTATCTTGCTTGCCCCTTCATAGACTTCATCGAACTGCGATCGCATCACATAACCTTGATCCTGGGCAATGTAAAAATGACTCTGGAGTTCAGATGCCGACCGAAGCGCGTAATACAAAAACTGAATAAATTCCTGGTTCGAGTTACAATCAAATCCCTCTGAGATATTGGCCATGATCGACACGGCTGCTCGCCGGGCCTGATCGCGTAGGCCGAAATCTTTCGCAAACTGTGATTTCCCACTTATTTCATACACTAACCGGCAAAGCTCTCGCGCAGCTTGCCATGCCTGAATATCCTCAAAACGACTTATCTTCATGCTGGAATTAGAGGTTCGAGGTTCCAAATTCGAGGTTCGAGGAGCGTCCTAGGATAGGGAACGCTGATTTCATTCGACTGAACTTCGAACATCGAACCTCGAACAGCCACGTGAGTCTTACATCATCTTATTCGCGCCGGTTTTCGCCACTAGCTGATTGGCCAGGTAGAGGGATTCAATCGTCCCCGCGTCGGTCCACCACCCCTCCAAAATATCCCAGGTCAATGTTCCGTCCGCGATATAGGCATTGTTGACGTCGGTAATTTCGAGTTCGCCTCGGCCCGACGGCTTGAGGGTATTAATGATGTCGAATACGCGCGCGTCATAAAAATATATCCCCGTGACCGCATACGACGATCGGGGATTCGCGGGTTTCTCCTCGATCTTCACGACGCGATCCCCTTCAAGGATAGGCACCCCGAACCGTTGCGGGTTCTTGACGTCCTTCAAGAGAATTTTCGCCCCCTGCTGCTGCTTCCGAAACGCCTCGGCGGCGCGGGCGATGTTGTCCTCGATAATGTTGTCGCCCAAGATCACACACACAGGCTCACCGTCGACAAAGTGTTCGGCCAATCGCAGGGCATCGGCAATGCCTCCCTCCCCTTCTTGATAGGAGTAATTGAGCCGCTTCAGGCCGAAGTCTTTTCCGTTGCCCAGCAATTTCAGAAAATCTCCCGCGCTGTTGCCGCCCGTCACCAGCATGATTTCATCAATCCCGGCATTGGCCAATGCCTGAATGGGATAGTAAATCATGGGCCGATCGTAGATCGGCAGTAAATGCTTATTGGTGACCTTGGTGAGCGGGAGCAACCTGGTCCCTAATCCGCCGGCCAAAACGACGCCTCTCATCCTCTACACACTCCTCTCATCCTACGCAACGGGTTTGTCTGGTTGATCTGGTTTGTTTTGTTCATCTGGTTGATTTGGTTTATCTGGTCTGTCTGGTTTGTCTGATTCAACCAAATAAACAAGACAAACCAAACAGACGAGACAGACCGAACAGACCAAATGAACAAGACAGACTGGCGGACTTTTTGAGCATCCTGCTAGAGCAGTTGGAAATCTTCTAGCTTGCTCGCGGCTTGATCGAAGGTAACGGTTTCATTACATCCACCAAACCGATTGGTGGTTCCCAGCAGACAATCGGCGAAGTCTGCCTTCCCTTTCTGATACATGCGAAAGGCGATCCACGCCGACTGCATATCCTCAATCTTCAGCTGGCTGGTTCGCAACAGCTTTTCTAATACAGCCACAATCGTGTCTTTTGAATACCCATAGGCACTTTCCAGTACCCATACCAGTTCACACAGGACGATACGATTAACAAACCCTGGGGCGTCACGCGTACATCGCTTTGCGATCACCTGGGTGGCTTTGCGCGATTGGCCAGGATCGTCCTGCACTAAGTATCTGACCAGGACATTCGTGTCGAGACCGATCATCGCCGGCCTCCTCGTTTGCGAATCGCTCGGTTCATGTCCTCGACACTGACCGGCCGAGCCGGGGACTTGAGCATCCCCGCCAACTCTGACGCGTCAATGCTTGCCGGTAGCACTAGCACGCGACCATCCTCATCAATCACAAATTCCAGGCGGTCTCCTGGATGAAGATTGAGTCGTTTCCGAACATCCTTGGGGATAGTTGTTTGACCTTTGCTGGTCAGGGTTGATGTGGACATCCTTCCTCCTTACGATAGATGAACGTCCTTACTTTACCGTAAGTCGTAGCACAACACAAGGCGTTGATGTCCGGCGTCTACAACTCGCATTACTTATGACGGTTCGTCGTCCCCCACCCAACCTGTCCACCTCGCGCTTTTCTCGCACGTCTCGCGTTTCACGCGCCATGGCCTCTGGCGGACTTTTTCAGCATCCTGCTACGGCCAAAGGCGTATGGATGCTGAACGTCGTCGGGCAGGCTCTATTGCGGTTTGACCCCGCTCACCGCCCTGAGGCTCTCGAAGGGCAGCACCTTTCCCACTGCATTCCAGCCGAAGACGTTGATCCCTTTGCGCACATGGGTTTCAGTCCCGCCGTAAACCAGCGCCGGAGCCGCGGCCTGCTCGCCTGCCAGGGCCAACCATCGTTCCAGCCCCGCAAAAAACTCCCGATTGAGGGTCTCCCCCGACTTGATCTCGATCGGCATCAGCTTCATCCCGATATCGGCAATGACATCCACCTCGTTACCGTTGCTGTCACGCCAGAAATGGAATGCCGCGCGCTCCCCTCGGTTGAGGCGGGTCTTCACCAACTCGGAAACGACAAATGTTTCGAAGATATTGCCACGCAGGGGGTGCGTGACGATCTGGCCCGCCTCCTGAATCCCTAACAGCCAGCACAACAGACCCGTATCGTAAAAATAAAGCTTGGGCGACTTGATCAGACGCTTGCTGAAGTTCGCATGATGTGGGCGCAGCTGGAACAGGATGTAGCTTGCCTCCAGCACTGAAATCCAGGCCCTGGCCGTGTTGTGCGTAATGCCGCAGTCGGTCGCCAGCGAGGAAAGGTTCAGGATCTGCCCGCTGCGGCCGGCGCAGAGACGCACGAAACGCTGAAACGCCTCTAGATCCTGCACCTTGAGAAGTTGGCGGACATCGCGCTCCACATACGCCGTTACATAGGCGGGAAACCAATCACGAGGCAGCAGGTGCCTGTCGTACAGGGCCGGGTAACCGCCCGTGAACAGCATCGCATTGAGACTCAGCGGGCCAACGCCGGCCTGCTCCAGCTCATGCACGGCGAACGGCAGCAACTCAATGAAAGCGGTTCGACCAGCCAACGACTGCGTAACCCCAGACATCAGGCCGAACTGCTGCGATCCCGTCAGCAAAAAAAGCCCCATGCGGCCATCCGCATCGATCCTCGTTTGCAAATAGGAGAGAAGTTCCGGCGCCCGCTGCACCTCGTCGAGTACCGCCCCGTCCGACAGGCGCCCCAGAAAGGCGCGCGGATCGTCGAGCGCCATCCGGCGCAAATCCGGGTCTTCCAGAGAAAGATACGGCTTGTCTGCAAAGACAACCTTGGCCAGGGTAGTCTTGCCGGACTGCCGAGGCCCGGTGATCGTAACGATCGGAAACCCTTGCAACAAGCTGCGGAGCGGCGCCTCTACGTCGCGCGTAATCATAGCCTGAGGCTAATTTAATTTATGTATATTGTCAATCACATTGACAATATACATTCATCCTGGCAATGTCCCTCGACAAACTGCAAAGCCGCCGAGGGCGTCTCAGCCTCACTTTGGACCGAATAGCCGCCCGGCACACTTGGCCGAGTAGTGAGTATCCACAAGTCCAAACCGCAGCCACACCCCTGCCTGTCTCGCTTTTCCCGCCAGTCTCGCCTGTCTCGCTCCGCTATCCTGCGGGTCTTTGAGCGCTCACTCAATGAATGTGCTCAATGCTGCGGGACGACATCGGTGTATAGGTCGGGACAGCCTCATTGAGCCGGCGAATCAGTTCATCGTCATCGCCATGACTCACCGCAGCCTCAAGATTTGCGATCGCCCGATCGAGGCGATCCGATTGAATCGCTGAAGCACTGATGGCGCGCCGGATCTTTGCGTGCAGCGTGGGTTCGACTTGTTCCGTCTTTTCAAAGAGTTCCTCGTACAATTTTTCTCCTGGACGCAAGCCGCTGTATACAATCTGAATATCCTGGTCCGGCACAAGACCGGACAGCACAATCATATTCCTAGCCAGGTCGACCACTTTAACCTGCTCACCCATATCCAACACGAATACCTCGCCGCCCTGCCCCAAGAGGCTGGCCTGCAACACCAATTGCACCGCTTCCGGGATCGTCATGAAGAACCGTTTGATCTCAGGATGAGTCACCGTAACCGGTCCTCCCTTTCGAATCTGCTCCGCAAATAGCGGAACGACACTCCCATTACTGCCCAGCACGTTCCCAAACCGGACCACCGTAAATTTCGTCCGTCCTCTATGGCTCAGGCTCTGCAGCAGGTCTTCGGCCACCCGTTTCGTGGCGCCCATGACACTCGTCGGATTCACCGCCTTGTCGGTGGAAATGAGCACGAAGCGATCGACCCCATAAGCCAACGATGCCTCCGCCACAGTCTTTGTTCCAAACACGTTATTGCGAACGGCCTCTTTCGGATTCAACTCCATAAGCGGCACATGCTTGTGCGCGGCAGCATGAAAAACAAGCTCCGGGTCCGTCTGCTGCAACACCTCCGCCACTCGCTCAGGAACCGTCACATCTCCGATGGCCGGGATGATCATGATTTTCGGATACTGCGCCCGCAAT
>SPAX01000100.1 GCA_005239475.1 Nitrospira sp. | reverse complement strand
ATGGCCCCAGTCCGTAAATAGTCCCCGTAGGAAAACCCGCCCGGCAGCACAATCGCATCCAGCCCCGCGAGCAACGTCTCCTTGTGCCAAATCATCTCCACATACTGGCCCAGCACATCCTTGAAGACATGCTGACAGTCGTGGTCGCAATTACTGCCAGGGAACACCACCACTCCGATCTTCATAATCCGTAGCCTTCTCGTCTCACGTTTAACGTTTCACGTTTTACGGCGTGAGTTCGTACCGATATTCTTCAACGATTGTGTTCGCCAACAACTTTTCGCACATGGCTTTCACCTCTGCCTCAGCCTTAACCTTGTCCTTCTCATCCACATCCACTTCCATATACTTCCCGACTCGCACATTGCCCACGTTCTTAAACCCCAGCGAATCGAGCGCATGCTCAATCGCCTTCCCCTGCGGATCGAGAATCCCCTGTTTGAGCGTCACATGAATTCTTGCCTTCACTGCCCCCTCCTTACCAACCAGAATGCTGAAAATGTCCGCCAGCGGCGTGCGCGCATCGGACGTGCACCGTTTTATCGTGCGCGTTCTGCGAGCACAGAGAGTCTTCATGGCGCCCTTCTCCCCTCACCGCTGACTCCCCTGCTCAGATGCTTTGGTGTGCCGATCCACATATTTCCTGATCCAGAAAATCCCCGCGATCGTCCCGAATCCACCCAAGACAAGCGCCACAAGCGGCCAGCGCCAGGGTGACCCTTCCAGGCGATACGCCAGTACACCCACCCCCGCCGTCCCCAGAAAAACTGACGCCACCAACCCATAATTTACGAACCACCGCCCAAACCCCTTCACTTGGCCTCTTCTCTTTCCCTCTACAGTGAGGAAAGTATCCTAAAGTTCACTGGAAGGATGTGGTGAACGGGCTCGACTGCGCGCATCGAACGAGCACAGTCTCACCCTGCGCGTTCTGCGAGCAAGAAGGATGGTCTGGCCGCTCCCTACTCACCCTTCCTAGGCCGCGCGTTGCGCGAGCAAAGAGGACGGCCCCATCGTCCCCAGCGTTCTCTCCGATCCCCGCTCCATCCCCTCATCCACAAACTCTCTTCAATACTTCCTGATACGCCTCTTCAATCTTCCCCAAATCCTTCCGAAACCGATCCTTATCCATCGACTCCCTCGTCGTCTGATCCCAGAAGCGGCAGGTGTCCGGCGAAATCTCATCGGCCAGAATCAGCTGGCCATTGTGCATCCCAAACTCCAATTTGAAATCGACGAGGATCATCTGTCGTTCACGGAAGAATGGACGGAGGACCCTATTCACTTGTAGGGCCAGCCTCTTAATCTCCACCAGTTGTTCCGGCGTCGCCAGCTTGAGCAGCCGAATGTGCTCATCGGCGATGAGCGGATCGCCCAGCCCATCGTTCTTGTAGTACCACTCCACGATGGCCGGCTCGATAGGATCCCCCTCTTTCAACCCCAGGCGCTTCGCCAAACTACCTGCCACGACATTGCGGACCACCACTTCGACCGGCACGATCGTCACCTTCTTCGTCAGTAGTTCCCGGTCACTGAGCCGTTCGACAAAATGTGTCGGCACACCGGCCTGTTCCAGCAATCGAAAGAGTCGCTCGGACACTTTGTTATTGATGACGCCTTTCTCGACGATGGTCCCGCGCTTCTGCGCGTTGAACGCCGTCGCATCGTCCTTGAAATACTGGACGACCTGATCCGGCTGGTCGGTGGCAAAGACTTTCTTAGCCTTGCCTTCGTAGAGTAGCGTGCCTTGAACCATACCTAGTCCTCAACCCATGGTCATAGTTACTGAGCCAACACTTCGATGATCTCGTCCAAGGATGTGACCGTCCCCAGCAAGGTTGGATGACCGAACCGCCGATTATGCCGGAACTCCTTCACCTTCTCCAATGCCAGAATCAAGCTCTGAAAGTCTTCCAGCCGTGACGTTTCAAAATAGGTGATGAAATCCAGGTCGCCGAGGCCGGTCGCATGGTAGAGCTTCCGCTTGATAGTCTTGCTGTAGGGCAAGGCCGCTTCCGTATGCTCCTGCATCATCGCCGCACGCTGCTCTTGCGGAAGGGACCACCAGTCCGCATCCTTCCGGATTGGAATCACGATCACATAAGGCGTAAGGCCAGGCTCGCTGGGAATCTTAAGCTCTGCCTTGAGGTTGTCCGGCATGCCTGGCACATAGTTGGCCTTCTTTGTGAGACCTGAAAAGACCGTGCTGTCTGTCAGGTGCTGACCAAAGAGACTGCCTTGAAGGTCCAGGAGAAACTGTTGGGTGTCGCGCAACTCGGTCGCGTGGATACGAAAGAGCAGGTCCGCGTGATCGGACAGTCCACGGAGAAGATAGACATCGATCGCCAACTTCTCTCGATGCTGCTCGACCACCCCCTTCAGGACGGTCAATTGAGCGATACGCACCACCTGATCCTGTTTCCCCCAGCCCGCATCGAGACTAAAGGCGGCAAACGTGCCATAGACGCCCGGCTCGGTCAGAAGCTTATCGCGATCGGCTGCCTCAACGGCCGACACCGTCACCAGTCCGACAATTAGCAGCACAGCAAGACGCATGAACGTAGCAATTAAGGATCTCATCGTTTCCTTCCCTTCACTGGCTTACGGGCCCCCGATCCAAAGACCCGCCGGAAAATATTATCAAGATGGCGCAGATAATACTTCGGATCGAAACAGGATCGAATCTCCGCTGCCGTGAGATGTTTCCCCACGAAGGGGTCCTTGCCGACTAATTCCTGTAGTTTCCCTGCCCCTTTCCAGGAGGCCATGGCATTGCGCTGGACAACTTCATACGCTTCCTTGCGTTGCGCGCCCTTCTCAATGAGCCGCAGCAGCAGCCGTTGCGAGTAGACCAGTCCTCCGGTGAGATCGAGATTGCGTTTCATATTGGCCGGGTAGATCACCAGATGCTTGATGACGTCGGTGATCCGCACCAGCATATAATCGATCAGAATCGTGCTATCCGGCATGATCACCCGCTCGACGGACGAATGGCTGATGTCGCGCTCATGCCACAGGGCGACGTTCTCCATCGCCGCAAGGCTATTGCCCCGCACCACGCGCGCCAGCCCACAGAGATTCTCCGAGGCGATCGGGTTCCGCTTGTGCGGCATTGCCGAGGACCCTTTCTGTCCTTCCGAAAAATACTCTTCCGCTTCGAGCACCTCGGTCCGTTGCAGATGGCGAATCTCGGTCGCAAACTTTTCGATGCTGGCAGCCAACAGCGCCAGCGCCGAGGCATAGGCCGCATGGCGATCGCGCTGCACGATTTGATTGGAGACAGGGTCCGGCGTGAGCCCCAGCTTGGCACAGACGTACTCTTCCACTTCCGGCCCTTGATGCGCAAACGTGCCCATCGCACCGGAGAGCTTGCCGACAGCGATCTCCCGCCGAACATGCGTCAGCCGCTCCCGGTGCCGGCAGGCTTCTTCGTACCAAATGGCCAGCTTGAAGCCGAACGAGATCGGTTCACCATGAATGCCGTGCGAACGGCCGACCATCACCTGGTTCTTGTACCGCAGCGCCTGCCGTTTCAAGACAGCGATCAACCCGTCAAGATCGTCGAGAATGAGGTCGAGCGCCTCGGTCATCTGCACGGCCAACGCGGTGTCCACAATATCCGACGAGGTCAACCCCATGTGGAGGAACCGATGCTCCGGACCGACCGATTCCACGAGCGATTCGAGAAACGCAATCACATCGTGCTTCGTCACCTTCTCGATCCTGGCGATGCGCTTCACATCGATCGTGGCTTTCTTCCCGATACGAGCCGAGGTGCCCCGCGGGACCTGTCCAACTCGTTCGAATGCCGCACAGGCAGCCAGCTCGACTGCGAGCCAGATCTCGTACTTACGTTTCAATTCCCAGATGGCTTTCATCTTGGGACGGGTATAGCGATCAATCATCTCCACCTCACGGTGTAGCTCGTGGCAAGGGGCTAGCGGCAAGGGGCCCTGACGGATCGAACAGAAAAGACCGCATGAAGTTCCCCCTAGCCTCTTGCCTCGCGCCTCTCGCCTGCAGCTTCGGCACGCTTGGCTTCCAAGCGGGGCTCCTTCGTCAAGACCTGATCCAGAATGCCGTTCACGAACTTCGACGCGTCGTCGTCGCCGAAACTTTTCGCCAATTCGATAGCCTCGTTCACCGTCACCTTGGCCGGCACGTCATCCATCCACAGCAGTTCATAGACGCCGGCGCGCAGGATATTACGGTCCACAATCGGCATGCGACTGATTTTCCAATTGGTGGCGTATTTCCCGATGAGGGCATCCAGGTCTTTCTTCTTCTCCAACACCCCGGCCACGAGTCGTTCGGCAAAGGCCTTCACCTCATCCGTGGCCTCGTTCTCCTTCCAGAACATATCCAGCCACAGGCCCGGCCTGCCGTGAATATCGTACTGAAACAAAATCTGGAGCGCGCGCTCCCGGGATTGATGGCGGCTACCCACAACAGCCTCGCTGACAAGCCACAGGGTGACAGGCCGACAAGAAGATGCTCATTGTTTCCGCCTCGCCCGTCTACGACCAACTTTCCCGTTTGTCAGCTTGTGACCTGTCAACTTGTCAGCCTCTCCCCGTAACAGGCGCATGACCGTCGCCATTTCGATCGCGGACCTGGCCGCTTCCCCACCACGGTTGAACTTGGCCGACTCAGCCCGCTCGATTGCCTGCGCGACTGTATGCGTCGTCAGCACGCCGAAGATGATCGGCACGTCGGCGTCCAGCGCCGCCTGCCCAACCCCGCGGCTGACCTCCGCACTGATGTAATCGAAATGCGGCGTGTCGCCACGAATGACCGCCCCGAGACAAATCACCGCATTGAACCGGCTCGACTGTGCCATCGTCCGAGCCACCAAGGGAATCTCGAACGCCCCCGGCACCCGCACCACCTCGATGTCGTCGGCCTTGACCCCGTGTTTGGTCAGCCCCTCAACACAGGAACTCAGCAGCTTACTCGTGACAAACTTGTTGAACTTCGCGACGACAATTCCAAACCGCAATCCCGTCGCATCGTGTGAACCTTTTCGCAGTTTCATTGATATGTCACTAAAGTCTGAAAGTCATCAAGTCGTAAAGTCTTCAAGTCCAGGAGGAGGCACTTCGTCGCCCCGACTTTCGACTTGAAGACTTTATGACCTTCAGACCTTCTTTAAGATATGCCCCATCTTCTTCTTCTTCGTTCGCAAGTACTTCACATTCGCCGCGCGCGGCTGAATCTCGATCGGCACGCGTTCGACGACTTGCAGCCCATAGCCTTCGATGCCGACAATTTTGCGCGGATTGTTCGTAATGAGCTTGATCTGGTGCAGCCCGAGATTGACGAGGATCTGCGCCCCCACGCCGTAATCGCGCAGATCCGCCTTAAATCCCAACATCAGATTCGCCTCGACCGTATCACTCCCCTGATCTTGCAACCCATAGGCCCTGATCTTGTTGAGCAGGCCGATGCCGCGGCCTTCTTGATTCAAGTAGAGCAGGACCCCACGCCCTTCCTTTTGAATGACCTCCATCGCCTTATGGAGCTGGTCTCGACAGTCGCACCGCAACGAGCCCAGTGCGTCGGCCGTCAAACAGCCCGAGTGCACGCGCACCAGGGTGGGATCGCCTCCCTCCACGCGCCCTTTCACCAAGGCAATGTGTGTAATGCCGTCGATTTCATTTTCGAACGCCACCGCCTCGAAATCACCAAACATCGTCGGCAGCCGCGCGCTCGCCATCCGCCGCACAAAGGTCTCACGCTGCATGCGGTATTCGATGAGCGCCTTGATCGTGACCATCTTCAGCTTGCGCACTTTGGCAAATTTCGTCAGCTCCGGCACGCGCGCCATGGTGCCGTCCTCGTTCATGATTTCGCAGATCACACCGGCGGGAGTGAGCCCGGCCAACCGCGCCAGATCGACGGAGCCTTCGGTCTGCCCAGCGCGCTTCAGCACACCGCCTTGTTGCGCCTTCAAGGGGAAAATATGGCCGGGGCGCGCCAGGTCGCCGGGCTTGGACTTCGGATCGATCGCCACATGAATCGTCGTTGCCCGATCCGCCGCAGAGATTCCCGTCGTAATGTCTTTCCGCGCATCGATGGACACAGTGAAGGCCGTGGCGAAGGTGGCGGTGTTCTCCACCGCTTGCTGCGGAAGATGGAGTTCCTCCACTCGTTGGGGAGTCAGGGCCAGACAGATCAACCCACGGCCATAGCGGGCCATGAAATTGACGGCCTGGGGCGTCACGTGTTGGGCAGCAATGACGAGGTCGCCTTCATTTTCGCGATCTTCGTCATCGACGAGGATGATGAATTTCCCCTTCTTGATGTCCCGAATTGCGTCTTCGATGCTGTGAAAGGGAGAAGCCATAATTTTAATGTTGAATGGTCAATGGATACTGTTCAATGGACAACCAATTTATCATTTAACATTGCACATTTAACATTGTTTTTTTGGCCCCTCATTATCAACGGGAAAACCGGATCGCTGCTTCCGTGGGATTGGTTTGCAGCCTACGGAACAACTGTTTCGGCGCGCGAGAGCTTCGATGGTCCGCACGTGTGGCACAACGGAATAACACCCCCCTGAAGGATGCTCAAAAAGGCCGTCCAGCAAGGCCGCAGCGAGTGAAGGGCCGAAGCGTACCATTGTGGTACGTTGAGGGTCTGAACGATGCGAGAACGCTGTTGGCGGACTTTTTCAGCATCCTGTTAGACGTGCGCGTCGTTCTGCCAGCAGCACCGCGCCCCAGGCAATGCCCGCAGCCAAGGCAAACAGCCACAACCCGGCGCGATAGGAACCGGTCACCTCTTTCAGCGTCCCCAACCAGAGGGGCAAAAGAAAGCCGCCGATCCCACCGGCCGCCCCCACCACACCCGAAGCGAGACCAATCTGTTTGGGAAACCACTCCGAGGCCAACTGTAAAATTACGCCGTTGCCGACCCCCATGGCTCCCACGGCCACCACGGTCAGCACGACAGCGACATGGACATCGGTGAATTCGCCGAGCACCGCGACGATTCCCACGATGAGGGGCAATGCAAGTATGAGCGTTCGCAGACCACCGATGCGATCGGCCGCGTAGCCTCCCAGCGGACGGATGAGACTGCCTACCAATCCACACAAGGCTACAATCGAGCCTGCGGCGATGCCATCCACGTGGTACTGCTCGTAGAAGAAGAGCGGAAGAATGCTGCAGAATCCGACGAACCCGCCGAACGTCACGGCATAGAGTCCGCAGAGCCAATAGGCTTTCGGATGCCGAGTCATCACCGCCACGGTGTGCCACCAATGCGTATCGCGCTCGGCACGCCGGCTCTGTCGATCGTCACGCACGAGAAACACGAAGACCGCCAGTGCAAAAACAAGCGGCAGAATCATCCATCCAAACACGTCGTGCCATCCTCCGCCCGTGGCCGCAATGCGTGGGGCAGCAAAGAGAATCAGCACGGTGCCGACATTGCCCGACGCGACGATTCCCAACACCCATCCTTGATGGGCAGCTGGATAGGTGCGGCCCGCCAGGGGCAAGGTCACCGCGAAGCTCGCCCCGCCGATACCGAGCAAGGCGGCAACGAGCAGCAACTCGACATAACTATGGATGCCCAACCACCCCCATAAGACGACCGCCAACTCGCCCATCAGAATAAGCACACCCGTTGGTTTCGCCCCATACCAATCGCTGCTCCACCCCGCGACGACGCGAAGCAATGCGCCGCTCAGCAGCGGGAGCGCCACCACAAGAGCCGTGTCGGTTTGGCTGAGATGGAAGTCCTGCGCGAGGGTCAAACTCAGCGCACCCATCAGCAGCCACACCATAAAACTGACGGTAAGATGGAGCCAGGCGCCGATCACGCTCGGCCAATGCCCGCGTGTCAGGGCGAGGAACATGTCCGTCATCACATTCTCCCATCTCACAGGATGCTGAAAAATATGTCGCACGCGAGACTGGCGGGACATGCGGGACGGGCGAGATAAGGGAGGGCTCGAGGTCCGAAGTTCGAGGTTTTGGAACTTCGAAC
>SPAX01000010.1 GCA_005239475.1 Nitrospira sp. | reverse complement strand
TGAAGACGGATGAAACAGTTATCCAGCTGGAGTAGTCCGATAGACCCAGCTGTCCCCGGTCGTGCATGCAGACAGCCGCACGTTGCGCTGTTTATTGTTAGTTTGTTGTGTTACATCATGACCGCCTGCTCGTCTCCATCGTCGATTCCGGCACAGTTCGACGCCATTGAGCGCATTGCCATTAGAACCGTCCTCGTCCACGACCAGCGGATCGCCTATCTGGATGTGGGCGCTGGCCCATCGGTCATCCTGATCCACGGCTTCGGGGGATCGATGTGGCAATGGGAACATCAGCAGCACGCGCTATCGCAGCACTTCCGTGTCCTCACGCTCGATTTGCCCGGCGCCGGGCTATCCGATAAACCAGAGATCGACTACCGACCAGATCAGATGTTGGACTTCTTTGTCGGGTTCATGGACGCCGTGAAGATCCCACAGACCACGTTAGTCGGCAATTCCATGGGAGCCGGCTTGGCCATCGGCATGGTGCTGGCACACCCCACCCGCGTCGCCAAGCTCGTCCTTATCGACGGGCTGCCACAACACGTCATGGAGAAACTCACCAGTCCGTCAGTGCGGCGCGCCTTAGAAACCAGTGCGCCGTCCTGGCTCGTCTCATTGGGCAACTGGCTGTTCGGCGGCCTGATGATCGAGTCTGTCTTACAAGAAGTCGTGCATGACCCGGCACTCCTCACACCAGCCGTCATGGAGCGATCCAATCGCAACCGTCAGCGCCCCGGACTCATCAAACCCATCATGACAGTCAGAGAAAACCTTCCGCTATGGGAGTCCGGATTTGCTACGCGCATCGGTGAAATCACCCTCCCGACGCTGGTGATCTGGGGGGAAGAAGATCGGGTGTTCCCAATCGCCGTAGGCGAGGAACTCCACCAGACCATCAAGGGGTCACGATTCATCCGAATCCCCAAGGCGGGACATATCCCGCAGTGGGAACGACCGGATTTGGTCAACCAGGAACTCATCACCTTTGTTCAACCGTAACAGGATGCTGAAACAGTCCGCCAGCGTAAGAAGACCGTTATTTGGTTTGTTTGGTTTGTCTCGTTTGTTTGGTTGCATGAGACTAACCAGATGGACCAGACAGACCGGACTTGTCCCAGACGGACGAACCATCGAAGTTCTCGCGTACCAAAATAGTTTTTCAGCATCCTGTAAATGACACATGCACAAGCCACCGTATTCTTGATAGAATGGCACCCGTCGCTTTACCAAGGAGGGCATTATGAGGGCAGCACATCGACTGATCATTGGGGCCACCGTCTGCATGACGCTCGGGCTCACCGGATGCGGAAGCATGGGCAACTACAACGGCTCCGCCTTTCTTTACAAGAACATCACCGTCGCTGGCGGCAGCACCATGGCGGGTGAAGGCCGTACGGTCCTTTACAAGGGAAGCCCCCTGGCCCTCTCGGGAACCGGCATTAAAGTCGGCGACCCCCTCCGGGAGGTGGAGCTGACACAGACGGACCTGTCGCTGATCACCATCACCGACACAAAGGGCAAGGGCAAGGTCCGGATCATCAGCGTCGTGCCATCGCTCGACACCAAAGTGTGCGAACAGCAGACCCATTATCTGAGCGAGAAGAACAAAGGCCTCGACAAGATGGTCGAACTGGTGACCGTAAGCATCGACACCCCTTTTGCACAGAAACGATTCGCGGAAGAAGCCCATATCGCCAACGTGACCTTCCTCTCGGACTATCGAGGCGCCGAATTCGGGAAGACCTACGGACTCTTCCTCAAGACCCCCCACATCCTGGCGCGGACCGTCATGGTCATCGACGCCCACAACACCGTGCGGTATCTGCAAATCACTCCCGAACTGGCCCAGCTGCCGGACATGGATGAGGCCTTCGCCGTGGCCAAGTCATTGATCGCCGCGAGCTAGGCCGAAAAAGGCTGAGGTCGAGGTTGGGGCCAAAGCCATGTTGTTCGAGGTTCGGCGTTCGAGGCTTGGAACTTCGAACTCTGAACCTCGAACTGTTCTGTCGGAACCTTCACCTCAGCCTTCCCTTACAAGGAACTCATGGCGCATTACGACATGCTGGTGATTGGGGCCGGGCCCGCCGGCCAGAAGGCTGCGGTCCAGGCCGCCAAGCTCGGCAAGAACGTGGGCCTGATCGAACGGAAAGAAGTCGTCGGAGGCGTCTGCATCAATACCGGCACCATTCCCAGCAAAGCCCTCCGCGAAGCCGTCCTCCACCTGTCCGGGCTTCGCCAACGCCATCTGTATGGAGATGCCTATCGGGTCAAGAAAACCATCACGATCGAAGATCTCGCCTTCCGCGCCAACCACATCATCAAAACCCAAGTACAGATCGTCGAAAACCAAATGACCCGCAACCGAATCGATGTGATCTACGGAACCGCCAGCTTCGTCGATCCGCACCGTCTCCGCATTCAGCAGGCTGACGGATCTGTCGAACATGAGGCCGATTTCATCGTCATCGCAATCGGAACGGAACCGGCCAGGCCTCCTGACATTCCCTTCGACCATGACTCCGTCATCGATACGGACGGCCTCTTTGCACTGAAACGAATTCCGCAATCCATCGTGATCGTAGGCGGCGGCGTCATCGGAACGGAGTACGCCTCAATCCTCGCCATGCTGGACGTCCCGGTCATTCTGATCGATAAGCGGCCGCGGCTGCTGGAATTTGTCGATGCGGAGATCGTTGAGGCGCTGCAGCAACACATGAGAGAAACCGGCGTCACGCTCTACCACAATGAAGAAGTCATCGAGATCAAAAAACAACCGGCCGGTCAGATCCATCTTCGATTGAAGCATGCCGAGCCGATTGAAGCGACGATAGTGATGTATGCGATCGGTCGAGTCGGCACGACCAACCGGCTCAACCTCGAAGCCGTGGGTCTTAAGCCGGACAACCGAGGCCGCATGACCGTCAACGAACATTTTCAAACAACGGTTCCACATATCTATGCGGCAGGCGACGTCATCGGCTTTCCCGCCCTCGCTTCGACCTCCATGCAACAGGGCCGACATGCCTCCTGCCATGCCTTTGGCCATCCCGACCACACCGACACGGACCTTCTGCCCTACGGCATCTACTCCATTCCTGAAATCTCCATGGTGGGGCGGAATGAGGAAGATCTGGCCAAGGCAGGGATTCCCTATGGGGTCGGCATCGCGCGGTATCGAGAGATCGCGCGGGGTCAGCTTATCGGCGATGAAACCGGCATGCTGAAATTGCTCTTCCATTGCCAGACCCTGGAGCTATTGGGTGTCCATGTTATCGGGGAAGGGGCCACGGAACTCATCCATATCGGGCAAGCCGTCATCGCCTACCGCGGAAAGATTGACTACTTCATCGACACCATCTTCAACTATCCGACACTCGCGGAATGTTATAAAGTTGCCGCGCTAGACGGCATTAATCGTTTGCCGAGGCCCTGGGCGCCGCACGAGTGACATTCGTGAAGCATCGCTCGTGACGCGTACCTCGTAGGAGGGTCCGGAACTTGAAAAATACGCTTCACGAGATGCGATTAACTAAGGAGAAGTGGCTGTATGTCGTTTTCCGACCATCTGCGTAAGTTGGCCCAACCGATGTGGAACGCGCAGCTCACCCATCCGTTCGTCGTGGCGTTAGGCAAGGGAACCTTGCCGGAGCGAAAATTCAAGTACTATATCCTGCAAGACGCCAGGTTTCTCGGTGACCTCGCCCGTGTGTTTTCTGCCGGAGCACTGAAAGCGCCTGATTCAGAATCGGCCCTGCGTCTGACGAAGCTTGCCGAAGAAACCATTGTCGTCGAACGCAGCCTCCACGAAGGATATGGGTCACGGTGGAGGATGAGCGCCAAACAGATGTCGTCCGTGCCCATGGCGCCGACGAACTTTGCCTACACCAGGCACATGCTCACCGTCGCCCATACAGGCTCGGCAGCGGAAATCACCGTCGTCGCCCTCCCCTGCGCCTGGATCTACTGCATCGTCGGTCAACATCTCTTGAAACAGGGCCCGCCGAGAAAGAATCATCCCTACCGGGACTGGCTTATGCTCTACTCCTCACCGGAGTTTGCCGAAGTACAGCGCTGGATGAGGAAGAAAGTGGATCAATGGGCCAAGACGGCGGGCAAGGAAGAGACGCGACGGATGGAAGAGTCGTTCGTCATCAGTTCGCGGTATGAGTGGATGTTCTGGGAGATGGCGTGGAAAGAGGAAGAGTGGCCGGTGTAAGAGGGCGGGCCAGGGCTGGGAGGCTCTCTCCGCTCGCAGCCACAGAGCGCCGTTGACCGCTCTAGGCTTCACCGCCACTTGGCGCCGAAAACTTGCCACACCACTTGCTTTGCAAAGGTGTGGCTTCGGACATTCGTCGCCACCGCCACGGGCGGTCGCTTTGGCTCAGCAAGAGCGGTAACCCAACGGCGCTCTGATAACGCTCCGAGAGCCTCCCTGCCCTGGCCCTAAAATAGAACACCGGCCGAGAGGGAAAGAAAGTGAAGAAAGATCGCTGCGGGCGGACGGGCACCCAGGTCAGTGCCACCCGTCAAGTCACGACGGGCCAGAAAGAAAATGGAAAGGTCACGTTCGGAAGGCAGGCAGCAGGGCCGTTCCATTGCTCGCGCAACGCGCGGCTTCGGAAGGCCCTCGTTGGACGCGCGCAGTCTGGCCCAGCCCTACTGCCTGCCCGAAGAGATACACCGGCCACCAGAGAGAGGAAGAAAAAGACTAAAGGGCAGTGCTAGCCGTCAAGTCACGACGTGTCAGATTGGGGGAAGATAAGAAGCGGAAGCCCATGGGTGGGTGCTCCTGTGCTCGCAGAACGCGCACGATGAAACAGTGCTCGTCCGATGCGCGCACTGAGCATTCTACCAGCGGACTAGCAATGGTGGACGAAGAGGCTAGCCCAGATTATCCTAAAATTGTCGCTGCTCCAAGAATGTGAAGCATGCGTGTAGTAAGAAGAGTGCTGAATAGAACAGTCCGATTCGGAGGAGAGGAACATTCGGGATGGCTTCCTCCAGGTGCGGCGCAGCCCCTTCCGACACCGACCATCAACGTACTCCTTAATCTAGAGATAGTCCGTGGTGATGGCAGCGGGTACTTTCTGCAATCCAGCTCCACGAATATAAGTTATGTGGGCGATACCTGGCATGAGAGTCTGGAGGGCGCCATCGAACAAGCAAAGTTCCAGTTCGGAATAGAGCCACGCGAATGGGAAGTCCTTTTCGAATGACAAACTCCGGATAGACAGAAGTAGAACATGACTCAGAAGAGTATCTGGCTGAATCTTGGTGGGCTGGGACTGCTGAAGGCGCTCCTGGGATTTGTGTATTGGCTGCACACGGGGTTACGGGCAGTGCCGGGGTTGTTGAGCACCTTCTCGTGCATGGATTTCTTCCCGTCCCTGGGAGTACACTCGTGTCGGTATTGTGATGATCGCGTTGCGCCCTGGCGAGTGACAGCCTGTGCATGAACGGTTTCTGAAACGCTTTCGAGACAAGATCAGGGCTCGCGCGTATGTGATGACGGTTCATGCCGAAGAGGAGATGACCGAGGATGACTTCACCATCTACGATGTCGAACGAGGCATTCTGACAGGGCGCATCCTGGAGCGGCAAAAAGATTCGACCAGTGATGAATCAAAGTATCGCGTTCGCGGGAGAACCATCACGGGAGACCCCATCGAGCTATTGGCCAAACTAAGTCCGACAGGAAAGCTCGTGATTATTACGGTCTATGCTCCATAAAGAATGATGCGAGGGACTTTATGATCTGCGATATCTGTGGAAGCAAGGATGCGATGGTTCGGAAAGTCACTCGGAGCTACGGTAAGGGCCGAAAACTCCTCGTGATCGAAAACGTGCCGGTTGTGACCTGCTCAAGTTGTGGGGAAAGTTATCTGACGGCGGACGCGCTGCATGAGATTGAACGCATCAAGCTTCAACGCAAGCGTGTCGCCCATCAACGTCCAGTCGCAGTGGCTTCATTTGGCTGAACGTCGGACAGAGATCCACACTCATGTCGAACATGGAAGAATCAATTTCTTACCCACGACCTCCATCGCTCGACTGCTTCGGCCTCAGCCATCACGAAGAGACGAGGATATGCAGACGAAAATAAAGCTGTTCTTCGACCCGGTCGGCAACACGCTGACTGTGTGGTTTGGAGACCCCGATCAGGAACACCTGTGCGAAGGAACCGGCAATGATGTCATCCTCATGAAGGATCGCAAGGGCCAGGTCATCGGTTTCGAAAAGTTGAACTTCGTCCCCTTGGGAACAGACATGCCGCTCGTCAGCTTCGAAACGATGGCCACGCCTGCACGATGAAATTACGCGTCCAGGATCTCCGATATCTGGGGAAGCAAGCATGCGATGGTTCGGGAAGTCACTTGAAGCTACGGTAAGGGCCGGAAACTCCTAGTGATCGAAAACGTCCCGGTTGTGACCTGTCCAAGTTGCGGAGAAAGTTATCTGACGGCGGACGCGCTGCATGAGATCGAGCGCATCAAGCTTCAACGAAAACGTGTCGCCCGCCAACGTCCAGTTGCAGTGGCTTCATTTGGCTGAGTCTTTTCCTCCTTTTACACTCATCTACTAATTCTCCACGCTGGACAGGCTTGGCCTGCCGAGTATAATCTGCGCATCTGAGCAGTAAAGACTCTGGAGCACTCATGACATTGAAGCAGGTCTTGACGATTGCGGGGTCGGATTCTGGTGGGGGGGCTGGGATTCAGGCCGATATTAAGGCCATGTCGGCTAACGGCGTATTTGCCATGTCGGTGATTACCGCCATCACCGCACAGAATACGGAAGAGGTCACCGACGTCTTTGAGTTACCGACCTCGATCATCGCGGCGCAAATCGACGCCGTGTTCGACGACTTCGACGTCGCCGCGGTGAAAATCGGGATGTTGTCCTCGACGGCGATCGTCGAAGTCGTCGCCAAACTCCTGAGGCCTCAGAATGTCGCGAATCTCGTGGTGGACCCGGTCATGATCTCGAAGACCGGCCATGCGCTGCTCAAGCCGGAGGCGATCGACGCCGTGAAGACACAGCTCTTCCCCTTAGCGTTGCTCGTCACGCCGAACATCCATGAAGCCCAGCAACTGTCCGGCATTGAGATCAAGACCCTCGCGGATGCACGCCGCGCCGCCAAAGTCATTCACGGGTTCGGCTGCAAACATGTGTTGATCAAGGGCGGTCATTTGCCGGCAGAACGAGCCACCGATCTGCTCTATGACGGCCGGTTCTTCAATGTGTTCAAGGGAGAGTTCATCGATACGCCCCACACGCATGGCACCGGCTGCACGTTCGCCTCGGCAATCGCAGCCCATCTCGCACGAGGCAAATCCATGAACGACGCCGTGCAGACAGCCAAGACCTATCTCACCGAGGCCCTTCGCCATAGCCTGGCAATCGGTCACGGAACTGGACCGACGAATCATTTCTATTTTCTCCAGGCTTAGCAGGATGCTGAAACAGTCCACCAGCAGCGTTCTCGCCTCGAAAGCATCCTCAACGTAGCCCAGAGGCTACGCCTCCGGTGCTTCCGTCGGCTACAGCCTTGCTGGATGGCCTGTTTGAGCATCCTGCGGGAGTGTTCGCCTGTTGCGCCACACGTGCAGGCCATCGAAGTTCTCGTGTGGCGACATAGTTTTTAGCTTCCTGCTAGGAAGAGGATTCCAATGGGTCGACTCACGTTCTGTCCACTGACTTTTCTGATCACAGGATTTAGCTGGCTCCTGCTTTCCTCGCTGGTGGGATTGGCCATCCTGATTGGGTTGGTCCATGGCACGCCGCTGCCCTCTTGGTTGAGAGTGGTCCATGTGCATGCCACCCTCATCGGCGGCATCCTGCAACTCATGATCGGCGGACTGTTCGCCTCCTTGTCACAGACTTCCCAGAGCGACCGAACCCCCTCGAACTCCCATCCAGGGTTGTTCATAGCCCTGAACGCCGCCACAGTCGGGTTGCTCGTTGGATTCGGACTCGGGAACATGAAGATCGTCGGCGTGGCTGGGACTGTCGTGATTGGAGCAGTCGCCTCCATCGCCGCGGTCGCCTGGCGGGAGGGACGACCAAACCTGACGCAACCAGCCAGTCCCTCCTGGCTGTATCGATTCTCACTGCTCGCCCTACTCGGTGGATTGGCGATGGGCGTCGCGATGGCCTTTCGACTCATGCCGGAATACTATGCCCATGCGCGGCTTCTTCATCTGCACGTGATTCTGCTGGGTTTCGTCACGATGGCGATGATCGGCGCCACGCATCGCCTCTTGCCGATTACCTTGAATGCCGAGCTATACAGCCCGCAAATCGCTCGCTTCGTGATGGTATTGCTTCCTGCCGGCTTCGCCGTCTTGATCGGTGGGTTTATCACCTCGTCCCTACACCTCGAGCTCGCGATCGGGGGGTTGCTCGTCCTCAGCATCGGCCTCTACGCCTACAACCTGCTGCGCACCTGGGTGGGCTCTGGCCATCCGGGAAATACCGCCTCGGATCATCTCCTGGTCGCGACGTTATTTCTGGTCCTCATGATGATCATGGGCGTGCTCGTCGGANCCAACTNNNTNCCNCNNNNGCCGATGCTGCCGTTTGGATCATTACACCTCGCAGCCTATACCCATATGGCCTTGATCGGNTTTATCTTGCAGACTGTCTTAGGGGCCTTGTCCTATGGCATTCCTGAGATACTGGCGNCTAGCCGANTCGCGAGCCGGAAAAAACAGGGGCCCTATCGAGATCAACTCGCGGCCATCATGGACCGGGGGCGAACCGTTCAGCTGACTGGATTGAGCTTGGGGNCGATGGGCTTCGGCGTACTCGCTACGATGACCTGGAATTTCCCGCTCAGTTCGCTTTCCATTCAGATCGCGACCTGGGTCACCGTCGGCCTGCTCCTTGGCAGCTTGACCCTCTTTACTGCCAAACTCGCCTGGGCCTTGGGGGTTCGGCCTTCCGACTAATTGTCAATCTCCCTAATGAGATGCTGAACAATCAAACTAGGCAGAACAATAGTTCGATGGTACGTACGTCTGGGATAGGCCTGGTCTCTCTGGTCTCTCTGGTCTCTCTGGTTCATCTGGTTTGTCTGGTTTGTCTGGTTCGACCAAATAGACGAGACAGACCGGACAGACCAGAGAGACCAGACAGACCCAATGGACCAGACAGGCCGGCGGACTGTTTCAGCATCCTGACTGAACGACCATCTTATGGAAGAAGCCCTGACGTTTCATGATCGCCAGGGTCACGGCATTGCCGCGATCCTGAGTACGCCCGACGGACCAACGACGCGTCTTGCCGTGCTCTGCCATGGATTTCTCTCCAGCAAGAACAGTATGACCAACAGGACCTTGACCCGCCTCCTCAATGAACGGGGCCTGGCGACCTTTCGATTCGACTTTTTCGGCCAAGGAGCCAGTGACGGACCGTTCGAAGAGATCACGACAACCCTGGCCGTGCATCAAGCCCAAGCTGCGCTGGATCTGGTGACCGCCAGGGGATATGACCGAATCGGACTCGTCGGCTCAAGCTTCGGGGGGCTCGTCGCCATCCTCACGGCAGCCCAGCGTCGCGATCTCGCCTGTTTGGCCCTCAAATGTCCCGTGGTGGACTTTGCGGAAGAGCTTCGCCTCACATTCGAGGCTGAAGAGTTGGGACGGTGGCAAGCCACTGGCACGATTCCGAACATCATGGGAGGGCCGGATCGAGTCAGTTTGCGGTATGATTTTTACGAGGACTGCCTCAGACAGATTGCCTATGGGCCGGCGGAACGAATCATCGTGCCCACACTAATCGTCCAGGGTGAGGAGGATGAATGTGTCCCCCTCCATCAAAGCCGGCGATTGCTTAACGCACTGGGAGGGCCAAAGAGGCTGGATCTTTTACCAGGCGCTGATCATCAATTCACTCGGGGGGAAGACTTTCGCCAGATGACCACATCGATCAGCGATTGGCTCTTCACCCACCTCACAGCAAAGCCCTAGCAGGCTGCTGAAAAATTGGGCGAGGTGGCTGGGACGATCCCCGTGCTCGCGCAACGCGCGGCCTCAGAAGGCCCTCGTTGGACGCGCGCAGTTGGGATCATCCCAGCCACCCCTTATAAAGGGATAGTTCGCTGCGGCCTTGCTTGGGATAAGGCGCGTCTCGGCGCGCCAGGGTTGGGCGGGTGAGAAGTCTGGCCTTTTTGAGCAGCCTGCCGCGCCCTTCTCCTCTCATAATTCCGATCACCTGTGGCTTGTTTACATTCGAATTTCCCCAGACGCTGGTCTGCTTCCCGCTCACCGTAGGAAGAGTTCCCGTAGCGTCATGATTGATTCACGACTGACGATGGGCACATCTCCGGAATAAAGCTCTCCGCAGCAAGCTACGGGGTACTCGGCGAAGGTGAATAAATTGATATTTTTCTGGCGCATCACGCGCGTCCACGACACAATGCAGAGGTGTCACAGACAGAGGGCAGGACACACACATAGCAAAAGCCGTCTCCGTCTGACTGAGTATTGTATGGCCTGCCAGGAAGAATGCTCGTGAACGATAACTCGACACTTCGCTTCCAGATTCTCTTCCTTGTGACGGTCCTACTCCTGGGCCTTCAATTTCTAGCGACACCCGCGATCATCTCAGCTGCAGAACAAGAGATGCCACGCCGTCATAGCTTGATTCACCGGTCAGCCGTTGAATCCGCTGCTCTGCCTGCCACGACTCAAGGGACTATGCTCCAACCTCCCAGCGCTGAGCCAACTCACATCACGAGCCCGATCGGAGCACTTCAAACGTCGGTTTCTCTACCAACCAGGCCCTTGACGCATCATCGAACGTTGACCAAGCGTCCGGCCATTGCCTCGACAACTGCTCCTCCGACCTCATCCCAGGCACTCCGTGCAACCGTGACATCGGGCGTCGCAGCCGGGCAGGTCCCGCAGACGACAGTCGATACCGCCAAAGGCACAACCCCCACGGCAACGACGCCCATCACGAAGTCGACGGCTGCGCCTCTTGCGGGGCTCACCTCGCTTGGCACTGCTGCAGTCTCGCCGACTGCTCCCCCTCCATTCGCCAACGCGGCAGCCGGCAGCCCTGTGGCTTCAGCAGGAAACGGTTCAGCTTCCTCGTCTGGCGGTTCGCGATCGGCATTGAACTTACTCCAGAACTCTGCGATCGCGAGCTTGCTGCAACCCCCGACTCCTGTTGTCGCCTCCCCTCCTTCGACTCCTCCCTCAACTCCTCCTTCAACTCAGCCCTCAACTCCTCCTAGCCCATCGACTGGGGGGAACGTGACCCTCACATGGACGGCGAATGGGGAACCTGATCTGGCCGGCTACAAGATCTACGTCGGCACGGCTTCCGGCACATACAGTTTCCCTGGATCGGCCTTCGTAACAGGAAAAGTCACGAGCTACACCGTCTCCAATCTTCCAAATGGCCAGACCTATTTCTTCGCCATGTCTGCCTACGACAGTGCCGGCAACGAAAGTTTACTTTCGGCGGAAGTCAGCAAGACCCTCTACTAGCGGCTGCTGAAAAATGGAGCAGGGGAGCGGCCAGGTGCCCTTCTTGCTCGCAGAACGCGCACGATGAAACTGTGCTCGTTCGATGCGCGCAGTAAAAGGCAGCCTTGGCCACTCCCCTTAAGAGAGGGTATAAGGAATCGGACGGCCCTCCCTGTGGCCTCGCTGGAAGACAGTTTGAGCCGCCGCTTTATTCCAGCTCATGAAATCTTCTGAAGGAACTAGCGCGCGATGACTAGATAGGAAGGAGGATGCTCAAAACGGTCATCCAGCAAGGCCGCAGGAGAGAAATAACCGGAGGCGTACCCTCTCGGGTACGTTGAGGATTATTTCGACCCGAGAACGACGCTGGGGGCCGTTGTCAGCCGCCTGTTATGACTTGGCGCAGCGGAAGCCCGTATAACTATTCTGAGTTTCAGGAGGCAGCTTGAAGCGCCCATAGGTGAGAAGATATTTCGGCAGGTCGGACCACGATCCACCGCGTAGCACTTTGAACTGTCCTTCTTCGGGTCCTTGCGGATTTCGTTCCGGCGAGATTTCGTAATAGTTCGCCGCGTACCAATCCTGCACCCACTCCCAGACATTCCCAGCCATTTGATAGAGCCCGTATGGACTCTTCCCTTGTTCATAGGACTGCACGGGCATCAAGACTTGGCTATAGCTGAACCGCGCACCCAACGCGAAATTCGCCAGATCCTTATGTGGGACCCGATTGCCCCAGGGATACAACCGTCCATCCGTTCCTCTGGCCGACTTCTCCCATTCCGCTTCGGTGGGAAGCCGCTTCCCCTTCCAGCGACAATAGGCATCAGCGTCCGACCAGTCCACGCCAATCACCGGCCGGTCGCTAGGCTGCACCAGATCTACCGTGGTCCATTGCAAAGGCGCGAGACGGTTTGTGGCAGCGAGGAACGCCGCGTACTGCGCCGTCGTCACCTCATGAAGATCCATTGAAAATCTACCGACCCAAACCCGGTGCATGGGACGTTCGTCCTCCAAAGCCTGCCCCCCGTCCGACCCCATCGCAAACTCGCCGGCTGGAATCTCGACCATAGGAGTTTCGGCGGTGGACGGCTGCTCCAGAGCCTTTGACCTCCTGAGCCGGTCAAGTTGAGCGCTTGCATCGTCATTGAACATGAGAAGGATGGTCAAAACGATCGATGTTCTCACCCACCCAACCCCGGCGCGCCTAGACGCGCCTTTCACCGTAGAAGGCCGCAGGGAGTTTGAACGCCGAGGCGTACGTGGTTGGTACGTCGAGGTGTTCAAACGACCGAGAACGAAGCTGGGGATCGTTTTCACCATCTTTCTCAATGGATGATTCCACTGACAACCCAATGCCGATCATCCACCACATCGACGATCAATCGGCTCAGATTCATCTCCGCCAACTGCGCCGCCACTTCATCTTCGGTAAACGCCGCCAGCAGGGAACGGTAAAAATCACGCCGCAGAATCTCCGGCTCCTTTGCCGCGTAACGATCCACGATGACCTGCGCCTCTTCGGGCGAGTCAGGTCTGAGCAAATCCATCACGAGCACAGGGGAACCTGGCTTGACCAGATGCCGCAGCCGATACCAAAACTGCAAGGGATTGGGCACATGATGCAACAGACTGTTGGCGACTACGGCATCGGCCTGTTCAACAAGCGAAACCGCCTGAAAGCGCTCGCAGCGGAAGGCAATCCTGTCAGCCAGGCCTGCCTGCTTCACCGCCACGCCGGCCAGTCCAATCATCGGTCCCGACGCATCGACGCCTGTGATACGACAAGCTGGCAGCGCCCGCGCGAACCGGACAGGAATGTCGCCAGGCCCACAGCCCAGGTCAAGGATGTGGCCCTTGGTGAACTCCGGAAAGTATTCGCGGAAGCGATCGATAAATCCCTGATTCTCCTTTTCGAAATCCGCCCGCGCATACACGAGCGCCTGCTCAGGATCATCCATCAGTTCTGGCTCCAAGACGCGCGGCATCATGAGTAAACTCCATTAAGAACAGATAGCCGATAGCGTATAGCAGGAGTGGAACGGACAGGATCCCGGTCCATTGCTCTCGCCATACGCCATCAGCTCTTTACTAAAATCTCGACCGCATCCCCCGGTCGTACTACTCCTTCAATAAGCACTCGGGCATAGAACCGGCTCCATCCTGGATTCACTTTCTGGGAGATGCGCTTGTAGTCTCCATCCCGAAACCACCGGGCATTCTTATCGCAGGGAGTCGTATAACTCATGATCTCGACTTGGACGTCTGGCCCGACCTGGATTCGGTCACCCGGTTTCAACTTCTCCCACTCAAGCCCGGCGAGCGTTAGGTTCTCTCCGGAGGAACCGGCCTCGATCGAATGGCCCTCGTCCTGCAACCGCTCGATTAGCTCTTGCGAGAACAGACAGAGGGCCCGATCCGGTCCGCCGTGTACTTTGAGATTCTGTTGCCGGTCGCCCTCGACTCCGGTTTTGGCAATGACGGCCTCCAGCACCGGATATTTCGGTACACCTCCGTCTGACAAATTAATCTGATACACGTGGGGATAGGGTGGTCGTCCAGTTGCGGTCATGCACCTACTCCTTCGCAGGATTCCACCATCAGCAATTCCAAGGCCACCCAGCCCTCTTGTTCACGCCGTTGCGATACCAGGGCGTCGACCTTGGAGAACGCTTCGACAATCTCTTGCTCTTGATCGAGCAAAATCCCTGACAGCAAGAGCCGCGCACCGTGGCTCACGTACCGCGCCAGTTCATCGCACAGCAGCAACAACGTCTGGCGATCGAGATTGGCGACCACCAGGTCTGGTCGCAATTCGCCTTGCCGGTCAATTTCCTCCAGCGTTCCGCACCGGAATTCGAGATTGCCCTCAAACCCGTTCTCTGCTGCATAGTCGCGCGCACAATCCATCGCGACAGGATCGCATTCCACTCCCAGGGCCGAGTCCGCCCCAAGCCGCACCGCGACCATCGCCAGAATGCCGCTCCCTGCCCCCACATCCAGCACGAACTCGCCGCCGTGAACGAGATCCTCAAGCCATTCAAGTAACATCCTCGTCGTCGCATGGTGCCCGGTTCCGAATGCCTGTTTCGGGTCGAGTACAATCTCAATGTCCTGTGTTTCCAACGCCACCGACTCCCAACTCGGCCTGATCACAATCCGCCGACCGATCCTGATCGGCCTGACTGACTGAGCCCACTGCTGATTCCAATCCTGATCGGGCAATTCCTCAACACGAATGTCCCTCTCGGTCGAGACACCCGGATCGAGCCTCTGCAAGGTGGTGCTCAGGCGACCACATGCCTCCATGCTCCACTGTGGTTTCGGCCAATAGAGATGAACCACCCCGTTCTCCTCCCATCCGCCTTGAATCACAGGATCATCCAGCATGCCGAGCAACTCTGCCGCATCAGCGGTGGTCCGAATCTGGACATCGATCCATCCCTCTGGATTCATGATGGGCTAAGAGCCTGCGGAAAACTCTCTAGGCACGCCGAAGTTTCATTTTTCAGCACGCTTGCGATAACAAGGATACACCACGCAGGATGCTCAAAATGGCCGCCAGCGCGGCCGCAGCGAGCGAAGAGGCGAAGGCGTACGCTTCTGTACGTTGAGCTTCTGAGCGATGCGAGAACAAAGCTGGCGGACTTTTTCAGCATCCTGCTAGAGTTGACGCACTCTTCCCCATCCAGTAAGGTCGGCGCTATGCTCCAGCAGCAGCCCGTGACGCCTGTAACGAAAGCCTCTTCGCTGACACGCCTGGTGGCGAAACTCGACCGGGTGATCGCCCTGGCCACTGCCTCTAGTTCCGCACTGACCCGCTGGCGTCTCATCCTGTTCATCGTCGGAGCGATCTGCACAGTAGCCCTCTACAAAATGGGGTGGTATCAAGCTGGTAATGGGGCGCTCGCCGCCTTCGCCAGCCTGTTTCTGATTGTGGCCGTTTATCATAACAGGCTCGAAAGTCGCTTGCACCGGCTTCGTCTCTGGAAGCAGATCAAGCTCGTGCACCTGGCACGTCTCCGGCTGGATTGGCCTCACGTTCCCGCTCGTCCATCGAGCGTTCCCGAGCACCATCCTTATGCCAAAGATTTAGACCTGGTCGGCCCCCACTCGCTCCTCCATCTGCTCGACACCACCGTCTCCTCGCACGGACAGGCGCGGCTGCAGTCGTGGCTTCTTGAGCAGCCGCCGGAACCGGACCAGTGGCTCCTGCGCCGCCGCCTCGTGCAGGAACTCATTCCGCGATCGCTGTTTCGCGATCGGCTGGGACTCGAAGCTCAGCTGATCGGCGAACAGGAAATCAACGGCCGACGACTGGAAGCCGTCCTGAATCATGCCGTAGGATTCCCTCACCTCACGACCGTCTTAGCGATTCAAACCCTGCTCGCCGTCACCACCATCGGGCTCGGGTTGGGTGCGCTGCTCGACTGGCTTCCGAACTATTGGATGTGGTCGTTCGCGGCCTATGCCTTGCTCTATTTCTGGACCGATCAGGGCGAAGAGTTATTGGAACATGCAGTGGGCGTGCACTTTGAACTGGAGAAACTGGGAGCCGTGCTCGGGTTTGTCGAACGGCACGCACGGCCTCGCCACACAGCGCTCGCCGCCTTGTGGGCGCCGCTGCTCGCACCAGGCATGAATCCGCCCCAGCTTGTCCGGCAAGCAGCCCGCACCCTGCATGCGATCAGCGTCAAAGCCCATCCGGTCATCCATCTGATTGCCAACACGTTCTGCCCCTGGGACTTGTGGTTCACCTATCGGCTCCAACGGATTCAGGCTCAGGTGGCCGCCCACCTGTCGACCTGGATGGATCGACTGGCCGAGGTCGAGGCCGCCTCGGCACTCGCCACATTTGCCGCGCTCCATCCTTCGTATCACTGGCCGGACCCCCTCACCGCCGATCCCCGGCGTAACGGAGCACAGACCAGGCTTTCGGCCAAAGACCTCGCCCATCCGCTGATTCCTGAGACGCACCGAGTTCCAAACGATCTTGCCCTCGAAACCGCGGGAACCGTGCTCTTGGTGACCGGGTCCAACATGTCGGGGAAAAGCACCTTCCTGCGAACCCTTGGCATCAATCTCTGTCTCGCCCAGGCAGGCGCCCCGGTGTGCGCCGGCCTTTTCGAGTGGACCTGGGTGCGCCTCGCCACCTGTATCCGCGTGGATGACTCACTCGAAGCGGGCCTGTCGTTTTTCTATGCCGAAGTGAAACGCTTGAAAAGCCTGCTCGACGCGACGACGGACCGAAGTAAACCACCGGTGCTCTTCTTGATCGACGAAATCTTCAAAGGAACCAACAATCGTGAACGATTGATCGGGAGCCGTTCCTTCATTACCGCTCTTTCGCAAGGCAATGGCTTCGGCTTGGTGACCACCCACGATCTTGAATTGACCGACCTCGAGAGAACAGTGCCCGGATTGCGGAACGCCCACTTTCAGGAAACAGTGGCAGCCGGCGCGCTGCAATTCGACTACAAACTCAGACCCGGTCCCTGCCCCACGACCAACGCGTTGCGGATCATGGAGTTGGAAGGGTTGCCAGTGCCTCCACCTCAGGCCTGACCGTTGCAATCTTTTTATTCCGTTCCTGCTGTGCTATGACTCTGCGCACGATTCGGGCGCATTCACCGGCTTGAGGAGCGCCATGACCATCCATCCCTGGATCACCTGCCTGCAGAGCGGAATACTGATCCGTCATCTCGAAGCTCGCTACCCCGAACAGGCATTGAAAGTAGATCTCCAACGGGTTATGGGGGCAGCCGAATCATTTCAAGAAATTCAGGATGCCCGTGCGTTCCTGACCGATACAAGCAATTGGATTCCACATTCGGTTTTCCGTGAGTTGGTCAAGAGCTGCGAGTTGGCTACAGGCCAGAAGGACTTTACCTATCAGGCCGCTTTGGCCTACTACGAAACCGTCAAAACCCAATCTCCAACCCTCATCGAGACGATCGCTATTCTATTGAACGACGTGGAATCGGTGTTTCGCTCCGTCGGCGACTGGGCCTCCGCCTATACCAATTACCTCCAACTCCAATCCTTTGTCTGCCCAGATGAAGCACAGACCTTGCATGTTCTGTCCCGATACTTGCCGCCGGTCGATCCTGGACTTGGAAATATGCGCCTGGTGCAAGGCAATCTCGAAGGCACTGCGATACTGGATCCCTCCGTCGAAACCGCCACCTCCGAAGAGGCCTACTCACAACTCCGCTTAGAAACTCTGGTCAATGAGTTCGGCGATGCCTACGACATGACCACGAAGAACGATCGGTTCACTGTGGCCCGCCGATCGACGGGCGAAGTCGTGATCACGGGACGAACGATTCGTCTCGTTCAGACGCTGATCCCCATCAAAGCTGATCGTATTCCCGCTCCGCATGGTTCCGACGAACAACTTGTCGCCACACTTGAGCAGCAAGACCATCTCTCGGTCTGGACGGCTGAAGAGCCGGTCGGAAGATCCAAGACACACTTCCCCAAGCAGGACGATCACTGCACCGCTATCCGCATCGAACGCGGCGGGACCCTCTCGGCTGGATCACTCAGCACCACGATCAAGGCCGGCTCGATATACAACGCGCCTTATACACATTATCGCCTGCGTTGGACGAATCGCCCTCCACACGCGAATAACGCCGCTGCCGCCGGCCGCTCGCAACTTTTGACGGACCGGCGCGCCTTCGCATACCAGCTCTTTACCCATTTGAAAAACCTACAGGCGACGCATCGGCACATGCTCACCATGTTCCTCCGCAATGTGGAACTGGCGCAG
This sequence comes from Nitrospira sp., assembly GCA_005239475.1. GTDB lineage: Bacteria > Nitrospirota > Nitrospiria > Nitrospirales > Nitrospiraceae > Palsa-1315. The sequence goes on along the minus strand of SPAX01000010.1, from coordinate 16,881 downwards.
GAGAATATCCAACTGAAGCAGGAGCTGTCTGCGCAGCAAGAAACCGGCGGCATCATCGGCAAGAGCGCTCCGCTTCTAGATCTTCTTTCACTGATCAGAACCATTGCTCCCTCGGACACAACCGTGTTGGTGACAGGAGAAACAGGGACGGGGAAGGAACTCGCCGCCCGTTTGATCCATCAACTGAGCCGACGTAAGGACCGACGCTTCGTGGCTGTGAATTGTGGAGCACTGCCTGAAACGCTCTTGGAAAGTGAGCTGTTCGGTCACGAGAAAGGGTCGTTCACCGGCGCGATAGCCCAGAAGAAAGGGAAGTTCGAGCTCGCCGAGGGGGGCACACTGTTCCTCGATGAGATCGGCGACATTTCCTCCGCGGTGCAGGTGAAATTGCTACGAGTTCTTCAAGAACGAGAGTTTCAACGCGTCGGAGGAACGAGCGATCTTCAAGCAAACATCCGGCTGATCGCCGCCACCAATCGGGACCTCCTGGCGATGATGGAGCAGAACCAGTTTCGACAAGACCTGTTCTATCGTTTGAATGTCATTCAACTCTATGTCCCGGCTTTGCGGGAACGTCCGGAGGATATTGCTGAACTCGCCCAGCATTTCGTTCAGCGATTCGCCGAGAAAACCGGAAAATCCAGCGCAGGCTTGACGCCGGACGCATTGCGACTCTGCTTGGCCTACAAATGGCCGGGCAACATCCGTGAGTTGGAGAATGTCATGGAGCGCGCCGTGACGTTGACGCCGGAAGGCAAGAAATGGATCTCTCCTGACCTGCTCCCGAACAATCTACGTTCGACTACGGAATCGGCACCCTCGCTCGATCTTGCCGAGTTGGTGGACCGTGTTGACTGGAATGCGCTGCTTAAAACCCTAGAGACGCGAGGATCGCTCACCGGGCTCTTGAACTACCTTGAATGGTCCATCACGCGGCGCGCCGTCGCCGAGTACGGCGGCAACAAAAGCCACGCCGCCAAGATTTTAGGACGTACCTATCGTTGGTTGCGAAAACTCGAAAGCGAGATGATGGAACCTCAGCCTCCATCTTCTCCACCACGGTAAACTCCTCATAAAGTTTTCACCTAGCCAAGTCCTTCCAATTGCGAAGCAAAGACGGCAACACCGGTTCCATCGCAATGAATTACCGTTCATAACTTTGTGCTGTTCACTCGTATTGCTCTCATTTTTCCAACCATCAGTCTCCGACAAAATCTCCACTCATCGTAAAGGTCTCTTCTCTACTTAGGGAGCCACGCAACTAGAATACTGACAAACGCAAACCTCCTGAGCTGCTGGCACATGAATTGCCCTGAGAAATAAAAAGGTTTCTGTATCGCGGAACCCCGACAACCGCTCCGTGGCCCGCGGTGTGTCAGCTTGACCTGCGCTGCTTCAGCCGGACGCTGCGCTCAGCCTCGCATCCCTTTCTCGAAGAACAACCCAGGGCGGCGTCTCGAAGCACATCCTCTCGCGGCGTATTTCCACTTTGCTCTCAGCTTCCTACCAGGATAGGTGATTGGAATGTCCCGGGCTGGCCTGGTATCTGAAACAGAATCCTGACACCTTCGTCTGCTAGTGCTATATCAAGGAGACTGTCCCCGTTCAGATCGGCAATAATCACGCCAAGGGGTTGACTCGTCCCTGGCCTATTCACTGCAGGGAGGAAGGTTCCTGGCGCGCCTGGGTTCTGGAAAAGTACTGACACACTTCCAGTGTTGCCGAGTCCGCCTGCGTTCGCCACTGCTAAGTCCGCTTTTCCATCCCCGTTGAGATCTCCAACGGAGACGGACCATGAGCGTTCTCCCGTAGCATAGTTAGTCGCAGCCAAAAAACCTCCTGGAGAAACCGAATTATTTAGGAGGACGGAGAGGCTGGCCGTAGCCGAATTGTCTGGAGTGCCATAATTCGCGATCGCAAGGTCGAGTAGACCATCTGCATTCAGATCGGCGATCGCAACGTTGAAAGGTTGAAATCCTGCCGCAACAGTTTGCGGCGGCAAGAAACTGCCCGCTCCTGCAGGGTTCTGCAGGAGAATGCTTACGTTCCCACCACCAGTAGCGACGAGGTCGGCTCGACCATCTTCGTTGAGGTCGCCTATGCCGACGGAGGAGCAATGGACCCCCAGGCTTATTGGAGGGAAGAAGGTTCCCGGAACACCAGCATTCTGAAAGAGAACAGAAAGCACGGAGTCAGCGACTGCGATATCGAGGTGGCCGTCTCCATTCAGATCTCCGATCGCAACCCCACCGGGATGGGCGCCGACCCCAAGGTTTTGTGCTGCCAGGAAAGTGCCTGGCGAGGAGGCATTTTGGAATAGGATGGAGATACTAGCAGAGGTATCATTTGCTGCAACCAAATCCATGAGGTTGTCGCCATTGAGATCCCCTAAGGAGACCATTGCCGTATCGCTGCCTACAGCAAGGTTCATGGCACCGCCGAAAGCACCAGGGGAGGACTGACTTTGCAGAATGACCGACACGTGGCCAGGATGTGGTGGTGGACCAGCGATGAAAGTATTTGCTGAGGCGAGGTCTGTACGACCGTCGCCATTCAGATCACCCGCTGCAACTGACCAGGTTATCGTGAACGGGGGGATCACATCATCATTATTACCACAGGCGCCGAGCGCCAAGACGACGCATATGGCGATAAGTAGGCGCGCCGATGACAACGGACGAGCGAGCCTGCCCTTTGTACTCGTGGTCCTTCCTGGCTCCGGACCAGTATATTGCCCCATGCCTAATAATCCTCTCGCGGAGCGAACTCGAAAAAGAAGACTCGTTGCAAACTTCGACGAAGCGACCAGTTCCAAGATGTATGATCGTTTCATGGGATCCTCCTTCTAGAAGAGGCCAAGATGGTTACGCCTCACCTACGCCCCTGTCATTGCCACCCAAATCGGTAGGTGATTCCTACAACGCCCGCATTGGTTTGGAACGTGGGCCGATATTGCACGACGCCACTTCCTGTATTGCTCTCTAACGTTGGATGGGCTTGAAGGTAGCGATACTCCACAAAGATCCCAAAATTCTTCGTGAGAAATGTCACGATACCGCCTCGGAGATCAAAGCCGAGGGTCATTGAAGAATCCTCGAGCACCGCCGGGGACCCTACCGTTTTCCCAGCAAACTCTGACAGCGCCGTAAAGACTAGTGCCGGCCCTGCTGCAACGTACGGTTGAAATCTTCCTTTTGGGAACTCTTCACTCTGGCCCACAGGCAACCGAACCATAGCCAGCGGGGAAATTGGTGCGACGCTGAGGGTTACCGGCGACATTGACTGAGGTGGCCCGATATCGCTGAATTTGGGGGTCGAGACTGCCATATCGAGTGCGAGACCAAGGTAGGGGTAGTTCTCAAACCAGTATCCCAGCCGCCCTCCGAAGAGTTGTGAGGTACCCGACCGTTCAAGATCACGGACGATATTCCCATTCACTTGAAACGTGTTATTGGTTGCAACGGTGGAACCGCCGCCGAGATACACGTCTGCAAACCCTTCTGCTATTCCAACACTAGGGGTGAGCAGTGTGAGTAACATAATCAAGACTCCCAGAGTGGCCCAATCAGCTTCTCGTTTCGCCGAGGAGAGAATCGGCGAGTTCGCCCGCGTGACGCTCAGAGGAGGAAGGAGCCGCTGGACACTCATGGTATTCCCTCGTTTGGATGGGTACCCGTCTGCGCATTGAGAGAGCAAAGCCTGTACCGTTCCCGTTGGCCGCCTGGTGTGCAACAGGATTGTGAGAGCCATGCCTCTATTGATCCAGGGGTTTGCGAGCGGATTCGCGGGAGGAAAGGGGGTTGGAAAGTATCTCAGACTGATGAACGGAGCGGCCTGAACTATGAGCCGCGATTCATAGGGCGGAACCGGCGTTCATAAGGTCAGCGAAACGCAGACGCCTCTGGACTGTCCAAGATCCGGAGAGCAGCATGCTTGGGATTGGGAGCCATGATGCTGAGTGAGCTGGAATAAGCGAACGCGAGCGTCTGTCTGGTGGTATGTGTGTGTCTGTGATGTTATCCAGTCCAGCGCGATCAAGCGTGATGCCCATGTGGCGAGCTCCACTCCAGGCGTATCTGAGAGCGGGCTTGAAGCAGACGAAGGCCGAGCCGGTCTCGTCATGGGAACGAGCAGAGTCGGCATTCCAGGCTGCCCTGGCTGATTTTGAGATCAAGGACAGCATTCAGGACCGTGTGATTTAGAACGCCCGCGACCGGACTCACGGCCCCATCATTCTCCTGACGGATCAGGAATTCACCGCCGCTGAGATAGAGCACTCGTATCCTGTTCTGAACAGCAAAGGGATGAATACGTAGAGGAAACAGTCCCACCTTTTTATTTCTCGATCCGGTAATCAAATTTGATTCAGCACCGAATCGTTTTCAATTCACGTAGACCGCTATCCATCCTCGTGGAGGAGCTTCCGCACAGGCGCAATTCCTGGAAAAACCGCGGACTGCGACCGAGGACAACTGCATTTTAGATTGGGCACGCGGCTTGCTGGATATTCAGATAGCCAGGATTATTCATGAATGCCGTCGCGAGGCGTTCGAAACCGAAGTCCGCCGGAGCTTCTCGCACGTACGGCCGACGTAGGCGTATGTGCAGTCCGTCGAGAAGGCCGAACGAGAAAAGCCTCGCCGGGCGAGAAGATTGGACGACCTAGGAGCCTGTCCGAGTATTCAAAAATATGCCCGTTTCAGGGGTATCTGAACCCCTCACCGAAGTGCGATCGTTGATCCTACGCCAAATGTGTACGTAGAGATTTTGCGAAACCGATTACTCGGACAGGCTCCTAGCAGGTATTCATGAATAGTCCGGGTTAAATACGAGTCGCCGGTTCCTAGGTTTTTAACCAAGGGGGACTGCGATGGTCTTCACCACGCCCCGGTTCTCGGCTCTTCCTCACCGAATCACAGTCATTATCACCGTCCATGTTGGATCGTCATTCACCTAGGAGGTGGCATATGCGACGTTTAGGTCACGCGCTTGGACTCTCCAGCCTCTTAGTGGGACTGTGTTGTGTGACGCTATCTGGCCGTTCAGCACAGGCAGAGTTGTACGTCGCTGGCCAGATTGGCTACACGTCACCGGGTGACTTGAGTAGTGTTCAAGGGACCGGAGCTATCTCAGGTTTGTCCTTCTCCGATCTGAAATTGCACGATTCTATCGTCTACGGAGCGAAAGTTGGCTATTACCTTCCAAGTGTAAATTGGCTCGGAATAGAGACGGAAATGTTTGACACCACTCCGCACGTCAAACAGCAGCCGATTACTGCTCTTGGAGTGACGGTTCCTGCGCTTGGTTTCAATCTGAACGTCTTCACGTGGGCAATCAATGCCCTGGTTCGATATCCAGGCAAGCAGTTTCAGCCTTATGCAGGTGTGGGCTTGGGGGTGTTCTTTGCGGAAGCTAAGTTCCAAGGACAGTCGGACAAAGATGTTGCACCAGGCCTGAATGCATTAGCTGGGCTGCGGTACTTTGCGACTGATCACATCGCGCTTTTTGCTGAGTATAAATACAACCGTGCAGCATTCGAACTTCCTGATGCGATAGGACTCAAAGCGGACTACTCGGCAAACCATTTCCTTGGGGGCGTGTCGTTCCACTTTTAGCTACTGTGCCCGACTCACATGGCGGGTGGCAGCTTACTTGAATTGTTCCCGGTCTTTTCGGAATTGTGGATGGCACTGGTTATGCTGCTGCTGTCTCAAGGAAACGGAAGGCCGTCGTTGACACAGTCTGTGGGGGAGAGTAAGGGAAAGACCCTTCGCACACTGGCTTTCCCCTGGTCACTCTGAAGCAAGGAGGAGGTGACAATGGAAGACCTTACTCCACCGGACCACCACGGCCCGCCGAGTCACCGGCGGGCGCCTCGTCAATCACACTAGGCTGTTCCGCGGGTCAACTGTGTCCTGCTTTCATAAGGGAGCCACGCTTGCCTCTTCGTTTTTTTAGAAAGCACAGGCTGGTGCGAGGAACACAGAACCGTGGAGGGAACTGCCGCCGCATCCTTCGGCTCGAGCTGAGGCCGCACATACATCAATAGGGGGGATTCACCATGAAACCGCGTATACTTCAACTCCTCGTGTTCGTGCTTCTCGTTGGTGCCTGGGGCTTCGCCAAAGCCGAGGAACACAGGGGTCTCGGATTGGAACCTCTCAAGCTGTATGACAACTTCGAACAGGTCCCGATCAACCCTGACAAGTGGGTCGGAAGTCAATTTGAATCCCCTCCCCGTTTTGGCGGCTCTTTCCTTGAGTTGGTCCGTAAAACTACCCAGGAGGAGCACCACCTTCGAATCCTCAACCGCTCGGTTGGCCAAACCTTCTTTAACGGCGGCATATCCCTCAGTCTCTTTCGATTGGGGTTCACACGCCCGGATTCCATCACAGCCATTCGCTCCAGGGTGCAGGTTCGAAACGCCGAGAGCACGGGCTGTCCAGACGCCCTCAACCCGACCCCTACTCTGGCAACTGCTCAGATCTTCGGGTTCTTCTTCAACACTGGCACGCCAACCCCTGAATCCGGGGGCTTCCTCGACGTGATCGCGGGCGTGCAAGTGCAGCGTCGTTCGAATTCCCTCGACCCACCTGACATCCTCGAGATCTCCTACTTCGTGGAGCATTGCTCCGATTTCGACTGCGTAGGCAGCTCACCTCTTGGCGGTGGATCTCTGGGCACAGTGAAAAAGGGGGAGTGGGTCAGGCTCCTGCTGCAGTGGGACAGTGCGCAGCACCGGTTCATCTTCCAGCGCGACACACAGCCGCAGAAATTCGTCACTTACCAAGGATTTTCCGACACCGCAGCTCCCGGAATTCAGTTAAAAACACTAGGTGCGGATAATTTCATTGCCAACTGCACTTCCTTCCCAAGGCCTGTTGGCGTGTCAGATGCCCTCTTTGACAATGTGTTTGTCAACCAAAGCGCGCTGCCCTGAGCGTGACGACTCCTGCCTTCCGCANNNGANNAGNGNAGNNCCTNNNNGCNNTGNANNANGGAGANAACAGTTCCAGGAACCGTTTTCTGTTCTANCACCGATAAGTGGATTGNGCTCGGGTNCCGCACGGCAACCGTAATCTCNATTGAACGNNGTTGCAAACGGCCAGCNTCTCNCTGCAANGCATGAANCNNGCCGTTCTGTCTATTTCGGTGCATTCTCTNCTTTNNTCCGCCTATGAACAACCGTCGCCATCCTCTGAACAAGCGTTCATAGTTTTTCCGCGAGATAATTTCACATCCTGTCGTCGGCCAGCAATCCAGCATGGTGCTATTCCCTAAAACTCTCCATTGACGCCCACCTACGCTTTCCGCCCGATTGTGCCATGAGAGGCACAACTGTTGCTGAACTGATAGTCATGAACTCACCGGCTCCGCAAAGGAGGATCGCCATGACGATGTCAAGATGCTACATGTTGAAGCTAGGAATATTGATCGTCGTGACCATGCTGTTTCCATTCGGAGCATTGGCCGAAGAAAGTGGAGAACCGCAAGATATAAGGCGTCATTGTATTGGACTCTTGTGGTGCACAGAACGGTCTGGGGACGCCACGTCTGTCGATGGCCTGCTGTTGCTCTATTCGGCTGAGGAGCGAGGCAGCTATTCTCGGCTGGCTGTGCGGCCTCTGTACTCCATGGAGGAAGATCCGGCACACAATCTACTGCGGCGAAGCATTCTCTGGCCATTGGGGACCTACGAACGACGCGGTGACCACACCTGGGCCCATGTCTTTCCCTTCTATTGGCACTCTGAACAACCGGGGCGGGAATGGACCTTCACTGTCCCGCTGTATATGAAATCGATCCATGGGGACAGCGCATGGCACCATCTCTTTCCCCTATTCAGTCGCCATGTCATGGGCGAGTACTACGCAAGAAACTTTGTGCTCGGTCCGATATTGATCACGACGAGCGACAGCCGCACTGACTTATCTCAATGGGATCTGATCTTCCCCTTGTTTCACTATCGCCAGGACCTCAATTCGTCGAACGGCTGGCTGTTCCCGCTCTATTGGTCAGGTGAAGACCGATCGAAGGAAGAGGCCTATCGTTATATCCTGCCGTTCTACGGGTCATCGGACAGCGCGTCCCAACACTACAACTTTCTCTTTCCGGTCTATGGCTATACCGACGACACCTCAGCCCAGGTCAAGCGGCTCGCCATACTCGGTCTGCCTCCAGCTAAAGGATTTTCCTCGATATCTTCCTTAGCGCTCTTCGAGCACGTCACGACGGCCGACGAGACGAGTCATCGGATATTTCCACTTTACCGCTATGTCTCAGGTAAGGATGACAGCATTACCTTCGACGCGCTTCTTCTGTACCGGCATCAGACTGCACCATCCTGCACCATCGATCGATTCTTTCCGTTGTATCGATACGAGGGCCATGCCGACAGCCAGACCCATGAATTCGATTTATTCGGCTATCGCGACGCGTCTTGGTTTCGCTATGAAGACGACCCGAACCACAGTGCGCACCGACTCCTTGGCCTCTACAATTACGACCACAGCCAGGATGGATTATCCCAACTCTCTGCCGTTGGCTATCGCCGTTTGTCCCTCTATCTCCACCGGAGCCAGGACGATCTGACTGAAGATCGGCTCGTTCCTTTGTACGACTACTTCCGACAAGGCAACAACAGCTCGCTCTCTCTCTTCGGCATGTCCGAAATCGCCCTGTATCGGCAGGAATCGAGTCCGTCTCTGTTTCAACATCGCCTGTTTCCGCTCTATCGATACCGGCACGACCTTGCGAAGAACGAGACCCAGTTCGACGCCATACTTCTGTATCGTCATCTCACGACTCCGATCCAGGTCGCTGATCGACTGCTGCCCTTCTGGGACTATGCCGGAGCGACTGCCAGGACGGACTGGCAATTCAGCCTCCTGGGAATAGAAACCATGGCGCTGTATCGCCACGATAGCAACGACGCGCACACGTTGGACCACCTGTTCCCCTTCTATGACTACCGGAGCTACCGCCAAGACGAGAAGAGCCAGGGGTCTTCGTTCGACATGCTGGGACTGGGGTCCGCCTCTCTCGTTCACCACGAGGAGACTCCGACCAGCATGACAAACCGTGTATTCCCGCTCTATCGATATGCTCACGATGAAGAAACAGGGCAGACCACAATCAATCTGCTTGGAGTCGAACCGGTGAGTCTCTTCCGGTCTCAGAGCAGCCCCACACAGAGCGCTCACCATGCCTTCCCTCTCTACAGTTATCGTGCCGACGACACAACCGACACCACCTCATTCTCCGCGCTCTGGATGTTCTGGCGCACAACGTCACCGACCTCGAGCCAGACCAGTCTCTTTCCCATCGCGAGCCTGTCAAACGATGAGGCCACGGGTGAAGGAAGCTGGTCGATGATCGGACTCGATCCCGCCCTCCCAATCAGCTGGATCAGGCACAGCTGGACACAGGACTCGGCACGCGGTCTGTTTTTCCCCCTCTACGACTACCGCAGGGAACAGGACCAGATCACCTTGTCTATCGGAGGACTGTCCTATGCGTCGCTCTTCCGTCAAGAAGACTCTTCGACCCTCCACAGCCATCGCCTGTTCCCCATTTATAGTTATCGCCACGACTTGGCCCAGGACGTAGCACGAACGAGTATCCTGCTGGCTTACGAGCATGAGAGCACGCCATCGCGAAGCACCGATACTTTGATCCCGTTCTGGCGCTATGAACGGGGCCATAATCAGGACGAGGCTCGATTCAATGTGCTGGGATTCGGAACATGGTCACTCTTCGAACACCATGCCACGTCGACAGGCACGACCGACCGTCTCTTTCCCCTGTACAAGTACGAGTCCACGCGTAAAACCGGCAGCGCGGAGTTTTCATTCATCTGGCCGCTAGTCGATTACAAAAGCCGGCAAGGCACCGTCACATCGGTCAGTCTGTTATGGTGGCTGATCTCATACGAGCATCCGGATGCAGACCATTCCGACTTCCATTTCCTCGGAGCCTCAAAGATGGCTCTGGTCCGGCGCATGACCTCTCCCAGAGAATCAGTGTTTGAATTCAACCCGATCATCCCGCTGTATCGGTACCGACATGAGACGGAGAGGGGAACCTCCTGGGATCTCTTCGGAGGGCTGGTGGGAATGGACAGGGCCAAGGAACAGACTCGTATGAAGCTGTTCTGGCTGTCTCTGTGAAGACAAGCCGTTGTGCGATTCATACAGATTAAGGGGAAGGAAACATTTGCCTCCGACTCCAAACACTGGCACACTGCGGACCATACGAGGCCTTTTCTGGTGGACAGTCTTCAGCACAAGGTTGCAGGTACCAGCGCCGCTTCGCACCCTCTCCGAGGCCTCCTCATCGCGCAATTCTTCGGCGCGTTCAACGACAACGCCTGGAAGCTCATGGTCGCCTTGCTGGCCATCCGGCAAGCGACCGCGGGAATGGCGCCAGGCCCTGCGATGGAAACCGCGGCACAGACGCAAACCGCGCTCGCCTTCATCATCTTCACCTTGCCGCTCGTATTGCTGTCGTTGATCGGCGGCACCTTGGCCGATCGCCTGAGCAAACGCACGGTCATCGTATCGATCAAAGTCGTCGAGGTGTTCCTCATGAGCGCAGGCACCTTCGCACTCTGGCTCAATCCCACCGGCGGCATTCTGCCATTGATCGTCTTATGCGGGATGGGTGTGCACAGCGCGCTCTTCGGCCCGTCGAAATACGGCATTCTCCCCGAGTTGATTCCGCATGAACGTCTCGCCGCCGGCAACGGCCTGTTGGAGGTCTGGACCTTTGCCGCCATCCTGGCGGGCACGGCAGCCGGAGGCTTCCTCTTGCAGATCGCCGGTGACCACCTCTGGATGGCGCCCCTCACCTTAGCCGCCTTGTCGGTAGTCGGCCTGGTTGCAGCCTTGGCCGTTCCCCACGTCTCGCCCGCCCGCGCGACCGGCGGCGTAGGCTCGACGATCCGCGGCGCCTGGGCTGCCATTCAGGCAGAACGCCTATTGCGCCTTGCCATCCCCGGAGAAATATTTTTCTGGACGATCGCGAGCCTCTTCGCCCAGAACGTGCTCGTCTATTCCAAAGCCGTTCTGCACCTCTCTGATGCGATGTCGGGTCTCCCGCTCACGCTGTTGTCCGTCGGCATCGGCATCGGCGCCATGCTGGTTGGGCGACTGTCTCAAAACCGCATTGAGTACGGACTGATCCCCTTGGGAGCCACGGGTGCGACCATCGCACTGGCCTTGCTCGGCGCACTGACCCCACCATTGTTCGGAACGTTTCTGGTATTGGGACTCCTCGGAGTCTCCTGCTCCTTCATCTTCGTGCCGCTGAACGCCATTCTCCAATGGAAATCGCCGCCCGACCGTCGCGGCGCTGTCATCTCGTTCTCCAACACCTGCGTCTTCACCGGAATTCTATTGGGATCGCTCGCCGGCGGCTCGTTCGCCAATGCCGGTCTCTCGACGAGCAGCATTTTTCTCGTCACCGCCGGAGTGACCATAGGCGGCACGCTATGGGCCCTCTGGCTGATGCCCGATGTGTTCCTGCGGCTGCTGCTCGTCATCTGTACGAACACGCTCTATCGCCTCCGCATCGTCGGCCAGCAGCATGTTCCCCAATCCGGCGGGGCGCTTCTCGTTCCGAACCATATGTCGTTCGTCGATGGCTTCATACTGATGGCCAGCGTCGATCGGCCCATACGGTTCGTTGTGGATGCCGCCTATGCGACGCACCCGCTGTTCACATGGTTGATGACCGCCATGAAGGTCATCCCGATTACTTCGGCAGGCGACACCCGCATGATCCTCCGGGCGCTTCGCAGCGCAGGGCAGGCACTCGACGACGGAGAGATCGTCTGCATTTTCCCTGAAGGACAAATCACCCGCACCGGCACGCTGCTGCCGTTCCGTCGCGGCTTTGAGCGGATTGTGAAGGGACGGCAGGTGCCCGTCATTCCCGTGCACTTGGATCGCGTGTGGGGCAGCATCTTCAGCTTTGAGCGCGGTCGTTTCTTCACGAAATGGCCGGAGCGCATTCCCTACCCGGTCTCGGTGTCCTTCGGCACACCGCTGCCATCGGACACGCCGGCGCACGAGCTGCGCGACGCGATCCGCACACTCGGAGAAGCGGCCTGGCGCCTGCGAAAATCCTATCGCCGCCCGCTGCACCGCGAATTCATCCACGCCATGCGGAGACATCCGCTCCGCTTTGCGATGGCAGACCAGACCCGCCCTCATGTGTCGTCGCTCCAAGCCCTGATCGGCTCCATCGTACTCGCCAGAGTGCTTCGGCCACATTGGGAAGACCAGCGTCATGTCGGGATCCTGCTCCCACCGACCGTCGCCGGCGCATTGGTCAACGTGGCGGCGCCGTTGTGCGGAAAAACCAGCGTGAATCTGAACTACACGGTCGGCAAAACCGGCCTCGAAGCGGCCGTGCGACTCGCCGGCCTTCGCACGATCGTCACCAGCCGAACCTTTGTCGAGAAGGCCAAACTTGATCTACCAGACGGGCCGTCGATTATCTGGCTGGAGGACGTCGCCCGCACCATCGGCACAGGGCAGAAACTCATCGCGAGCCTCCTCGCCCTCGGCGCCCCTGCTCGGCTGATCGAACTGGCCTGCGGACAGAACATCCCGCTGACAATGGATGACCTGGCCACCATCATCTTCAGCAGCGGCAGCACCGGTGAACCAAAAGGCGTCATGTTGTCCCACTTCAACGTCGACGCCAATGCGCAGGGAGCCGGTCAGGTGCTCCATCTCTACCAGGACGAGCGAGTTCTTGGCATTCTTCCCTTCTTCCACTCGTTCGGCTATCTCGTCTTCTGGTTCGTCATGTTCAACAACGCGGGGATAGTCTTTCATCCCTCCCCGCTCGACGCCGCCGCCATCGGCGAACTCGTGCGCCGCTACCGCATCACGTTCCTCGTCACCACACCGACTTTTCTCCAGCTGTATCAGCGGCGCTGTACCCCGGAGCAATTCAGCTCGCTGCGCGTGGTCCTGACCGGTGCCGAGAAACTCCCGGCACGGTTGGCCCAGGCGTTTGAAGATCGGTTCGGCATCGGACCGATCGAGGGTTACGGCATCACCGAATGTGCTCCCGTCGTCTCCGTCAATTGTCCGGACTTCCGGGCCGCCGGATACTTCCAACCGGCCTCACGGCGGGGAACTGTCGGCCAACCGCTGCCCGGCGTGTCTGTGCAAATCGTCGATCCCGACAGCTTCGCCTCATTGCCACCCGACACTCCTGGCATGTTGCTGATCAGAGGTCCCAACGTCATGAAGGGGTACCTGGGGCGTGAGGATCTGACGGCCAACGCCATGCGTGACGGCTGGTACATCACGGGCGACATCGCGACGTTGGATGAAGACGGGTTCTTGACGATCACCGACCGGCTCTCGCGCTTTTCGAAGATCGGTGGTGAAATGGTCCCGCATGGCCGCGTTGAAGAAGCACTGCAGCAAGCCGCCGGCGCCGACATGCAAGTCTTCGCTGTCACCGGCATTTCGGACGAGCGCAAGGGCGAGCAACTCGCGGTCCTTCACACTCTGGATGAATCACAGATTCCCGGCATCGTCAGCAAGCTCGCAGCAAACGGCCTACCGAACCTCTATATTCCATCACGCACGAATTTCATCAAAGTCGACGCCCTGCCACTGTTGGGCACTGGTAAGATGGACTTGCGTAGTCTCAAACGAATCGCAATGGAGCTACTTCAGGTACGTGAAACGTGAAACGTATCTCGCGAGACGGGCGTGAGGTGCGCGAAAAGCGGGACGGGCAAGTCTCGCCTATCTCGCTAGTCCCGCCCATCCCGCTCTCGCCGTCGAATAATGAATAACCATTGACCAGTGACTGATAAAACTCTCATCGACTGCCACGTGCATCTGGCCGCGTTGCCGGACGGGGACAACGGCTGCTACATCTCCCCGAAGATGCTCAAGAGTCCGTTGTTTCGCTTCCTCTTGTGGAAACACCAACTGTCTCCGTCGAACCCACGGGAAGCGAACCGGAAATACCTCGACGATCTGCTCACCGAATTGCGCGCGTCACGTCACGTCCAGAAGGCCGTGCTACTCGGAATGGATGGGGTCTACGACCAGAATGGCCGCCTCAATCAGGCCCAGACGGATTTTCTCATCAGCAACGACTATGTGCTCAAGACCACCAGGGCCTGCCCGAATGAATTCCTCGCCGGCGTCTCGATTAATCCCCAACGACGCGACGCCATCGACGAAATCCATCGTTGCGCCGATGCCGGGGCCACATTAGTGAAGGTCCTCCCAAACACGCAGCAGTTCAATCCGGCTGATACGTGCTACAAAGCGTTCTACCAGACTCTCGCCGAGCGGAAGCTGCCGCTCCTGAGTCACGTCGGCTACGAGTTTACCCTCATCGGAAAAGACCAGTCCCTCGGCGATCCCGACCGGCTTCGCACTGCTCTTGACGAAGGCGCCACCGTCATTGCCGCCCATGCCTGCAGCTACGGCCTCATGCTGTACGAAAAGTTCATACCCACCTTCCAGGACCTGGCGAACCGTTACCCCAATTTCTACGCCGACATTTCTGCGCTCACGCTGCCCAACCGGCTCAAGATGCTCCTGCATCTGCGCAGACATCCGAAGCTACATGAACGATTGCTCTTCGGCACCGATTATCCCCTGTCCGTGTTCCACATCGCAGCCTGGGGCCGAGTCGGCTGGCAGCCTCTTCGCGACATGATCCGCACAAAGAACAGATTCGACCGCCAATATCTTGTCTGCACCACGCTTGGCGTCGGATTCAAATCACTTGCCCAACTTCTCTACCCCCCCCCTTAAGGGGGGGGCCTATCAGCGCCTTTCTTCGACTCTATACCCTTGACGAACAACCGACAGCACTGTAGGCTCTGCCCGCTCCGTGTAGACAGATGCGGATCAGGGAGAGACGATGTTGTATCGCTTTCCATTTCCCATCCGGCTGGATTTTTCCGCTGCGAGTCAGCCTCGTTATCCTTTTCGGTTCCCTGTCCCACTGCCAGAAGAAAAACGGAGCACCGCCTCCGCCAATAGGCAAACTGAATTCGCCATCAACGAAGGCGATCGCTGCTGGTGCCACAGCGGCCACGCCGACTCTTCGATTAGTCTCCAAGAATGATTGTGTCAGCATCGGCTGCGAGAAGGAGCGGGGCTCGCCAAAGAAGCCACAGGCATAGAACTGACGAGCGTTCAAAGTTTACGTCGTAGGTTGTTCGGACAAGAACGGCGCTTCTGTAAGATAATCATGCCTTCTTCCGATGCTGTATGAGAACGGTCAACAGGAGGTCCCCACCATGATGACTAGCCCGTATTTCACATCAGCCACATTGAGAATGCTCGTGGTGCTGACGTGGTTCTCGGTGGCCCTCACCGGATGCGAAGACGTCATGAAGGAAGTCACCAAGCAGATGCCGGCTGGAACGGATCGCTATATCAATACCGGCATGTCCGTGGGAGACGCAGTTCTCAATCGGCCGAAGTTTACCGAAGCCGATGAGGAACGGATGGCGCAGGAAAACGCGCAAAAGTTCGAACAGAAAAGCAAGATTTGGGATGACGTACTTTTGAACACGTATCTCAATGAGATGGTCCAGCGAATAGTCGCCGTCGCTCATCCCAGGCCTTTCACATACAGCATTCGGGTAGTCCAGGACTCGAGCATTAATGCGTTCACATTCGGCGGCGGGATCTTGTATGTCAACGCCGGTCTGCTCGCTCGGATGGAAAATGAATCCCAACTCGCCATGGTACTCGCGCATGAGATCGCCCACGTGACGGAAAGCCATGTGGTCAAGGGCATTGAGAGCAACTACGGCATCCAAGTTCTAGGGGAGTTCGCGGCACGGACTGCTTCGGCGAGCGGAAAAGTCACGCTGCCGCCCGCCTTACTCCAGAAGACGTATGAGTATTCCATGAAGGCCGCCACCAGCGGACACGGCCGTGGCAGCGAAACCGAGGCCGATGTTGTGGGACTGGAGTATATGGCCAAAGCGGGCTACGACCTGCGAGAAGCCCCGCGTACGTTCGAGCAACTGATGAAGGAGTACGGGGATCAAGGAGCCATTGAAAACTTCTTTTACGGTGACCATCCCACCAACAAGTCGCGCATCGAGAAACTGACAGGATTGGTCCAATCAAAATACAAGAACCTTGCCGAAAATCGCCTGCCTGACTCCAACACGGACGAATTTAGGAATCGGACACGCGAACTTGTACTCATCGTGGCCCGCTTGGACTACGACCGAAAGCGATTCAACACCGCCGCCGCGATGTTTCAACGAGCTTTGCAGGCGAAAAGCAACGATCCCGAATCGCACTACTATCTTGGAAAGATTGCGCTGGAGACAGGAAGCGGGCCCGACGCACCGAAGCAAGCCATCGGCCATTTCGTCGCCGCCATCAAAGCCAACGACAAATTCGCCGACGCATACAGAGAGATGGGACTTGCCTACTACAAGATCGGCGATCGGAAAACCGCTATAGCCGCACTTGAAAAATATCTCTCCCTCAGTCCGGGCGCCAAAGATGCCGGTCGGATTAAGAAGTCCATTCAGGACCTGAGCAGTTCCTAGCCGGCGGATACTTCAGCAGGCTATCGACCGGTGAGTTGTCAATGCACAACAAGCAAGATAAGGCGGGTTCTCGGCTCAATGATAGGAACACTGGGGCAATCTTGACGAATTTGGGGCTCAATAGTGTCACATCCTTGGGGCACATCAAATGGGATTTCATAAACATTCCTGGATCTATTGGATGTAGACGAAAACCTAGCCACTTACACACTGGCACGGAGCTTGATCATCTCAACGCCCACAACCGACTCACAAGTCAACTAACTTTTTGAAGGAGGAGGAATCATATGCGAACGTTAGGCGCCAAC
>SPAX01000001.1 GCA_005239475.1 Nitrospira sp. | reverse complement strand
CTCGTTAGTTGGCTGCGACGGATGTCCCAGATCGGACAATCTGATGTCCGAGCACGCGAGTTTCAGGTGTCTTAGGAAGCCCTCCGGACAGTCTGATAATGTTGAGCGCGAAATCCTTCGTTCGCTTGGCCAGATCCTGTGTTGGGCCGAAGTCTTTCACAATTCAACAGATCGTCAGATCGACAGATTCTTCACTTTGAATCAGCAGCGCAGCGGAAACCGGTCGATTCATTCCGAATCGTCGGATCGCTGTCCACGCGGGTAAAGATGCGAACCGTGGGGGTCTCGTTCTGCCATCCGGCACCCCGAATGACTTTCTTGACACCGTTGTCAGGGCCTTTGGGATTCTTCGCCGGGCTCTTTTCGTAGTACCGGGCGTCGTACCAGTCGTTGACCCATTCCCATACGTTGCCGGCCATGTCGTAGGCGCCGAACGGGCTCTTGCCTGCTTCGTAGCTCCCGACGGGCATGAGGGTCTTCTCGCCGATCCATCGTTGATTGAAGTTGAGATGTTTGACCGTGGGCTCGACGTTACCCCAGGGGAATCGTCGATCGGCCGTTCCCTTTGCCGCCTTTTCCCATTCGGCTTCGGTCGGGAGGCGCTTCCCCGCCCACGTGCAGTAAGCCTCGGCGTCAAACCAATCCACATTGATCACGGGTCGGTCGATCAGTGATTCAGCGATGGTGTCTCCTTGCCAGAGGTTTCGCGTCGGGTTCTTGGAGTTCTGTGGGACACGATGGCCTGTGGCTTTGACGAATTCCAGATAGCGACCGTTCGTTACCTCGAATTTGTCGATAAAGAAGGTGTCCACAAACACGTCATGGCGCGGGTACTCATCGCGTCCGCCATCCCGGTCTCCGTGCGGGACCCCCATCGGAAACGAGCTGGCCGTGACCTCGACCATCGGCGCGCCGTCTTTGCCCAGCGGTGGCGTGAGCAGGGCCTGAGGCGGTTGGTCGGCTGCGAAGAGCGGGGACATGTTGCACAGGACACAGAGCACAGTCGAAACAAGCAATGGTCGGACAGACATCAGGGTGGACTCCTTCTTCAAGATCGTAAACGTGCGTATCCTATCATAGCCGGGTGAGGAGGCGCAGCCGTCTGGTCGCCCCCGGCTGATCTGATTGTGTTCCTTGGATTTTCAATTGACGGAGCCGAGGTGGCTCCCTACTATACGGACACGAGTGAGGATGGCTATGAGTGCTCCGCTCCATCGAGGGTTACGCCATGTGGCGTTGCGCGTCACGAATCTCGCGCGTTCTCGCACGTTCTATGAACAGTTGTTGGGGATGAAGGTGATGTGGGAGCCCGACCCGGACAATGTGTATTTCAGCTCCGGATCGGATAATTTTGCCTTACACCAGATTCCGCCGTCCGAGCTCGCCGCGTATCAGCCCTTGAAGGGGCAATTGTTGGATCACGTCGGCGTCATCCTTGAGAGCCCTGAAGTGGTCGACCGGATGTATCGGGAGGTCGAGCCGCGTATACAGCAGCTGGGCGGGCAGGTCGTGAAACCGCCGAAGCAGCATCGCGACGGCAGCTATTCCTTTTACTTTTCCGATCCCGACGGAAATGTCATTCAAGCGTTGTACGAGCCTACCGTCAGTAAGCTGGAGTTCACACGTAAGGGGTAAGGCGTGAGGGGTGAGACGATGCAGAATAACGAGGTCAAAGACGGAGAGGCGATCCCCTTACGCCTTACGCCTCAGGCCTAACGACTATGGGCATCTGGAACAGCTTGCCTCACTGCCAATATCTCAGCCTTGCTCCCTGGGTCTGGGTTCAGTTGGAGAGCGCGGACCCTCCCGGTCCCTTTCCATTTGTTGCAGGGGTGGCCCCCGAAGTCGTCGCGAGTCTCCATGAAGCCCATGGCCTCCTCTCCAGCGCGATCGATACGGCCATCAGCGATGTCTTTTCCAAGCGGGCCCCGCTCGACGATCCCAATCGTCAGCGGCGATTGGAGGATGCCTATGCGGAGGTGATCAGCGCCCGCCCCTATCTGCAGCAGCACATTCATTGTGGGCGGAAGCCGGACGGTACGTTTCAATGGGAGTTTCCGACCGATCCCACCAAATCCTCCACGGTCATCAACGGCGGGCTCCGGATCTTCCATTCCGTGAAGCGGCAGGCGATTCCGATCGGGTTCGACCAGCGACAGTTGGGGCCGCTGGTGGGAAAGGTCTTGGGGTTCTTGGACGGCACGCATCAAACCGACGAAATTAAAACGGTGGTGGCGACCTCGGGGCGAGATGGAGGACGAATGCTCACGCGATTGATCGAATCCCTTCACCAGCATGAGTGCTTGGTCAGCTCGAGCACCTCCTCCGTCAGGTCCCGCTGGTTCGAGACCGTACAAGATAGAGACACGGTCCATCTCGGCCATGCCGCGCTGCTGTATCGGCAACGGGACCAAGCGCTGTTGTTCGATCCCTGGCTGCTTCCCTGGTTTGCGGAATCCTCCGTCCCGTCGCTTTGGGGATCGCTGCTGCCCAAACCGGCTGCCGTCTTTTTAACTCATGATCACGACGATCATGTGGATTCTCGCACGCTCTTGCACCTGCCCAAAGACACGCCGATCATCGTGCCGAGCCGAAGAAATCGGCGCACGCTCTCCTATGATTATCTGTCGCTTTTGCGGGAACTGGGATTTGGCCGCGTGATCGAATTGGCGCATGGGGAAAGTTGGGCCTTTGAAGGAGGGGCCGTCTATTCCGTGCCGTTCTATGGCGAAGATCCCTGCGATCTGGAGATGCCGCGCAACTGCTATCTTATCGCCGATCGTGGCTATAACGTGCTCGTGCATGCGGACAGCGGGCCGACGAATAGCGGCAAGTCCGCGCTCAAGGACGGAGTGATCCAGTCACTCGTGCAGAAGCATGGGCCGATCCCGCTGGTGTTTGCCTCACAACAACAACTGCTCGAAGTCCGTGGCCATGCGGCCCACGCGCCCTTGTCTCACCCTGGGAAATGGCTCGATGTGGGAGAAAACGGCTATCTCACGAATGCGTATCTTGCCGATGTGTGTGCGGCGGCGCAGGCCAAGCTTTTCGTGTCGTATGCCACCGGCTGCGCAGAATGGTATCCGGACCATCTCTCGTTCATGTTCAGCCAACGGAATCCCGCCCGCACAGCGCTGCTGACGGCCCACTGGGAACGGCCGGAAACCCTCAAAGAACTTCTCGTCATGAATGGATGCGGGTATCATTACGGCCATGCGTTGGATCTGTTTCGTCGCACGACCGACGGGTTGGTGGAACCGGTGGCGACCGGGGAAGCCCTGACGCCCCTGTCGCTCTACCGGCTTGACCACGGTGAGCCTCCGTTTATGAAAGCCAATAGCCGCACCACACCATCTCCATACATCGACAAGGACTGACTATGACTACACGCAACAGGCCGCAAGCCCCGATCCTCGTCACCGGTGTCGCCGGATTCATCGGTTTTCATACCGCGACCAGGTTGCTGGAGCGAGGCGAGCGGGTGATTGGACTCGATAACGTCAACAACTACTACGATGTGCGACTGAAGAAGGCGCGGCTGGCGAAGCTGAAACCCTTCAAGCAGTTTTCCTTCACCAAGACCGATCTAGCCGACCGGGTGAAAATGCGCCGGCTCTTTGCCAAGGAACCGATTGCGAAGGTGGTCCATCTGGCAGCGCAAGCCGGTGTGCGCTATTCGTTGGTGAACCCGCATGCTTATACGGACAGTAACATCGAAGGGTTTCTGAACATTCTGGAAGGCTGCCGGCACGCGAAGGTCGGGCACCTCGTCTATGCCTCGTCGAGTTCCGTCTACGGCGGCAATACCCAGATGCCGTTTTCGATTCATGACAACGTCGATCATCCGGTCTCTCTCTATGCGGCCAGCAAAAAGGCCAACGAACTCATGGCCCATTGTTATGCGCATCTCTATCGGATTCCCTGCACTGGTCTGCGGTTTTTTACGGTCTATGGGCCCTGGGGGAGGCCCGATATGGCCCTCTTCATTTTCACGAAGGCGATTCTGGAGGGAAAACCGATTGAGGTCTACAACCACGGAAAGATGCGACGAGACTTTACCTATGTCGATGACATCGTCGAAGGAGTCATCCGGACCCTCGATCATCCGGCCACGCCGAACCAAGCCTGGTCCGGTGACAAGCCCGATCCCGGAACCAGCTCAGCGCCGGCCCGGATCTACAATATCGGTAATCATCAGCCAGTCGAGCTGCTGCACTTTATCGAGGTGTTGGAGAACGCGTTAGGAAAGAAAGCGGTGAAGAAGCTGCTGCCGATTCAGCCAGGTGACGTTCCTGCCACCTATGCCGACATCGAGGACCTGTCACGGGATGTCGGGTTCAAGCCGATGACGTCCATTGAGGAGGGGATTCCCCGATTTGTGCAGTGGTATCGGGAGTTCTACAATAAATGAAGGGTGCCAAGCCTTTCAGTTAGCCTGGCACCCCCGGTCTCTCGCCTCAGACGGACTCGCTAGAGACAGCCGATCGGCACAAATCCCTGCCCAAACATTCTCGAGAGTGTCACGAAACGCGCGTTGTCGTAGAACGAATAGCTCGTACCCTGCTGATTTTTTCCGGAAAGATCTCCGCCATACGAGGGATCTGTTCCGTAAAAGAACCCGCCACGGGTTTTCTGATTGAGGTGGAGCCACTCTCCATACATGGAGCAGACTTCAGCTTGAACGGACCCGGACGAGGCGATGCTGGCGTGCCAATCTTTGGCCCAATCGGGGACGGCCTGTCCTCCGCCGGTCATACCAGTCTGATTGCGGTCAGCGTACGGAGGAATATCGTAGTGAGGAGCTGTGGCCATGGTGGGGCGATAGGTTGGCATGTCATCCAGCGAGGGCACGACCGACAGTTCTTTCAGCGTCATCAGTTTGCAGCCCGGCAAATCCTTGTTGGTGTAGAGGGAGCTCCCATCGGCTTGGGGGCATTCCCGCATCAGTAACGGATCGAAGGCGATCGTCGTATCGGAGAATGCCGACGTTGAGGACAGGGTGAAGATCGTTGCGGCAATCACGAGCACATGGGCCGGTTGCATAGAGCGCTTCCCTTGAGACGGTGGAACAGACAGGGTTTGCATCATCGTTCACCTTTTTTTTAATTATACGCACCGATGGTGCTGACAAACTATTCCACCAGAGATAAAGCCGTCTATTCATCTTTCGAGGGGGGTCTTGCTACCGACGGGGGAGGTGGCAAGATGGCTCAGTTGGCCAATTATCCGAGATTATGGGTTCGATCGATTCGGGACGCACGCCTTCCAAATTCGGCAGGACGTGTTCGGCCAACGCCTGCTGGAAGCAACGCAGATGCAGCGTCTCGTCGTCGGCGATGACGCCGTTGAGGCCAAAAATCATGGTGCGGATCATGGTCGGGCCTCGCTCGTTCGTCTCGTGAAGCCACTGTAGCGAACCGGTCTCCGTTGAGCTAGCAGCTTTGCCTTGTTCCCTTCTTGCTGCTGGGGTATTCTCCGCCCTGAACCAGTGAAACGTGAAGCGGAAGACATCGGATGATTGCAGTGAATCTGTCGATCTGACGATCTGATGAATTTCAAACACTCAACAGATCAACAGGTTGGCAGATCAACAGATTTCGAGGAAACAGATCGTCAGATCAACAAATTCCGGAATTCATTCACGAGAGACGAACGACGAGATACGAATCTTTATGACCGACTACGGCGTGCTTGCAAATCTGCTCGTGATCTTCACGGCGTCGATCGCCGTCGTCTTCGTATTCCACCAGTTCCGGCTTCCCTCGATCGCAGGATTCTTGGTCGCCGGCGCGATCATCGGACCCTATGGGTTGAACCTCATCTCGGACATCGGCACGGTCCAAGTGTTGGCGGAGATCGGGATCGTTCTGCTCCTTTTCACCATCGGCATCGAATTCTCGTTGGTGCATTTGGCCTCCATGCGCCGCCTCATGTTTCTGGCCGCGCCGATCCAGGTCGGCGGTGTGCTGCTGATCGCGTGGTTCGGGGCGATGCTCATCGGACTGTCCTGGCAGCAGGGGATGTTCTGGGGATTCCTCTTCTCCCTGAGCAGCACGGCGATCGTGTTGAAGACCTTGGCCGAACGGGGGGACAGCGACTCGATCCATGGCCGCGCCACGATCGGAATCCTCATCTTTCAGGATTTGGCCGTCGTACCCATGATGTTGTTGACGCCGATTCTTGGCGGCCAATCAGATGGAGGCGGGCTGGCGATTTTGCTCACCTTGGGGAAGTCGGTTCTTGTCGTCGTGCTCGTCATTGCAGCCGCCTGGTATCTGGTTCCCAAGGTGTTGGGACATATCGTCCGCAGCCGGAGCCGCGAGCTGTTCTTGCTGACGATCATCGTTTCCTGTCTCGGCATCGCGTGGCTCACCTCGCTCGGCGGTCTCTCGTTGGCGTTGGGCGCGTTCATCGCCGGGTTGGTCATTTCCGAATCGGAGTACAGCCATCAGGCCATGGCCGAAGTGCTGCCGTTCCGCGACAGTTTCAACAGTCTCTTCTTCGTGTCGATCGGCATCCTCATGGACTGGCGGGTGTTATTCGCGCATCCGCTGCCGGTGGTCGGCCTACTAGTGACGATTCTGTTGGTGAAGTTTGTCGCCGGGGCCGGAGCGGTCTTGTTGGCGGAGGTCCCCCCACGTTCGGCGATTATGGTGGGCATCGCCCTGGCCCAGGTTGGAGAGTTTAGTTTCTTGCTGGCGCAGCAAGGGCAGGAGAGCGGTTTCTTGCGGGGTGATCCGTATCAGGTTTTTCTCGCGGTTTCGGTGCTCTCCATGATCGTGACGCCCTTTCTCATGCAGTGGTCGCCGCACCTGGCCCGCCGCGTGGAGGCGTGGCAGCGGCTTCGTCACTGGTTGCCTAGTCGCACCACTGCCCATGTCCTGCAGACTGAAGGGAAACAGATTCGGATGAAGAACCACGTCATTATTGCGGGGTATGGGTTGAATGGGAGGAATCTCGCCCGCGTCCTCGGCGATACGGAGATCCCGTATCTCGCCTTGGATCTCGACGGGGATACCGTCAGCCGCGAAGCGAACCACGGGGTGCCCGTCTACTACGGCGATGCCACGAATCCGAATGTGTTGCGGCACATGAGGATCGAGGACGCGAAGGTGTTGGTGGTCGCCATTTCGGATCCGTTTATCACCCGGCGGGCAGTACAGATCGCCAAGGGACTCAACCCCAAACTCCATGTCGTCGTGCGGACTCGCTATCTGCGCGAATTCGAGGAGCTGCACCAGCTCGGCGCGGATGATGTGGTGCCGGAGGAATTCGAAACCTCCATCGAGATCTTTGCCTTGGTGCTGCGCACCTACAACATGCCGCCGGACTTTGTGAGGCAAAAGGCTGAACAAGTTCGCCGTGAAGGGTATGCCTTGCTTCGTCGCAGCGAATTGCCGGAATTCGAGCATCATCTTCGTGGCGGGACCTCGACCGATGCAGAAGTCGAAACCTGCCGCATCGACGACGATTCCCCTGCACGGGGGAAAACGTTGACAGAGATTGCTCTTCGCCCACGCACGGGCGCTTCGGTGATTGCCTGGACCCGTGCTGGGGTGACGCAAGCGAATCCATCGGAGAAGACTCGGTTGATGACGGGCGATATCGTGGTGTTACTCGGTTCGCGCGCCCAGATTCGGCAGGCGATGGAGCTGTTAGTGCAGATGGATGCGAAATGAACTACTAAGGCGCGGCCGTCGTCATGAGCAGATAGGCCTCCTCCAGTGTTGCCACTTCAATGACGTTGATGTTCCATCGGGTTGCCAGCTGGGAGAGATCCCAGTCAGCCGTGTCTAGTTGCCCGCGAGGCACCAGAATGGTTTTAAACTGTGCGCGGGCGGCCGCTTCGACTTTGATGAGAAGTGCACCCACCGGCTCGATCTGACCGTCCGGCATGATTTTTCCGGTCAGGGCGACGTCTGACTTGATGTCGTCACCTCGCCAGGCTGCCACGATGCCGACCGCGACGGCGCTGCTGGCGCTCATTCCCTCGGTCAACGCATTGTACGACCGGTTCTTGATCGTGATCACCCACTCTCGCCCGTCCTCTCCCACCGCCTTCGTGGCAGCGGCGACGGCTTGCTTGACGCCTTCTTTCCAATCCTCGCTGACGATTGAACCGCCGCCCAGGTTCATCTCATTGAATTGGACTGTCGGTCCCTCTTGTCGAGGGTCTTTGTCGATTTGGAGCACGATGTAGTGGATGATTCCGGGCTGTCCTCCGGCGAGCACACCCAGTGCCGGAACCGTTGCGAGGCGACGGCTGTCGGCTGACCAGAGGGGGAAGGCCTGCGTGCAAAGAATGATCGTCGAGAGCAGGATGATAAGGTAAGGTCTTCTTCGAGTCGCGCTCTTGTCCACCAAGATCCTGACTGCGTTTAACTCTTCCAGCGAAGCGTGACACGTTCTTTGAGCGGATGGTCGAGAGGCTGGCCTGTTTGCACCGACGTGAGGTGCGCAGCTTTCAATTTGTAGTACCACTTGGCCGGCGTATCGGCATCGTCGATGAGCATCAAGGCCGGTTTGTAGCGCAATCCCACCGCCTGGCGTTCCATCGCCTCTCGATCCTGCGTCATGAAAATGTTGGCGAAATAGCGAAAGACGGCCTTGGAAAAAGGAACCCAGCTGAGGCAGTTCCACGCTGCGGCAAAGTCGATGCGGCATTGCTGTTCACTGATCGGCGTGACCGTGGCGCGGCTAGACACGAAGAGCGATCCGCACTGGACGAATTCGAATCGCTGGTTGGGCAGTACAAAGTCGATGGTCGTCGTCAGCGGCCCGCCGTAAAACAAGTTCAGGAGCTTGTACGGTCCGCTGTTTTTTGAGGGAGCGTGCGGCACCATGCGGAAGCCGTTGGGAATCGGTTCAAAGGTCTTGGCCTTTTCGTGCATGCTCGCCTGGGTGCGCCACCAGGAGCTTTGATGCACAAAGGGGCCGTGAGCCGGGTCCATCAAGCCGACGATGCCGTCGTCGATGGTGCAATCCAACAGCGTCGAAATGTGAATCATCCGATAGGGAGACGAGGGGAGCGGCAGCGGCGGCACGTCCGGGATGGTCTGGTTCGGTTGTTGAGGGTCGGGAACGAACACCCACACGTAGCCGTCCTGTTCGCGGCAGGCGTAGGTGGTGATGCCAATTTTGTCGACTTGAATAGGGGAGTTTTCGACCAGCGCAGGAATCCCCCGGCAACGGCCTGCCTGATCGAACTGCCAACCGTGGTAGGCACATTCGACACAGTCGCCGTTCATTTTGCCGAAGGACAGGGGCATCCCGCGATGGGGACAAATATCGCGCATGGCCGCGACCGAACCATGTGCTGTCTTGCAGACGAGGATCGGGAGGCCCAACAGGATTGTCCCCTTCAGGTTGCCGGGAGCGAGTTCACTGCTGAGACAAGCGGGGTACCAAAAACCGAACAGTGGCGCGTTCTTGGATGGCTTGATCTCGGTGATGAGGTCACTGTTCATTGACAGAGGAAGGAGGTACGTGAGAGGACCAGCCTGGACTGCAGCAGCTTGATCGTGAATATAGCGAGTGGGTAATGGAACGTCAAGCCAGCCGCCACCATTAGCCCAGGCGAGGGCCTTCCGATTTCCCCCACTTTGCCCTAGGGGAGCAGCCAGACTGTCCTTCACTGCGCACATCGAGGGAGCACATTCTGATCGTGCGGCCTCGGTGAGCAAGAAGGATGGTCTGGCTGTTCCCCTCCCACCCTCTCCTTGACAAGAAAAAGAAGCGGAGACTATAGTCAAAATCCCGTTGAATTCAGCAAATTCATGCGAACCAGACAGGAAAGAGAGTGCCATGACAATCGCGCAGATGGATCCAGCGGTCGCGTTGGCCGACTTACAGACCACCAAGCCTGACAAGGTGACGATTGTGCTGCTGAGCGGCGACATGGACCGAGCGATGGCGGCGTTCATCATCGCCACCGGGGCAGCCGCCATGGGGATGCAGGTGACTGTCTTCTTCACCTTCTGGGGTCTCAATGCCATTCGCCGGCAAGGCGCGGCCAGTTCTGCCAAGGACTGGCTTCGTCGGATGTTCGGTCTGCTGAATAAAGGAGGTGCGGACAGCCTTCCGCTCTCGCGGTTCCATTTCTGGGGACTGGGCACGAAGATGATGCAAAAGGTTATGAAGCAGAACCGGATGCCGGGTGTGCCGGAACTCATGGAGACGGCGCTGGACCTCGGTGTTCACTTTATTGCCTGTACGACGACCATGGGGCTGATGGGGATCACGAAAGATACGCTCATCGAGGGCATCGATCAGTTCGCGGGGGTGACCACCTATCTCGCGGAAGCCAAACAGGGCAGTGTGAACTTGTTCATTTAAAATAAGGTTAGAGGCCCGAGGCTAGAGGCGAGGGGTCTGATTTTCCCTCTAGCCCCTTGCCCCTCGCCGCTTGCCAGGAGTCTTATTGATGATTCAAGCCGATGTGAAGCTCGACACGCTCGGCTACTTTTGTCCAATGCCGATTATCATGACCTTGAAGAAGATCAAGGAATTGACGTTGGGCCAGGTTCTTGAAGTCGTCTCAGACGACGAAGGCATCAAGAAGGACATGCCGGCCTGGTGCGACACGACCGGCCATCAGATGGTCGGACTTGAAGAAGAACAGACGAAGTCGGGAACGATCTATAAAGCGTTTGTGAAAAAGACGAAGTAACGGCACAGACAGGGACTCAGTGGAGAGAGAGAAGCCGGAGGGATGATGATCAGACCTCCGGCTTCGTTGTTTTGATTCTTGATGGGGCAGGACGTGGATCGAATCGTCGAATGTGTGCCGAACTTCAGTGAGGGACGAAACCAGACGACGGTGCGTGCGCTGGTGAATGCCGTGGAGTCCGTGCCAGGGGTCTGGCTGTTGGACCACACGATGGATCGGGATCACCATCGCTCCGTCTTGAGTTTTGCCGGCGAACCGGATGCCGTTGCTGAAGCGGCCTTTCGCGCCATTCGCGTGGCGACCGATCTCATCGATCTTCGGAAGCACAAGGGTGTCCATCCGCGGGTGGGGGCAACGGATGTCGTGCCCTTCGTGCCGGTACAGGGTGCGACGATGCAGGATTGTATTCATCTGGCGAAGCGATTGGGGCAACGGGTGGGGACGGAGCTGGAGATCCCGGTATTCCTCTATGAACAAGCGGCCATGCACTGCGATCATGCCCCACTCGAATCGGTTCGTCGAGGAGGACTTCAAGGCCTCGCCTTCCGCATGGCCTCCGATCCGGACTGGACACCGGATTTTGGCCCCCCCCGTCTCCATAAGACGGCCGGTGCCATGGTGATCGGCGCGCGACCTTCCTTGATCGCCTTTAATGTGAATCTCCGCTCAACAGATCTGGCGCTGGCTCGGTCCATCGCAAAGGACATTCGCCAATCGAACGGCGGGTTGCCCCATCTCAAAGCAATCGGGGTGGAGCTGGCCAGTCGTCAGCTGGTTCAGGTCGCCATGAATCTGACCGATTTCATCATCACCCCTATCCATGTCGCGTTTGAAGCGGTCCGAGCCCGCGCAGCCAAGCAAGGCGTGGCGGTAGCGGGAAGCGAAGTGGTCGGGCTTGTGCCCCAGGCGGCGCTGGTTCAGGCCGCCGCGCATAGCCTGGCGCTGGAACAGTTCAATGCAACGCAGGTGCTGGAGACGAGATTGGAGACTCGGCTGTTCGGTGAGCTGGCACGACATGCCCCGTCTCGCGAACAGGAGCCGGTTGATCTGCAAGCGCAATCGCTCGCGGATTTTTTGGACGCTGTGGCCGCGGCGACTCCGATTCCGGCTGGCGGCACGGTCGCGGCCTTGGTGGGCGCTCTCGCAGCCTCGCTGGGGATTATGGGGGCGCGCCTCAGCCGGCAACGAGGAGTGGAACATCGGCTGAGTGAGATTGGTCGGCGGCTTTGCGAGCTGATGCAAGCAGATGGCGAAGCCTATCGGCGATTTCTCCGAGCCGCGAGGCTCGCGAAGACAGACCGGACTCGTCCTGCCGTCTTGTCGTCTGCGCTCCATCTGGCGACGGAGATTCCGCTTGAAATCGCCGAACAGGCAGCGGAGGCCGGAGCCCTTCTTCATGCCTGCTCGGCAGAGGTGAAGCCACGGGTTCGGTCTGATATCACCGTTGGACTGGTACTGGCGATCGCGGCGGCCGATGCAGGACGTCATACAGTCGCGGAAAACATAAATATTCAACGCAATCAACGTCTTAAGTCATCACTTCTCGATCGGATTCAGCAAATGACAAACCGTCTTGAGGAACTCAGGGGGCTATGTTACACTGCCCCACTTGGTCAGGGTCAGGCTGGTACGAGAAAAAAACCTCTACAGGCATCGCCTGGGAAAGTACACAGACGGGAAGAATGGAAATTAAAGTCTTCAATAATAACGTCGAGAAAGCCCTCAAAGTTGCCAAGAAAAAGCTCGCGGGGGAAGGACTCTTCCGCGAACTGAAGCGTCGGCGGTTTTACGAGAAGCCGAGTGTCAGGAAGAAAGCCAAGGAACGCGAGGCGCAGCGGCGGCGTCAAAAGTGGTTGTCGAAGCGTAAGCCAGAGTAAGCGTCCTTCCACGGGCTCCCCGTTCGGTTGATCGCATCCCTCTCAAGGCCTTCATATTCCTTCCTCGTCCATGCGCCAGGACCAGATCACTGCTGTGCTTCGAATTGTGAAGCGCGAGATTCGGCGGTGGGAGGAGCCGGTCCTCGGCGTGGTGGCGCGCGAATCGAACCGAGACCCATTTCGCATCCTCATATCGTGCCTCCTCAGCCTCCGGACCAAAGACAAGACGACACGTGAAGCCAGTGCCAGGTTGTTCGCACTGGCGCATCAGCCTGCCATGATGCTGACCCTCCCGCTCCAGCAGATCGAACGAGCCATCTATCCCGTCGGGTTCTACCGGACGAAAGCCAAATCCATCCATGCCATTTGCCGTCGCCTTCTGGACGTCTATGGAGGAACGGTTCCCGACTCCATCGAGGAGCTGGTCACTCTGTCAGGGGTCGGCCGGAAAACGGCGAACTTGGTGGTGACGGTCGGCTATGGCAAGCCCGGCATTTGCGTGGATATCCACGTGCATCGGATCAGCAATCGCTGGGGCTACGTCAAAACGAAGACGCCTGAGGAAACAGAAGAAGCGCTACGCCGGAAGCTTCCCAAGCAGTATTGGATTACTTTCAATGATTTGCTTGTCCCTTACGGGCAGAACCTCTGCCAACCAGTCTCGCCCTTCTGCAGCAAGTGCAAACTCATTGAATACTGCAATCGGGTCGGAGTTGAAAAAACACGTTAGGCGTGAGGAGTGAGGCGTGAGCGCGTGAAATTCACCATCGCCTGACGCCTTACGTTTTACGCCTCACGGCATTCAGATGAACAGCTTCGTTTCCGCGTCGGAGGTGAGCGCGATAATGGCTGGTAGTCCCATGACTTCGTCAACGTTCTTTTCGACGACGGCACTGTCCACGCCCATGTATTCCAGGCCGGCACTGCAGGCGATCAGACGAAACTTCCCGACGTGTTTTGCGTCCTGAAACATCTCTGAAATCTTCGGGACTTTCTTCTCTTTCAAGAGCCGCGCCACCTCGTCCGCCGATGAGGCATATTCCGGAGGAAAGTCGATCACGTCGATCTTTCCCTCGGCCAGTTTCTTGATCGTCCAGAACAAGAGGATCACGATCACGTCCTTCCCCATCGCCGCGGCTGTGAGGCCCAGGGTTGCGACCTGGTGCAGCGTATCGTAGGTGGCGTGATGGGCGAAGATGACGAATTTGGGTTGAACCGCCATAGTTGGTGACTACTTCTTCGTGGCGCGTGCTTTGACGCTGTTCACATAATCGGTAATGGCCGCGTCGACTTCGCCCGTGGTCATGGGACGGTCATGCGTTTCACTCTCGTCCACGAGATACGTATCGTGCTCTTTTTCCTGCCGCAGGACCACAGAATTCTCCGGCGTCACCTCGATCAGCAAGAACCACTCGCGTGCCCCCTGCGTGATGACGACCTCCTTGCCCAGGCCTTTCTTCGTAATCTCGATATGAAGATCATCGGATGCACAGATGGAGGAAGGAATCGTAAGGAGTTCCATGCCAAGGACCGCGATCCCTAGCAAGGGGCTGATCCGAAGTGTGAGGGGCTTACGACGCGACATGATGTAATAATTATAGCTGGTTGAGAAACGTGCCGTAAACCGTCGCCTGCCCACATTATTCATGAAGGTTCGTCGCGAAAGCGTGCAGATGCGAAGCGAGACGGGCACTCGGAGCCGTGAAGCCCTGAGGCATACTCGTGCAGTATGTCGATGGGTTGAACGGCGAGACTGCCCGTCACAGCCGCGTATCCGCGCTTGCAGCAGAAGCTTCATGAATCATGCGGGCTAGGCTCGGTCATTGGCTTGAGTGCCTCCAGGTCGCATGGTAGGATGTCGCGCTCCATGGATGGCTTACTCGCAACAGTCCAGCAATGGATTCCGGTCGATGTGCTCATCGGTCTCACCGTGGCCTCGGTCATCAGCTTTATCGGCTCCCTGATTGCCATCCCGCTGATTCTGGTCCGGTTGCCGGCCGACTATTTTGACACGCGTACTCCCCGCCATTGGATGAAAGACCATCATCCCGTGCTGCGTCTGGTGGGGTTGGTCGTCAAGAACGTCGTTGGCGTCGTGCTCCTCTTGGCCGGTTTTGCTATGATCTTTTTGCCGGGGCAGGGCCTGCTGACTATGTTGATTGGGGTTTCGCTCCTGGATTTCCCCAGAAAGCGCGAGCTGGAAGCCAGAATGGTAGGCCAGCCGACCTTGATGGGCGTCATTAATTCCATGCGCCGCAAGCTTGGTAAACCACCGCTGACGCTGGCCCCTGGTCCTTAACCCGCATTATTCATGAACACTTCTGCTGCAATCGCCGATCCGCTGCTACGACGAGCCTCCGGCCGGCGGGCTCACCCCTCGGACCCTCACCGTACTGTACGAGTACGCATCGGGTCCTCAGGGCTCCGCGCGCCGGTCTCGCGCCGCGGCTCAGCGATTTCGCGACGAACCGTCATGAATAGTGCGGGTTAGCCCCATGCCGAGCACCGAGTCCAGCCGTAAGACGCTCTACCTGATCGATGGGAGCGCCTATATCTATCGTGCGTTCTTTGCCCTGCCGGCGCTGAATAATTCCAAAGGGCTCCAGACCAACGCCATCCTCGGCTTCACGACGATGTTGCTGAAGATTATTCGCGAGAAGAAGCCGGACGGCCTCGTCGTGGCGTTTGACGAAAAGGGTCCGACGTTGCGCCACGCGGAGTTCAAGGCCTACAAGGCGCAGCGGCCGCCGATGCCGGAAGGCATGAGCGCCCAGATCCCTTACATCCATCGCGTGGTGGAGGCCCTCAACATTCCCGCCGTCCGGCAGGAGGGATACGAGGCGGACGATTTGATCGGCACCCTCGCGCAGCAGGCCGAACAGGCCGGGTTCGACGTCGTTATCGTCACAGGCGACAAGGACATGTTCCAGCTCCTGACGCCCCACGTGCGCATCTACGATCCGGTGAAAGACAAGTGGCTCGGAGAAGCGGAATGCCGCGAACGTTTCGGCGTGGAGCCGGCGCGTGTCGTGGAGATCATGGGGCTTATGGGCGATGCGGCGGACAATATTCCCGGCGTGAAGGGCATCGGTGAGAAGACGGCGATGAAACTGATCGCCCAATTCGGCACGATTGAAGAGCTCTTACGCCGCGTCGAGGAGGTCACGCCGCCTCGAATCAAAGCCCTGTTGATCGACCAGGCCGAGCACGCCCGTCTCAGCCGGCGGCTGGCGACCATCCAGCTGGATAGTCCTGTCACATTCGATCCCGAGACTTATCACATTCAGCCGCCCCATCAGGACCAGCTCACTGATTTGTTGCGCGAGCTGGGGTTCACCACGCTCCTCAAGTCCTTTCAGCCTGCGTCTAAACTAGCCGGCACGAACGCGGTTGGGACAGAGCTCATTCAGGATGAACCCTCCGCACAGCGATTTGTGGAGGGCTTGTCGAAGGGTGGCGTCCTCGGCCTGCAGTGTCTGCTCTCCCCTGGGCCCGGTGTGCAGGCGGATGTGGAGGGGATCGCCCTGTCTACAGGAAACAAGACCGCCTTTATTCCTCTCGACGTCCGAACCTATATGCGGCCCATCATTGCCTTGCTGCACGACCCTACGAGAACCAAGGTGGTCCACGATCTAAAATCGACCCTGTTGGCCTTTCACCGTATCGGAGTGACCCTCGCAGGTCCCTATATGGATACCATGGTGGCGGACTATCTGCTCAATCCCAACCGCCGCGACCATCAGCTTGAAACCATCGCGCTGGAAGTGCTGGACCATCGGCTTGGGACCGGACAAAAAGACAGCGCCGCACCGCAATCCCTGTTCGATGAGGACAGCGGATCACGCGAGGAGGCAACAGAGGCTGCGTCGGTGCTAGCCAGGCTCGCCCCGGTCATGACGGAACGATTGTCGGAGCAGGGCAGCCTCAGACTCTTCAACGATGTTGAAATGCCGCTGGTGCCGGTGTTGGCCGAGATCGAGCGGAACGGATTTTTATTGGATATCGAGGGCCTGCGCGCGCTCAGCAAAGAATTGGAACGGGAACTTGACCAGATGATCAAGACGATCGAAGGATTGGCCGGCGGCGAGTTCAATATCAATTCGCCGAAGCAGCTCGCCACGGTGCTCTTCGAGAAGTTGGGACTCAAACCGATCAGGAAAACCAAGACCGGGTACTCGACCGACGAAGACACACTGACGCAGCTCGCCACCCAACACGAATTGCCCGCGCAGATTGTCAACTATCGGAGCCTCAGTAAACTCAAGTCCACCTATGTGGATGCACTACCAGAACTGGTGAATCCGGAGACCAAGCGGCTGCATACCTCGTTGAATCAAACCGTCGCTGCGACCGGCCGGCTCTCCTCCACCGAGCCCAATCTGCAAAACATTCCGGTGAAGGGCGACTATGGCTTGCGCATTCGCGAAGCCTTCATTGCGCCTGCAGGCCACACGCTCCTCTGTGCCGACTATAGCCAGATCGAGCCGCGTATCCTTGCGCACCTGTCGCAAGATCCGCGCTTGCTTGCCGTGTTTGCCAAAGGCGAAGACATTCACATGGCCACGGCTATGGAGATTTTCGCTCTGCCCTCCAGTCAGATCACCAGAGATATGCGACGCGCGGCCAAGACGGTCGTATTCGGAATTGTGTATGGGATCAGTCCGTTCGGTCTGGCCTCGAATATCGGCGTGTCGCAGGCGGACGCGAAGAAATACATCGAGACGTTCTTTGAGAAGTTTTCAGCGGTGCGCGCCTTGATGGACCGGAATATCGAAGAAGGAAAAACCAAAGGCTACACGACGACGATCCTCGGCCGGCGGCGTCCGATTCCAGAGTTGCAGAGCGGCGATCCGGTGCAGCGCGGATTCGGCGAGCGTATGGCGGTGAACAGTCCGATCCAGGGCTCAGCCGCGGACCTCATCAAAGTGGCAATGATCGATGTAAACCAGCGGCTGCAACAGGAGCTGCCGCATACCAAGATGATTCTCCAGGTCCACGATGAATTGATCTTCGAGGTGCCGGAGAAGGAATTGGACGAGGCGAAGCATCTCGTGAAGACCGAGATGGAAGCGACGGGGAAGAAGCTGGGATTGTCGGTGCCCTTAAAAGTCGATCTAGGGACAGGACACAACTGGCGAGTGGCGCATCCGTAATAGAAAACAAAGCGAGGTGAGATATGCAGAACGTACGTTTTTCAGGGGCGTGGTTTATAGCGGGCGTCAGTCTTGGCGTGTTGGGGTTTCTGCTTCTCATGGGGCAGCCGTTTGCAGCGAAGGCTCAAGAGCCGAAACGGTTTCAGTACAAAATCATCGAGGTGCTTCCGGACACCCAGAATATGCAAACGAAGCTGAACGAGTTTGGCGCGAGTGGATGGGAGTTGGTAGCGGTCTCGATGGGAGATATGACGGAGCCGAGACTGATCTTTAAAAAGTGAGAGAAGGGGGTAGCTGGGACGATCCCTTTGCTCGCGGAACGCGCACGATAAGAATGTGCTCGTCCGACGCGCGCAGTCGGGATCATCCCAGCCACTCCCAAGTGAAAAGATAGGGGGAGAAGCGAATCAGCTCTCGGTGTTATTTAAAGTGGACCTTGGTTTCGGCAAGAATTGGCGAGTGGCGTATCCGGGAGATAGTCGCAACTGCTAATCAACGGCTATGACGCTAAGTTGCAAGACAGGCGATTGTCATGCGCCGAGGGCCAACCGGTAGCCAACGCACGCTTGTAGCTGTATACTCACTCCCCACAGAGTCTTTTACCAGTCTGATATGGTTGTGCGTACATATGTTGGAAGCCCCTCGGTACAAAAAACCACCAGTTAGTGAAGCCCTCATCGACATCAGAATTGACTCCTTGCCTTCGGAGAAGTTTCATCTCCTCGAAAGCCTCACCAGTAGGTTAGCAGCTAAATATCCAAACAAGAAACTCCGGTATAAGTTTGAGGGCGGTGTCCAGATAGAAGGAACCAAAGTTGTTGCTTCGCCTGTGGCCTCAGGCGTTCATGGCCTCTGGCTAGAATCAGAAGATCAGAAGGGAATAATGCAACTCCGCCTTGATGGTTTTACGCACAATAGAATGAAGCCAGATCCGTATGAGGTTTGGCCTGGCTGGGAAAGTATGCGAGAAGAGGCCAGACAGGTATGGGAGATCTACGCCGCAGCCTTGAATTTAACACAGATAACTAGGCTGGCGGTCAGATACATTAATCAAATAGTCATTCCTGGGTCGACGATCGAACTCTATGACTATTTCACCGCCCCGCCTAGAATCCCACCGGATCTCCCCTTCCAAGATATCCTGGACTTTTCTAACTCCGTCACTATCAAGGTACCAAAGTACAAGGCACTTGCTGTGGTAAGGCATTACCCCATACAGCAAATCTATCCTGGGGCTATAGCTGTTGCCTTGGACATTGATGTTTCCCGGCCTGGGAAAGTACCATTAGATTCGTTCCCCGTGTGGGAAACTCTTGACCAATTGAGAGAACTAAAGAATACTATCTTTGAGGCTAGCCTCCTTCACAGAACCAAGGAACTCTTCAACAAATGAGTTTTTCAGGAGAAATATTAATGTCCAATCGCTGGGAGACGGGGTCAGGTCCATCCGCCTTGTTCGAAAGAGCTAAGGAAAAGGGCGGTGTCCTGTCTGAGTCCAATGGGCAGACGACTGAGCCTGTTTCACTTGCGTGGAAGGAATTACTCAGAGATGAAATTCTAGACATCGCAAGTGCTTGTTCAAGGGAAGGATGGGATGGTGAAGAAGCTGTCCCCATCTCTTCGGCGTCAGTTGGGCGTGCCATCAGGTTAATTTATCTAGCGCCTGACGTCGTTCGTCCACCGGAAGCGGTTCCTTCTGTTGACGGAGAAATCGCATTTGAGTGGCGTTTTGGGAAATATAGAAGGCTGTCTCTACTGGTTCATGGAGACGAGATAGTTTTTTCTGCGATTCTTGGTGCCCTCAACAACAGAGAAAGTGCATCAAAGCCCTTTGTGGACGGGTGGCCAACTCGACTTACTGAAATACTAACAAAGCAATGTACCAGTGCCTGATCCACTTCCAACCATAGGCGTATGTCCAAACGAACGGATAACCCGCTTTTTAACCCAGCGAAAGTGGTTTAATCACAAGACCGACAATGTTTCGCCCCAGGCCTTCTCGCCTAGGACTCCCAAACCCCCGTCTACGATTGCCAAGACTTCGGTATATCGCACCGAGGGTTGCAACGATGATGAAGTCTGGCTAATCGGTGAGAAGTACGTCACGGAGAAACGACAAGATGGTCAACGGGTATTAGCCAGGGCAGATGTTTCGGCCGATGTCATTCTATCCTCTGCAGGTCTACTGATAGAACCTGCCCCCACGCCTCACCCTCGCCATGCAGACATCGTCAATTGGCCTGATTCTAGAGAAAAGCAGTTGGACAAAATGAATGTCCTTGCCGAACAATCGGAGCTGAGACTTCCGCCGCCTACTTCTCCTAGCCCAACCATCGATCACATGTAAGAAGTGGCGTTAAGGACCGTTTCTCATGTGTATGTCATTCAAACCTGTGACTGTCGTTGGTTCTTACCTTCGGCTGAATTATAACCAGAGTCAATTTGCGCGGGATTAAGGATGGCATCTCACCTGTGGATATCTCCGTAGCTTCCATCATCCCTACCGAAGGGGTATTCAGAATCGATTTCAAGAACACGGAGGGTTCAACGGTGCCAGGAACCATTTTCGTGCGGAGTAGAGATTATCTATTCGCCTGAATACTGATCTGCAAGGAACCACTCACGGAGGTGATGCCATGCCAAGGGAAGCAACATTGTTTGAGAGTGCGGACGGGAGCGTGTTGAAAGGCTATCGGCTTCTCCAGCGAGGCGGAGCGAATATCCCGCCGATGTGGATACAACGGGCCTCTGAGTCGCGATGCCGGTTGCACAAGGACGTGGCACAGGCGCTTCGCCGAAAGAGCAAATCGGGGCAGAGCACCCTCAAGGAATGGAAAAAACGGTACAACAAGGAATGTTTCTATTACGGGTTGCGCGTGCTCCTTGAATTGGCGAGAAAGGGTAAGACAAGACTGACCAAGGCACCTCGCGCCTAGGCCCAGGGAAGTGCCTGTATCAGTCCCTTCATGTGGCCCTAGTTGGCGTCCCCCGTTCAAACCTGTGCCTCTCGTTGGTTCCCCCCTTCGGCTAAATATCGTTCAGAGCCAGTTTGCGCGAGGTTAGAAGGGGCACCTATCTTGCTGATCTCTCTTCGTCTTCCGTCTTCTATGGAGAATTTTACATGAAAAGGGGGATCCGATGGCACCAGTGTTGGAACTCGATCGGCAGACAGCCTCGTTTGTGCGGCAACTCGAAGAACAACGGAAACTCGAAAAGACTCTTCTGGTCGAACGGGTCCGCGGAACGAAAGAAGGGCTGGAGTCGGTCTTCAGCGACATCAAGAATCGTGTGGCGGTGCTGGAGAAGTTGAACGGGTCGGCGAGTGCCAGCTGCATTGCGCCGATCGGCTGGAGCAAGTTGATTTTTACCGGAGCGGATAGTGTCTCGGCGCCGAATACCATCGGATTCGGCGATCGGGATGAAACGCTGTGCAAGCTCGATCAGATCAAATACTTTGAAGATACGCACTACCTTCGCCTTGCTGCGAATCCCCACTACGTGGAGCATGCGTTGCCGAATAAATCGGTCCAGGCGCGGGTCGGGGCGAATCCTTCGCTCTGGGATACGTTCGGATATGTCCACGCTGGCTACACGACCCTGCTGCAGATTCCCGCCTCGATGGAACCGACGACGGTGTCGATCATGTCGCGGGTGAACACCTTGTTTAATTGGGTAGAAGCGAACGCGGTCGGAGACGAGTGGTACGCCCATGTGTCGGCCGTCGCGCGACTGTGGATGACCTATGATGGCGAGTTTCGTCAGGCGCCGCCCGCGCGGTTCGTGAATCTTCTCGCCTCGCCGACACAATTGCGGACGCATCAGGACATTGCGTCACTCGCGCCGAGCGCGGCCCTCACTATGCAAGTCTCCGCTTCAGCCGGCAGCGGCACGACGATCAGCGTATACGAATCCATCGAACTCGTTGCCACCACGCCGAACGGCCATGCCTACCTTGACGGCATATTTTCCTGGGAACCTTTAGCGGTGCAGTTGCGCGAAGGGTAGCAGGATGCTGAAAAAGTCCGCCAGCGTCGTTCTCGCATCGTTCAGATCCTCAACGTACCCCAGAGGGTACGCCTCCGGTCTTCACTCGCTGCGGCCTTGCTGGACAGCCTTTTTGAGCACCCTGCGATTATTTTGACATCGGCGCCCATGGAAGATTCCATCGACGATTTGCGTATAGAATGAGTTTCTCCGAAGCCTGCCAGCTTTTTTGAACATCCTTGGGATTAGTGGTCGAGGATGGTTCTCTATGAATAGAGGGTGCGAACGATCTCGGTCGTGTTGAAGAGCATCGTGTTGAGGCGAGTATAGGCCGCGTGGCCGTAGTAGTGGTCGCGGACATTCGTTGACCCGTTGGAATCTTTGTAGTCGGCGAGAATCCCCAGCCCCTCACTCGGGATACGGACGGCACGGCGGGCACATTCGAGCCATCGTTCGAATCCATCAAACGGCTCCACAAGTTCCCAGAGGGCTTTATTGGCTGCCTTGGCTGCATCGGTCGTCGGCACGGCATCGCTGCCAGCCACGGCCAACTCCTGTACATAATCTCCGCCCCACGCGATCGGCATTTCCATCGTGATCTGGGGCAACTCCATCTTTGAAAGCCAGGTCTTGCCGTCGGTTCGAAGATTTCGATGGTTGACGATGTGCAGCAGTGTGCCCAATCCAGATGGATCCCACCCGTAGCGTACCGGCATGCCAAACGTGACAACGTCCAGCGTCGCTCCATTGAGGAGGGTGTCATTCGACAACAACGGCGCGACACGTTGAATCGTCGAGGTGATGTCTGGTCGATTCACCTGCGAGGCAAAAGCCGATAAGAGGTCGAGTAGTCGCGTCCGGCTGCTGGTCGAGGCCGCACACAAGAGGTTCGAGACGAGGGCGAGGACTAGTCCTGCCTGCCCATGAGCCTGCACGAGGATCCGATCTCCCTCGCCCAGCTTGTGGGTCTCGCACCAGTCGCGAAGACGTCCGAGCGTTGAGACGGCCGCTATGGCACGGCCCAGGTGATGATGTTCACAGGACCAGAGCTCGCGGACGCAATGGATCGGACGATCCAGGCTTCGGTTGAGCGACTGTCTCATCAGTTCCACATAGGCATTGGTGAAATTGCCTGCATCCCCGATCTGCTCATCGAGCAGCCTCTTGGTGGCGTCATCATTTGCGAGCGGTGGCTTCAGCCCGCCGGGCAGCGGAGCAATGCCATTGCTGCCTTCGCGCATCAGGGCCAATAAGGCATCGAGCCCCGCCACGCCGCGCGAGTAGCCACGTTTGAGCCCGCCCAGCTCATCCAATCGTTGTACCCCAAAGACATCGGTCCCCATGATGGAGCCGTTCAGCAAGACGATCACGCGGACACCAGCGTATGAGAAGCGCGTGCCGAGCGTGGCCATCGCGTTCTGCCCGGGAGGCGACTCTAGTAGGGCAGTCGGGGAGACCTCACGAACGCTGATCCGTTCGCCAGGATTCTTTCGTGACATCTCGTCGTGTTGAAAACTGTTTTCGATCGGCATGGGGAAGTTACATACCCGATGTTGGCGACTGACCGCAACGGAGAATCGCAGGGGGGATTGCTTATCGAATGATTGTTGGGGCGGGTTCGAGGCGGTCGAGTTCTGATTTGGGCTGGATCTGACTCTTGGGCATGACTGTTCTGCCAGGAACCGCCCCACCCACATGAACCCTAACTCGCATTACTCATGAGCGTTTCTGCTGCAATCGCCGATCCGCTGTTACGACGAGCCTTCGGCCGGCGGGCTGCCCCTTGGACCATCACTGTACTGCACGAGTACGCATCGGGTCCTCACGGCTCCGCGCGCCGGTCTCACGACTCGGCTCAGTGATTTCTCGATGAACCGTCACGAATAATGCGGGCTATGGATCGTGCGGGCGAGGCCTTGCCTCGCTTGCCTTGGCGGAAAACGCCATGATAGCGTAGCAGGATGCTGAAACAGTCCGCCAGCTTCGTTCTCGCATCGTTCAGACCCTCCACGTACCCCAGAGGGTACGCCTCGGCCCTTCACTCGCTGCG
The DNA here is from genome assembly GCA_005239475.1 of Nitrospira sp. Taxonomy (GTDB): domain Bacteria; phylum Nitrospirota; class Nitrospiria; order Nitrospirales; family Nitrospiraceae; genus Palsa-1315. Next base: position 52,977 of record SPAX01000001.1, on the reverse strand, counting down.
GCCTTGCTGGACGAACTTTTTGAGCATCCTGCGGGAGCGTTCTCTCCTTATTCAAGATGTGCGGGCCAGTGACGTTCAGGCGTGCCGACAGAGTTTTTGCGCAGCCTGCTAGAAGCCCCTTGGAGTAGAAAGGACTGATCCGTGCACAGGTCATTCCCCCTTGATCGCGGGTGGTCGATTCGGATACTGGCCGTATCCTTTTTCTTTCTCTGTCTGGTCCTTCCGAGAGACGCGTCGGTTGCCTCTGTATCGGCGACGGCTGAGTCTTCTCTGCCAACGGGTCCGACTGAGCACGTGATTCTCTTTGTTCTCGAAGGATTCGGCCAAGACTCCCTGAAAGGCGGCACAATGCCGACCCTCAGCCGGTTGATCAAGGAAGGGTCTGTCACCTGGTCTGCCACGGCAGTGAAGCCTGCGTTACGGCTGCCGACGATGGCGTCATTGATTACGGGGCTGCCGGTCGAGAAACATGGTATTACCTGGAACACCTTCGAGTTCAGCCGGGGCTATCCACGCGCTCCGAGCGTGTTCGACTACCTCGATTTGAGCGGAGGGCGCGACAGCGCGATTTTCTTCATGGACGAATCGCTCTATCAGTTGGCGAGACCTGAGCCTTACACGGATTATCAGATGTGCGGGCCGCTTAAGCCCGAGTGCAGCACAGACCGGATCGTGTCTTACATCCGTCAATACTTTCAGAAAGCAACCAGTGGCCATGGCTATGGGCATGCTGTACTTTCGCTGCCGCATTTCCTGGTCGTGCATCTTCCTGAGGCGGGTCGAGTGGGCGTGTCCCGAGGCTGGACCTCGAAGGAGTACCGTGACGCCCTTCGCACGGTGGATCAGGCCATACAGTCCGTGTTGGACATCTATCGACAGCAGAGGCTGACCAAGCGGACCACCTTGTTCGTGACGTCGCTCAGTGCCGAAGGCAGGGATGCGAACCAGGAACAGGCTGACGAGGCCGTTCCGATGGTTCCATGGATTGCCTCGGGGGTGGGGATTAAACCTGGTCACGCGATTCACCAGCCAGTCTCCATTTTAGATACCGGCGCGACGGTGATGCGGACGTTGGGGTTACAGACACATACCGAATGGGAGAGTCATGCCGTGGAAGAAATCTTTCAGGCTGCCTTTGCCACGGCCCCACAGGGATCCAGCCTGCAATAGGTCACATGATGCAGAGTGTGACATGGTTCATGATCCGTTGTCTGGTCGGAGGGTTGCTGGGATTTGCGGCGGTTGTCCCGCCGGCCGTGGCCGGTCCGCCGGCTGCCTATACCAAGGAGCATGCCATTACCATCGATGCGACCAGCATGGATCCTCAATCCTGGTGGCAAGTGCCCGGCGTCACTCCGTCAATCTATGCGTCGGACCCTGAGTCCATGGATGCCTACAAAACGACGGAGTCCCGTGCCCTCACATTGAAGCCGGGAAAATATAAATTTGGGGCCTTTACGTTTGATTTTCCGTTCACGGTGAACTTAGAGGGGAAGTTGGAGTTTGCCCACTCGCTCGATCAATGTGTGGAGGGACGAGGGACCCAGACCTTAATCATTCGCTGCAGCCGGACTTATCCGTACAGCGGCCAGCGCGATCAGTATTATCAGTAGAGGAGCGGTACCAATGGCCCAGGCGCTTGATGATCTGTTAGAAGCACTTGAGGATGTCGACGACGCGACCCGCGAGGAGGCCTCCAAGGCACTCGCCGAACTCGCCGATTCCACCACGTTGGACGCGCTTGTCGGTGCCTGTGGGGACGAGTATTGGACAGTGCGGGCTCATGCGGGCCGGGGTGTGGCCAGGATCGGCGGGGCGAAAGCAGTGGAAGCGCTCATCGTCCTGTTTAACGATTCCATCATGGACGTGCGGAGCGATGCCGTGGCGGCCATGACCTCGATGGGAGCCGCAGTCGTTGATCGTCTGATCGTCGCATTGAAGGATGAACGGTGGCGTGTCCGCGAACATGCCGCGAAAACCTGTGGAGAAATAAAGGATCGGAAAGCCGTCGAGGCCCTCATGTTCGTCTGCCGAGATCGCGACGGCGCCGTGAAAAGTGCGGCGGCAGAGGCGCTGGGCAAGATCGGCGATCCTGGGGCGATCCCGGCACTGATCAAACTCTTCCGTGATTCTTCGAAAACGGTGCGAGAAACAGCCGGGACGGCACTCATCTCTATTGGCCAGCCTTCCGTCGATCCGCTGATTGAGTGTCTTAAGGATAAAGATTTTGTGGTCCGGTGCCATGCTGCCCGCGCGCTGGGCGGGATGACCACCGACTATCAAATCGGTCGAACCTGGGTGCGGGACGCCAAAGTTGTCGATGTTTTGATTGCCGCGCTGAAAGATCCGGATCGGGCTGTCCGCGAAGATGCCACGATTGCCCTGGGCCAGATCGGCGATCCGCGGGCCATCGATGCCTTGATCGAGGCTATGAAGGATGGTGCGGTAAAGCGGCATGCCATTGCATCGCTCGGTATGATCGGCGATCCTCGCGCGTTGCCTCCGGTACTTGACGCGTTGAAGGGCAAGGGCATTCGACAGGATGGGACCCCGACCCCCGGCTGTATCGTCAGCGAAGACGCCTTTATCAAGGAAGCGGCGGCAACGGCGCTCGGCCAGTTCCGCGATCCGCGCGTCATTCCCGACTTGATTATGCTGTTGAAGGACGGCGTGTTGCGCGAAAAGGCCAGTGCCGCCCTAGCTACCATCGGTGATACGGCGATCGAGCCGTTGATTGCCTTTCTGTACGACCCGAAAGCGTCAGAAGTCGTTGCAGAAGGGGAGCGGGTGCTCTCCTATGCGTCGGTGCGCCTCACGGCAAAAGACGCCTTGCGGCAATTGGCGCTTGAAACACTCGAAAAATTAGGATGGATGCCGGCGGCGGAAGACGTCACCGTCAATTCAAGCGTGGTCGATAATGCGCGGGTGGACATGCCACTTGGGGACACAGGTCGATTTGGCCCGTCGGGAGATTTCGCCCAACGGGGCTAGCAGGCGTCTGAAAAGCGATGCGTGCTTGGTAGGACTTCGAGACCCGCATGTCTGAGATAACAGAAGTACGCCACACAGGATGCTCAAAAAGGCTGTCCAGCAAGGCCGCAGGCGAGTCGAAACCGGAGGCGTACCCTCTGGGATACGTTGAGGATTTCGATGAGCCGAGAACGAAGCTGGCAGACTTTTTCAGCATCCTGTTGAATCGAGGTCGGGCATGGCAGACGCAGTAGCCGAACAGATCGCTGCTCTCAAGGACGAGGATTGGGCGGTTCGCGAAGAGGCCGCCACTATGCTTGGTACGCTTGGGGATCCGAGAGCCGTGGTGCCGCTGGTCACTGTGCTTCGTGACGGCGATCGCGCGGTTCGCGATGCAGCTATCGGCGCCCTCTTGGCCATCGGAGAGCCGGCGGTGACGACGCTGGGTGCCTGCCTCTCCGATCCGGTGCTCACGGTGCAGGAATTGGCCTCGTCGGTATTGGCCGCCATTGCCGATGCACGAGTGCTCGTGCCGCTCGTCAAGGCGCTCGCGAGTCCCGACTGGATCGTGCGGATGCATGCGGCCAAGGCGTTGGGTCGGATTCAAGACCCTGGGGCGGTGGCGCCGCTGGTGCCGCTGTTACAGGACAATGTAAAAGCGGTACGTGAGGAGACATCGACAGCCCTTGCTGCCATTGGGGGGGCAGCGCTGTCGTCGCTGCTCGTCGCGCTGACCCATACTGAATGGTTGGTGCGGCTGCATGCGGTAGAAGCTCTTGGGAAAGCGCGGTCGCCCGAGGCTGTCAACCCGCTGCTGTCGGTACTGTTCAACGATCGGGACAGGGCGGTTCGCGAGGACGCAGTCCGCGCGCTTGGTCAGATCGGCGATGCACGCGCCGTGGAGTTTCTCGTGACGGCGATGAAAGAGCCGGGGCTCCGGCCCCTGGCGGTTGAGGCGCTGGGCCGGATCGGCGATCGTCGTGCGGTGCCGGTATTGATCAACGTGCTCGAAGGAGTGGACCGACCGGAGGTCTCGCGAGCGATTGACGGCTGCGGCGATCGTTGGGATGAGGAAATACTGACGTTGGGTGAAGCCGTCCGAGCGTTGGGCGCGATCCGAGACGAGGCGGCCGTGCCGTCGCTCATGAAGGCGCTCCGCCATACGGTGACGCGAGCGGAAGCTGCCGACGCGCTGACTCGATTCGGGGCCATCGTGATTGCGCCATTGTTGGCGCTGTTGGCACGCGAGTCAGACGACAACGTCCGTTACCATGTCAAAGACACATTAGCCAAGGTGGGCTGGCGGGCGGGACGCATCTAGTGGGCCAATGCTCAATGTTGAATGTTAAATTTTGAGTTTATAGCTCAGGACTCACGACATAGGACTCAGCACACATTGTGTGCCAGGTTGTAGTGTCATGCCAAAAGAAACAATTGAAACGCTGGTTTCTGAACTCATACACGAAGAGGATTGGCGACGGATGCGGGCGACGGCAGCTTGCCTGTCAGGCGGGCCCCGCGCAGTCCAGGCGCTCATTCACGCGCTGCAGACTGGTTTGCCGGCGTTGAAAGCCGAGGTCGCGGCTATGTTGGCGCGCGTGAACGATCCTCAGGCTGGCGTGCCGCTGGTTGGATTACTCCGCGATGAGGATGAGGCTGTCCGCAAGGCCGGCGCGGCAGCGTTGGAACATATGGCGGGGGTGCTGGACGAAACGACCGCCGCGGCGCTGACCTCGCTGCTCTATGAATCGAAGGATGAGGGGATTCGCCTAGTGGCCTCGCAGTTGTTGGGGGTCATTCCGAATGCGATCGCTCCACTGAGCGAGATGTTGACCCATCAGGACCCGGAAGCGCAGGTCATGGCGGCGACGATGCTGGAACATCTGCTCGATCCCCGTTCGGCGGACGCGTTCATCAATGCCATGGGGCAGCCGGCCGTTTGCGACATTGCCGTGCGGACGCTCAAGAAGTTGAGTGCCATTCGTGAACGCATCGACGAGGTGTTTGACGCGCTTCGCGAGATTGAGGAGTTGAGCGAGCGGGAAGAGGCTCGCATGAGCACCGTGATCAATCTTCTGGCCATCGGGCGTCCGAGCGTGGAGATCTTAATCGAGTATCTGGAAGATGACGATTGGGTGGTGCGTGAAGCCGCGGCCGACTTGCTGGGCAAGATTGGCGATGTGCGCGCGGTGGAACCCTTGATGCAGCGGTTGCGGATCGATAAGGATACTGGCGTGAAGGAACTGGCGATGAAGTCGTTGGGCTTGATCGGCGATGCCAGGCCCGCCCAACTCTATATCGAGGCCATTCCCATTCGCCCCCTGCGGGTCTATGCCATGGAAGCCTTGGCCAAAGTGAAAGATGTGGATGTGTTGCGGCCGTATAAGGAGCTGTTCGATCGGTTGAGGACGGATCGAGACGGCCTGGTCGCGTACAATTCAGGGTTGATCGCAGACAAACTGGAAGCGCTCGACGGGACGCCTGTCGGGAGTCAGGGAGGACAGGACGACGATGAGTGACGATGTGCAGGCTGAACGGATCGAACAACTGATCGGGGCCCTTCGGGACGACAATGAAGCGCTCCGCGATCATGCGATTGCCAGTTTGAGTCAAGTGGGTGAGGATGCGGTGGGGCCGCTGATCGGGCTCATGGCGGACGAAGATGTCCTGATTCGAGAAGCGGCGACGAGTGCCATTGTGCGGATCGGTCCGTCCGTCGTCGATCCGTTGATCGAGGCGTTGGAGGACGATGCATGGGCGATTCGCGAGCAGGCTGCGTCGGGATTGGGGAAGCTGAAGGACCCTCGGGGTGTCGATCCCCTCGTGAAGGCACTCAAGGACAAAGATGGTGCGGTGCGGACCGCCGCCGTGTGGGCGCTTGAGCGTGTCGGCGATGCACGCGCGGTGCCTGGGTTGGTCGAAGCGCTGGCCGATAACACGGTGCGTGAGGACGTGGCGCGTGTGTTGAAAAAGATCGGCGATGCGCGGGCCGTGGAGGCCTTGATCGACGGGCTGTTGGGCAATAATTGGATGGTGCGGCGCCATGCGGCTGAAGCCCTGGGCAAGATTGGCGATGTCCGCGGAGTCGGACCGTTGATCGAGTCGCTCAAGGATGAGGACTGGCTCGTGCGGCGGAATGCCGCCGAGTCGCTCGCGCGGCTCGGGGCGAAGCAGGCCATCGACCCCCTGCTTCCGCTGCTCGAAGATGAGAATACGATGGTGCAGGAAACGGTACAGGGTGTGTTGGCGAGTCTCGGATGGAACGCGAAGCCGTAACAGAATGCTGAAACAGTCCGCCAGCAGCGTTCTCGCGTCGCTCAGAGGCTCAACGTACCGAAGCGTACGCCTCGCTTCTTCGCTCGCTGCGGCCTTGCTGGACGGCCTGTTTGAGCATTCTGAGGCTATTGGGGCCTCAGTTCCACATGAAAGATTTCAATGTATTGTGTGGACACCGAGTTTTTCGGCAGCCTGTTAATCTTTATTTCAATGTAAGGATATATCTCATGGCGGATGAAGTTTCTCCAAAGCTTATTCAGATCGGTCCGAAGGGCGGTGCGAAGAAGGACGGATTCAATCTCGTCACGGAACGAGTCGTTGCGGTGAACCCTGAAGCGAAACAGCTTGAAGTCGAACTGTTAGCCTATGATGGGAAGACGGTCGTATTGGACGTGGATGACGAGGCGCTCGAAGAGCTGAAGCGCCTTAAGGTAGGGGACGGTGCCACCATCCGCGTCGTCGAAGAAGGCGGGAAACGGATCGCCAAGAGCTTTCGGATTCGCGCGAAGGATCCCAATGCGGCGCGAGCAGACGCGATGCTCATGGATCTCAAGGATAGCCATTGGCTCAACCGAAAGTATGCGGCTGAAGTGCTGGGTGAGCTGAAAGAAGTTCGCGCCGTACGGCCGTTGGTCGATGCGTTGGCGGACGAAGTCGGCGATGTCCGGCAGCGCGCCTATGATTCCTTGATCAAGATCGGCGGGCCGGCGGTGTCGTCGCTCGTGCCCTTGCTGGTGTCGGAGGAAGATGAGCTCAGACAATCCGTGACGGAAATCATCCGTAAAATCGGCAAGCCCGCCGTCGAGCCGTTGGCCACGGCGCTCGTCGAGGCCGACGACCGTCTGAAGACGCGGGTGATGAAGGTGTTGGACCGGATGGGCTACAAGCCAAAAGTTAAAGATGAAGTTAAGGCGGTCGAAGCGCCGCGACTCACGTAACGCCGCTGTTACAAGCCCGCATTATTCATGACGGTTCGTCGCGAAATCGCGCAGTCGCCACGCGAGACAGGCGCGCGGAGCCGCGAGGGAGGGAAGCATACTTGAAACAGTATGTTGACCGACTGAACGGCGAGCCCGCCTGCCTGGACGCCGGGCTGACCGCGTCCAGGCTTGTCGCAGCGGCGAATCCGCGATTGCAGCAGAAGTGTTCATGAATAATGCAGGCTAGGCCTGGGAGGGAGCTGTACTGGGCCTCCCGACCGAAATGTGACGGAAGCCAAAGGCTGCAACCCGGTCGGGCTCATAGACATTGCGCAAGTCGAAGAAGATGGGCTGGGCTAAGAGGGTTTTCAGTCTGTCGAAATCGAGGGTTCGGAACTCGTTCCATTCGGTCATGAGGATTAACGCGTCCGCCCCCCGTGCTGTCTCGTAGGCATCCTTACAGGGGACGAGGCCAGAGATAATCTGACAGGCTTCCTCAAGCGCAGCGGGATCGTAGGCGCGAACCGTGGCGCCCTGTTTGATAAGCTCTTGCGCAATCGCCAGTGCCGGCGCATCCCGTAGGTCGTTGGTGTTGGGCTTGAAGGACAGGCCCAACATCGCGAACGTTTTTCCCTTGAGTCCTCCAACCGCATTCGTGATCTTTTCAACCATCCGGCCCCGTTGTTGCTCGTTGACGAGTGCGGCGGCGCTTGCGATCTGCATGGGGTAACCGACTCGCTCCCCCGTCTGTACGATAGCGGCCAGATCTTTCGGGAAGCAGGATCCACCGAACCCCGGTCCTGCGTGCAGAAACTTCGATCCAATCCGGTTATCGAGCCCCATCCCTTTCGCCACCATCTGCACGTCGGCGCCGACCCGTTCACAGACTGTCGCGATTTCGTTGATGAACGAAATTTTGGTGGCGAGGAAGGCGTTGGAGGCGTACTTGATCATTTCAGCAGTCGGGATGTCGGTCACGACGAACGGAGTTTCGATGAGGTATAGAGGACGATAGAGATCTTTCATGATCGCAATCGCTTGCTCGCTGTCTGCGCCGATGACGACCCGGTTCGGTCGCATGAAATCCTCGATGGCGGACCCTTCACGAAGAAATTCAGGGTTGGAGACGATGTCGAATCGGAACTTGCCTGATTGATTGGCGTTGATCACTTCACGCAGCTTCTCCCCGGTTCCCACCGGGACGGTCGACTTGGTGACGATAACTTTGTACCCGGTCATGGTTCTGGCGATGCCTCGGCCGACTTCTTCTACGTACGAGAGATCGGCTGATCCGTCCGGTCGTGGCGGGGTTCCAACCGCAATGAAGATGACGAGGGCCTTGTCGACGGCTTTGGCGACGTCGGTGGTAAAGCTGATCCGGTTCTCCCGAATTCCTTTGGCGACGAGCTCCGTGATCCCCGGCTCATAGAAGGGGATATCGCCTTTCTCAAGTCTGGCAATCCGTTTGGCGTCGGTATCCATGCAGGTCACGTTGACGCCGAACTCCGAAAAGCAGGCACCTGTGACCAACCCGACATAGCCGGTTCCAATCACACTGATATGCATGGGTTTCTATGCTCCTTTAGCCAAGAACAATCTGGGCCGAGTATAGCAACGGTACCGTGGGTGAGCAACAATGTTATAGAAAGTCATTTTATCGGGAGGAACCACTCGTTGACAGGTGCACGAGGGCTGAGTACTATTTGCTCCCTCCATCGAACGGATCCTATTGTTGTATGGCGATTCAGAGCGGACCTCTACAGCGACCTCTCGCCGTAATGATGTGCCGGACCTTGCACACGATCAGTCCGGACGCGACCCTGTTGGAAGCGGCCCGGTTGATGTGTGATGCGAAGGTCGGCGCATTGCTGGTGTACGAGGGTGGTTACTACAGTGGTCTAGTCAGCGAGTCGGACTTGGTTCGCAAGGGGATGGCCGAATCGCGTCCGACACAAGAGACGTCGGTCCGTGCCGTCATGAGCAGCCCACTGCTGTCGATCGATAGTGCGAGCTCGGCCCACGAGGCGAGTGAGAAAATGGCAGAACATGGAATTCGACACCTGGCGGTCTCCGACGAGGGGCAGATCGTCGGGATCATCTCCGTCCGCGATCTGTTACGCTACTTCAAAAACTGGGGCGGTCTGTGATCCTGTGGGCTCGTGAGGCAGAGCCGGATCGTTTTCCTGCCCCGTGCGATGATTTCCGCATGAGTGTTGTGAACCGGTCGACTCGTACCCCCCCATTTTTTGATGGTTTCTTCCGATATCGGCGCTGGCGACCGGTCTGGGAGCAGGCGTCGTGTTAACTGACGACGATGCTCCATATCATCTCTTGATCAGGTCCATGGTTGAAGAGGTGCAGCCTGATGCGGGGAGTGCGCACTAAGTTATCGAAGTGATTCCGATTAGCTTGTTGACGCGAGCGTCTGTGTTGAAAATGGGCTCCAGAAATAAATTGGATTAACGTTCTTGCTTCCGTTTTCATCAAGGTGCTATCTATTAGGCTGCCTTTCGAAGAGCAGACGGGCTGTTACGACATGATGGGCGGGCTCAGGGAAGCAGGGTTAGCAAGTTTACGGCTCAGGGGGCTTGGCAGTAATTATTCGCTAACCAGATTACATCTCTTCTTCTTTCTCAAGGAGGTAGGTCATGGGCAAGACGATGTTGGGGATCTTCTTCGGCCTCCTGATGGTCGTGGCTGGGGCATCTGCAGCGTTTGCACTTCAGGCAGGCGGAGTCGAAATCGGGGATTTAGAGACCGGCTCCGTGGTAGGTCAGGCGTTCAAGGAGCTGGACGTCGATGCCCAGCTGTTCGCGATCGAGATTGGAAATTTGAAGACGTGGTATCCACCCATCACGATCATTGACTTTAAAGTTCGGCCCGGTCGTCCTGTCCTGCTCAAGGTGACGAACAATTCCACTGCTGATCATGGGTTTCAGATGACCGATGCTGCGAACGCTGGTTCTCCGTGGGTGATGAAAGCCGAAGTGGTGCTGAAGCCAGGCGAAACGAAGTACATCGGTGTTCCGACCAGCGACATGTTTTATGCCACCCAGGGGAATACGCTGACCTATCGCTGTCACCTGCACCCGGCCCATGTCGGCGGCAAGATTCTTATGCTCAAGTAAGAGCTCTTGGCAGAGATGAGTGACCACCGCCCCCCTGCGACCGCGCGGAGGGGGCGGTGGTTTTTTACAGGATGCTGAAAAAGTCCGCCAGCAGGGGAGGGATGGCCCGGTGAGTCCCCTGTGCTCGCGCAACGCGCGGTCTCAGAAGACCCTCATTGGACGCGCGCAGTGAGGGACTCATCCGGGCCTTCTGGGGACAACGTACACGAGCAAGCTTGGAAGGATCATCTTTGGTCGCTTGCTGTGGCCTGGTTTGGACGGCTTTTTGANCATCCCGCTTGAGGCACGAAGGCCCTGCTTCTCCCAAGAGAAGCAGGGCCTTCCTAATTGAACCACGAGCGATAATTAGTTCCGCACGCCGCTCCAGACTTTCGCCGGATCGATCGCCTTATCCGGATTGAGCGTCTTCGCCCGCTCGAACAGGACTTCCGTCGTTTCCGGATAAAGCGGGTCAGCAATGCAACAATTATCGACCGGGCAGACGGCAGCGCATTGCGGCTCGTCGAAGTGCCCGACGCACTCGGTGCAACGGTCGTGCGTAATCACATAAATACTATCGCCGACTCCCTGGCCATCGCCCACATGATTGCCCTTCGTTTCCGCGTCGCTGCGAGTCTCAAAAATCGCCTCGTTCGGACATTCGGGTAGGCAGGCTCCACAGGAGATACATTCATCGGTAATCAGCAACGCCATGACCCTCGCCTCCTTCTCACTAGAGAGACACACGGTTGACAATTTCACCCCGTCACGACCATTATGCGTGCCGCGACGTGAACGCCATTCTAGTCTGCCGCTCTTTTCCAAGTCAACAGAACGGCACTTGCTCAGAAGGCCTAGATTCCCTGTATTAATGGGCCTTTGGGCCCAGGGAATCGTGACGAGTCGTGACAGGGAATGTCTTATGGCCACTCTACCGGTGAGCGATCGTGGGCAGAAAAAGAAGCGCATCATCACGCTCGTCCTCATGGCGATTTTCTTGATGAGCGCTTCGTTCTTTCTCATCGATCGAAAAGACGAGGCCATGATTATCGTCTCCTTTCCAAACGGCCGTGAGCTCGAGACGGAAGTGGCGGATACACCGGAAAAACTTCTTGTCGGTCTTGCCTTTCGAGAGACGTTGCCAGCGAATAGTGGATTGCTTTATATCTTCGAGTCGACCGGCCAGAACCACGTCTGGACGAAGGAGTATCGGTTTCCGGTGGACATGATGTGGATTGATGAAAGCCATCATATAGTGGGGCTCAAGGAAAATATCGCTCCCTGTCGGGACGATGACTGCCCCAAATATAGTTCCTCTCCCGAAGCGGTCCGCTACGCGATTCAAACAGGAGCGGGTTTTATCAAGCAGGAAGGGGTCACCATAGGGCTGGAGTTGAAATATACGCTTCGGATGTAATGCACGCGGGAGAGGTGGTGGAACGCATGAGGAGAGGAGTCCGGACAGCATGCTAGAGGGGTTTCAATCCGTCGCCCTGGTTGATGAGTTGCCGCCTGGGCAATCAAAAGTCGTCATGGTGAACAATCGGGAGATAGCGCTCTTCAACATCGAGGGGGCGTATTTTGCGATTCATAATCTTTGTCCCCATGAAGGCGGGCCTTTGGGTGAAGGGCGTGTGAAGGGCTTTGTCGTGGCCTGTCCGTGGCACGATTTGGCATTCGACGTTCGAAACGGGCAAGGGACGGACGGCGGTGGATATTGTGTGGGGAGTTATGATGTACGGGTGGAAGGGGCGGAGATTTTTGTCGGGCCTCGGCGAAAACCATAGCATAATCAGGCAAAGAATAAGGAGCGGGTTGGCGCGTCACTGACGATGAGTACGACATCTAGCCACGACCATGATGGTGCCACACACTCGGATGGGGCCAAGGTCATTGAGACGACTCTTGAGCATCCCATTCAGATTCATCTCTGGGAAGACAGGACGCGAGGAGAGCTCTGGGTTCCGACCTATGATCCTACGGGGCTCGCGTTGCTGGCCGACGACTATCTTCGCATCGCCGGGAATAATGCGGTCGACAATGGGCAGCGGACGTTCGAGTTTAAAGCGGTCAAGCCGGGAACCCATCGGGTGCTGTTTGAAAAACGCATGGGGTGGAAATTCACCGCCGAAGATCGGCGCGTCTTTGACGTGACGGCCTCTGATCCCTCGTCACGGAGGAGTGCGTAATCGTGCCGAATGTGGCCTTCATCAATGGAGCGTTCATGCCGCTGGCCGAGGCGAAAGTCTCGATCGAAGATCGAGGCTTTCAGTTTGGTGACGGCATCTACGAAGTGATCCGCACATACAAGGGGCGTCCGTTCGCAATTGAGGCCCATCTGGCTCGACTGGACCGTAGCGCTTTGGCGCTTTCCCTGACGCAGCCCTATTCCCGCGCCGAGTGGGCCGACCATGTCATGGAAGGGATTAGACGGGCCGCCTATCCTGAAGCCAAAGTCTACATTCAGATTACTAGGGGTGTCGCTCCCCGTGATCACGCCTACTCAGATGAAGTGACGCCCACGGTCGTCATGACGGTTCGTGAGTTTCACCCGCTCGACAGGTCAGTACAAGCGGCCGGTGTGGAAGCAATGACGATCGAAGATATCCGATGGGGGCGCTGTGACATCAAGAGCGTGAATCTGTTGGCCAACGTGCTTGCGCGACAACAAGTGAAGCAGGCCCAGGTCTTCGAGGCCATTTTAGTCAACGCGGGATTGGTCACCGAAGGGGCGATCAGCAATGTGATGGTGGTCCAGGGAGGAACGGTGGTGACGGCTCCCGAAGGGCCGCGCATTCTGCCCGGGGTCACGAGGGCCGTCGTGTTGGATCTGGCTCTGAGCGAGGGCCTGCCGATTCAGGAACGCTTTGTCTCTCAGGCAGACCTCTATGAGGCTGACGAAGTTTTTCTCACAGGGACCACGGTCGAGGTCTTGGCCGTCGTTCGTATAGATGGGAAAGTCATTGGAGATGGACGGCCTGGTCCGATCACCCAACGACTCGCCGCGGGCTTCACGAGTCGGGTCGGCTAGCCCTCTTGCTTTGGCATAGGTGGCGTGCTATGGTCCCCCCGATGGAAGTGGGCTCAGGCCCACTTTTTTGTTTGATCTCTTGAATGAGCCATCCAAAGATACGGGGCTAGGGGTGTCGGTGAAGGAGTCCCGACCGGGCGTTGATCGCATCAGCGAGGTGGTATCGCCCATCCTCTGGGCATTGGGCTTAGAATTGGTCGACGTCGTGTGCGTGGGGCAAGGTGCGCGGTCGGTCGTTCGTGTGTATATCGATAAGCCGGGCGGCGTCACGGTAGAAGATTGCGGGCGTGCGCACCTCGCGATCGGTCCAGCCCTGGATGTGGCTGATCCGTTCTCCCATGCCTACACGCTGGAAGTCTCCTCGCCGGGTCTGGATCGGGCCTTCAAACGTATTCAGGATTATCGTCGGGCATTGGGGAAGCAAGTGAGCGTGAAGCTCAGGCAGCCGATCGACGGACAGTGGCGCGTGGTCGGGCGGTTGACGGAAGTGAATGAACAAGGAGTCACGGTTGTGGTGAACGATCCGCGTTCTGAGCGGACGGTCGTCCTTGAGTTCGACTCGATTGCTGAGGCGCGGCGCGTCGTCACGTTTTAGGCCGTACCGGAGTCGATCACCGCGGTATGAGCATACCGCCGCATTGAAGTGTGGCTGCAGGAGCAGCCGCCGGAGAGAGAGCTATGAATCGAGAATTGATTTCAGTCATCGATGAACTTGGTCGGCAAAAGGGCATCGAGAAGAGCCGGGTGATCGGGGCGATCGAAGCAGCCCTGCAGATGGCTGCTAAGAAACGTTTCGGGCAGGCAGAGAATATTCAAGTCGAGATCGACTCCAAGACAGGTGAGATCTCCGTCGTGTCGAAGAAGACCATCGTCGATGCGGTCACCAATCCAAAAACTGAAGTCTCTCTTCAGGAAGCTCGCCAGTTCGACAGCGAGGCAGAGGTCGGCGACGAGATCGGGTCGGTCATCGAGATGAGCGATTTGGGGCGGATCGCCGCGCAAACTGCCAAGCAAGTGATCTTCCAGAAGGTCCGTGAGGCCGAATGGGAGGCGGTTCAAAAAGAATACTCCACGCGGCAAGGAGATCTGGTCAACGGGATCATTCTCGGGATGGAGCGCCGGAACTACCTGGTGGATCTGGGCAAGACCGAGGCGGTGTTGCCGATTCAGGAGCAGATTCCGCGGGAAACCTATCGCTGCGGTGATCGAGTGAAGGCCATGCTCTTGGAAGTGCGCCGGACTCCGAAGGATGTCCAGGTCATTTTGACGAGGAGCCATCCGCAGTTTGTGTCGAAACTCTTCGAGTTGGAAGTGCCTGAGGTGCTCGAGAAGATTGTTGAGATCAAGTCCATCGTGCGGGAGCCTGGTGATCGGACCAAGATCGCCGTGACGTCTCGCGAAAAGGCGGTCGATCCAGTCGGGGCCTGTGTGGGAATCAAAGGATCGCGGGTTCAAGCGGTTGTCCGTGAACTGCGCGGAGAGAAAATCGATATCATTACCTGGACCTCCGACCCGCGCGTCTTCATCGCCGAGGCGTTGAACCCCGCGAGCATTGAGAAGGTCGGTGTCGATGAGGAAAAGAAGTCGGCGTTGGTCGTCGTTGCAGATTCCCAGCTGTCGCTCGCGATCGGAAAGAATGGCCAGAACGTGCGGTTGGCCGCTCGTCTGACCGGCTGGAAGATCGATATCATCAGCGCAACGGAATACGAAAAGGAAAAGGCCGAACGGGATAAAGAGATCAAGGCGGCGTTAGCGGAGGAAACCGAAGCGCTGCATCAGCAAGAAGAAGCCCGCGAGCAGGAATTAAAAGCCCGGGCAGAATCGGAGTCGGATGCCGGACAAACCGGATAAAGAGGAGCAGGTGTCAAATTCTTATGCGCGTGTATGCATTGGCTAAGCAACTCGGGATGGAAAACCGTGATCTCATTCCGGAATTGAAGCGGATGGGTATTACCGTCGCGTCGCACAGTAGCGTGTTGGATGATGACGTGGTGCAGAAGGTCTTGGAGAAGCTCGGCCCGAAATTCAAGGCGACGGGCAAAGCGGCAGAGGCCGATGCAGGTCGGGGCGAGCGGAGTAAGGTCGGTGTGGCGTCCGACCACGCAGTGGGAGCCAGGGCCGGATCGGCCCAAGCAGTTTCGGCGGCGGAGGAGTCTTCTAAGTCCGACAAGCGCCGTATTCTGATCAAGCGCAAGAGAACCGATGAGGTTCCAGCGGAATTGGCCGCGTCTCTGCCCGCAGTTGAATCGGTAGGTACAAGCGGAGCGCTCATCGACTCCCATGTGGTGAGCCCGGCGGCGGTGCACCCGCAAGCTGAGACCCCAGCCGTTGCGCCTGTTGACCTGACAGCGCCGCCCGACCAACCGCATGCGATAGGAACCATGACCGCTCCAGCTCCCACGGCTGCCGTCAAGCCCGCCGTCGTGTCGAGCATCGATGTGATGACAGGAAAAAAGAAAGCCCTCTCCCTGGAAGAGATGCAAGCCGAGGGTCTGAAAGAGAAGGCGAAGAAGGCTCGTAAGCCCGGCCGCACGCGCGAAGAAGAAGAGCTTCGGCTTCGTGAAGATGCGGCTCGCTGGCAGGATCTTCGTGCCATTCCGCTGCAGCAGCGCCGTGACGACCGCAGCAAGCACGTGCATCGCGCCACCCCGGGGGAAGTCACCAAGCCACGGAGGAAGAGCTTCAAGCTTACGCCCGGCATGACGGTGAAGGAGTTTGCCGAGCTGATCGGGCAGCGTCCGGCCGACATCATGCGCAAGTTGATGGACATGGGCCAGATGCTCACGTTCAATCAGACGATGAACGTTGACGCAGCTGTGATCATTGCGGAGGAGAACGGGGTCAAGATCGATGTGTCGATGGAGAAGGCAGGAGAAGAGTTGCTAGAGTCCGTCGTGCAGGCGGAGGAAGAGATCCAGCTTGAGCCGCGGCCACCGGTCGTGACGATCATGGGCCATGTCGATCACGGCAAGACGTCGCTGCTTGATGCCATCAGGCAAACGAAGGTGGCGGAAGGCGAGGCCGGTGGGATTACGCAGCATATCGGCGCTTACACGGTTGCGGTGCGCGGGAAACAGGTGACGTTCCTGGACACGCCGGGCCACGAAGCCTTCACCGCCATGCGAGGTCGTGGCGCCAAGATCACCGATATCGTCATCCTGGTCGTGGCCGCAGACGATGGAGTGATGCCGCAAACGATCGAAGCGATTAATCACGCCAAGGCCGCGTCCGTTCCGATTATTGTGGCCATCAACAAGATCGACAAGCCCGGCGCCAATTCCGAGCGTGTGAAGAACGCCTTGTCTGAACATGGACTCATTTCCGAGTCCTGGGGCGGTGACACGATCATGGTTGAGGTCTCGGCCAAAGAGAAGACCGGCCTGGACACCTTGCTGGAGATGATTCTCCTGCAATCAGAAGTGCTGGAGCTCAAGGCCGACCCGCATCGGTTGGCGAAGGGCGTTGTGGTGGAAGCCAAGCTGGAGCGAGGGCGTGGCCCGGTGGCGACGGTGCTGGTTCAGAGCGGGACGCTTCGCGTCGGCGACGTATTTGTTGTCGGGATTGTGAGCGGGAAAGTTCGCGGTCTGATTACGCATACGGGAGCAAAAGTGCAAGAGGCCGGTCCTTCTATTCCGGTAGAAGTGGCTGGGCTCCCGGGTGTGCCGTCTGCCGGTGATGTATTTCAGGTCGTCAAAGACGAGCGGGTCGCGCGAGAGATTGCAGAAGATCGAGCTAGCAGGCAGCGGACGGCTGATTTGTCTGGGTCAGCGAAGGTCACGCTCGACGACTTGTTTGCCAAGATTAAGGAAGGGTCGGTCAAGGAGCTGGCACTGGTCATCAAGTCTGACGTCCAGGGGTCGGCTGAAGCACTGACCGCCGGCGTCGAAAAACTGGCGACCGCCGCGGTCAAGCTGCGTGTCATTCACAGCGGCGTCGGCGGGATCACGGAATCCGACGTGTTGCTGGCTGCCGCGTCGAACGCCATTATTATCGGGTTCAATGTCAGGCCGGAGCCAAAGGCGTCCGCCCTGGCTGAGCAGCAAGGCGTCGACGTCCGCTTGTACACCATTATTTACGACGCGATGGCCGAGATTAAAGCCGCGATGGAAGGGCTGCTCGAACCGACGCTCAAGGAGCGGACGTTAGGGCGGGCCGAGGTGCGACAGGTCTTTACGGTGTCCAAAGCCGGGGTCATTGCGGGGGCCTATGTGGTGGACGGCACGATCACCCGTGCGGCTGTCGGAGTACGGGTACTGCGCGACAACGTGGTGGTCTATGAAGGAAAGCTTGGCTCGTTGCGTCGTTTCAAGGACGACGTCCGTGAAGTACAGCAGGGCTACGAATGCGGAATCAGCGTCGAGAATTTCAACGATATCAAGGCCGGGGATATCATCGAGGCCTATGCGATAGACAAGATTGCCGCAAAGCTCTGAGGCGTGAGTCTACCCTGTGGGTATCATCGTCGGACTCTGTACGGTCGAGCTGTTTATTCCAGAGAGTCAGTCGTTGAAAGACAAGCGGAAGGTGCTGTTGAGTCTCAAGGATCGATTGCGGGAAAAGTTCAATCTTTCCGTAGCCGAGGTCGATGGACAGGATCTGTGGCAGAAGGCCGTATTGGGGCTTGCCTGTGTGGCTAACGAAGGGCGATACGTCAACCAAGTGTTGGACCAGGCGCTGAACGTGATTCGGAGCGTTCCGGCAGTGGAAATCGTCCAGTCCCGAGTAGAATTGTTGTGACTGCGGCTTGTCCAGCAGGATGCTCAAAATGGCCGTCCAGCAAGGCCGCAGCAAGCGAAGAGGCAAGGCGTACGCTTCGGTACGTTGAGCCTCTGAGCGAAGCGAGAACGAAGCGGGCGGACTTTTTCAGCATCCTGCTAGGTGGAGTGTGCGGTGGCCAAGACAGGATATCAGCGGGCCGATCGTGTGGCCGATCAAATCCGCATGGAAGTGGCCGATATCCTCATGCGGAAGATCAAAGACCCGCGAGTGCAGTCCGTCACCGTGACCGACGTGAAAATGACCAGCGATCTGCGGATTGCGCGTGTCTTCGTGACGGCCATGGGCACGGAAGAAGAAGAGCGGAACGTGTTTGCCGGGTTGGCCCAAGCCAGCGGGTTTGTACGCGGTGAGCTGGGCCGTCGGCTCTCACTCCGGTATCTTCCGGAGATCGTCTTTGCCAAGGATGTCAGCGGACCGAGAGGCGATCGTGTGTTGAAGTTGCTGGACGAGCTGCACGTCAAGACGGAAGCCGAGGATGTGTCGTCTGAGGAGAAGGCCGGGTCGTAGCATTGGGGATGTGATGATGGGTCTCGCACAGAGCTGCGCCGTTGTCGACGGCGTGCTGACAATCAAGAAAGAATCCGGATGGACCTCCCACGACGTCGTGGCAAAAGTGCGGCATCTTCTCGGTGGAGTCAAGGTTGGCCATGCCGGCACCCTCGATCCTGCCGCAACAGGAGTCTTGCCCCTGCTGATCGGGCGGGGAACCCGCATTGCCGAATACCTCGTCGAGTGGGACAAAGAATATCGTGCGGTGCTTCGTCTCGGCGAGACCACTGATACGCAGGATGCGACGGGAACGGTCTTGACGCGCCATGCGACGGATCTCGTGACGCCGGAGGCGATTCATGCGGTGGTCGGTCGATTCCGCGGGCCGATTGAGCAAGTTCCTCCGATGTATTCGGCGGTGAAAGTCGGGGGTGTTCCCCTNTATAAGTCCGCCCGGGCGGGCAAAACAATTGCGCGGGACGCAAGAACGATCGTCATCCATNCCCTTGAAGTGGAGGNGATTCAGGAACGGGATGTNACGCTGCGCGTCNTCTGTTCGAAGGGNACCTATGTGCGGACGCTCTGTGCCGACATGGGNGAGGCCTTAGGTGTCGGCGGCCACATGTTGGCGTTGGAGCGAAGGCGAGTAGGCCCCTTGACGATCGAGCAAGCGCTGACGGTCGATGAGGTGGTCACCCGTCATGCCCTCGGTCGGTTGGGAGACGATCTGTTGTCGCTGGATCGTGCGTTGGACCAACTAGGGATTGTGGTGGTGGATGAACAAACTGCCGACCGCGTGCGACACGGGGCCTCGGTGCCTGCGGCCAAGATCCTTCGTTGGGAGGGGGTAGCTGATGGCGAACGTGAGTCACACGCGCTGATCCGTATCCACGATACCGACGGACGCCTGGTGGCGATCGGGAAGTGTCCGGAGACTTCAGACGGCGCACTCACAGTTGCGAAGGTGTTGAGCGGTCAGGATGTATGAGACTTCGTTGCGGATGAAGGAAAGGAACAGGAAGGAAAGAGCCCATGGCATTACTCAAAGAAGCAAAGACCGAGTTGATCAAGCAGTACCGGCAGCATGAGACGGATTCCGGCTCGCCGGAAGTCCAGATCGCGGTGTTGACCAACCGGATCACGTACTTGACGGAACATTTCAAGCTCCACAAGAAAGATCATCATTCGCGGCGAGGCCTGCTTCTCTTGGTCGGGCGTCGGCGGCGTTTGCTGGACTATCTTCGTGGTGTCAGCGATGCACGCTATCGTGCGGTGATCGAGCGATTGGGCATCAGAAAGTAGTATCCCGTCTCGCTGTCGCGCCAGGAGGCGCAACGGCGGGCAGTAGTCAGTCGCACAGGTGAACACTGAGATGCGCTCGTGCGCACAAGTCAAAAGTAAAAACGAAAAAGTCAAAAGTAGAGACCTCTTCACTTTTGCCGTTTTACTTTTTCCTTATGCCTTGCGCTCGGACCCGAGCGCATCTCTGTGGGCATCTGTGGGGCCTAACCAGAGGAGACCCAGATGGTACACACAGTTGAAATAGAGGTTGCCGGGCGCACCCTGCGACTGGAGACCGGTCGTGTGGCACGACAAGCGGACGGCTCGATTTGGGCCTCGTACGGCGACACCGTCGTGCTAGCGACAGCCGTCGCGTCACAGGTCGCCAAAGCGGGCATAGATTTTCTTCCCCTCACGGTCGATTATCAGGAAAAATCCTTCGCAGCCGGGAAGATTCCAGGCGGGTATTTTAAGCGGGAAGCGCGTCCATCAGAAAAAGCGGTGCTGACCAGCCGGCAGATCGATCGAGGGCTCCGTCCGCTCTTTCCCGAGGGCTATTACTTCGAGACCCAAGTCATCGCCTCAGTCCTCTCGGCCGATCAGACGGGCTCGTCCGACACCCTCGCCATTATCGCCGCCTCTGCTGCTCTGACCATCTCGAATATTCCGTTCGACAATCCTATCGCAGGCGTGAGGATCGGTCGGCTGGACGGCAAGTTCGTCGTCAATCCGGACCTTGAGACGGTCGCGAAGAGCGAGCTGCAACTGGTTGTGGCGGGGACGGCTGATGCGGTCATGATGGTCGAAGCAGGGGCGAACGAACTGTCCGAAGCCATCATGCTCGAGGCAATCGAACTCGCCCATGCCGAGATCAAGAAGATTGTGGCCAAGATTCGCGAACTGCAAGCCGTGGCCGGCAAGCCTAAGCGGAAGGTAGCGAAGGAGCAGATCGACTCCGCGCTCGCCGCTCAAGTGAAGGCCTTGGTGGCGCAAGGGATCCGCGAGGCCATCATGATTCCGAACAAAGCGGCCAGGCAGGAGCGGTTGGATGAGGTCAAAGACGGCGCCGTTCAAAAACTCAAGAATGCTGACGATCCGAATCGAGAGCGGCATGTCAAGTTGGTGTTCCATGAGCTGGAATATACGGAAGTCCGGAACATGATCCTGGAGAAAGGGTCGCGGGCGGATGGACGTGGCCCGGCTGATATTCGTCCGATCACTTGCGACGTCAGCGTGCTGCCACGGACACATGGCTCCGCGATCTTCACCAGGGGCGAGACTCAAAGTTTGGCCGTGATCACGTTGGGGACCACGGACGACGAGCAGCGGATCGATGCGTTGGAAGGGGAGTACATGAGGACGTTCATGCTCCATTACAATTTTCCGCCGTTCAGTGTCGGCGAGGCGCGGCCGCTTCGCTCGCCGGGACGCCGGGAAGTAGGTCATGGTGCATTGGCGGAACGGGCGTTGGCCCCGGTGATTCCGAGCAAGGAAGCCTTTCCCTACACCCTTCGTATCGTGTCCGACATCCTCGAATCCAACGGATCCTCTTCGATGGCAACCGTCTGTGGCGGGAGCCTTGCTTTGATGGATGCCGGCGTGCCGATCAGAGAAGCCGTCGCCGGGATCGCGATGGGACTGATCAAGGAAGGCGATCGGGTCATGATCCTCTCCGATATTCTCGGGCTCGAGGATCACCTGGGCGACATGGACTTTAAGGTCTGTGGCACCAAGCAGGGCGTGACGGCATTGCAGATGGATATCAAGATTGGCGGTATTACGTCGGCCCTGATGCAGAAGGCCTTGGAACAGGCGAAAGCCGGCCGTTTGCACATTTTGAGCTGTATGGAGAAGGCGCTCCAAGCGCCAAGAACCACCCTGTCGGCCTTTGCGCCACGGATCTTCACGATGAAGGTGAAGCAGGACAAGATCCGCGAGATCATCGGTCCGGGCGGCAAAACGATCCGCGGCATCATTGCGGATTGTGGGGTCAAGATCAATGTCGACGACAGCGGAACCGTCACGATCGCGTCAGTTGACGGAGCCTCGGCAGAGAAGGCCAAAGAAATGATCAGTCGGATTACCGAAGAGGTCGAGATCGGGAAGATCTACATGGGCACGGTTCGGAAAATCATGGACTTCGGTGCGTTTGTTGAGGTCCTGCCGGGAACCGATGGGTTGGTGCACATCTCGCAGTTGGCGCACCATCGAGTCCAAGCGGTGTCCGACGAAGTGAAGGAAGGCGATCAAATCCTGGTGAAGGTCCTGGAAGTGGATCGGCAAGGAAAGATCCGCCTCAGTCGCAAGGAAGCCATGCCCGCTCCAACCGGGGCTGGTGCGCCGGGTCCGTCCGGCGGGTAACTGTCTTGTATCGCAAGCTCGTCCTGGACAACGGGGTGCGGGTAGTGACCGAACGGATGCCGACGCTCAAGTCGGTCACCGTCGGCGTGTGGGTCAACACCGGGTCGCGGGACGAGCAGCCTTCCCAGTCAGGATATTCCCACTTCATCGAACACATGCTCTTCAAAGGAACGAGCAGGCGTTCCTCCGCCGAAATTTCTCGCGAAATCGACGCGCTTGGCGGAGAGATGAATGCCTTTACTTCGCGTGAGACGACGACCTATTACGTGAAGGTGCTGGATCAGCAACTGCAGCGAGCGCTCGAACTCCTCTCCGATCTGTTCCACCATTCCCGTTTTGCACCCAAAGAAATCGAAAAAGAAAAACAGGTCGTCCTGGAAGAAATTCGCATGGTCCNGGACGATCCGGAAGATCTCGTGCAAGANCTTCANATGGGCCAAGTGTTGGGGCGTCATCCGCTCGGTCGCGCTATTCTAGGNCGAGAGAAGACGATCAGAGNGCTGCGACGTCAGGATCTNCTGAACTATATTGGGACCTACTACGATCCGGGGCAGACCGTGGTTTCCATTGCCGGGAACTTNGATCANGCCCANCTTGATCCGATGGTCGCGCGGTATTTCGGCAAAGGCCGAGGGGCAAAGGNGAACCAGGCCAACGGCCGCCGCTCTCCTGACCTGCACGGTGGCGTCTTGTTGAGGAAGAAGCGGTTGGAGCAGGTGCATTTGTGCCTCGGCCTCAAAGGCATCGCTGCCGGCCATAAGGATCGGTATGTCCTGTATGCGCTCAACAGCGTGTTGGGCGGCAGTGTGAGTTCGCGACTGTTCCAGGAAATACGAGAGAAACGGGGACTGGCCTACTCGATTTACTCCTTCTTGTCGGGCTATTCGGACGGCGGCATGATCACTGTGTATGCGGCGACGAGGCCGAAAGAGGTGGATCGCGTCGTGGATCTCGTCTGCCGAGAAATTCGGCGGATCGGCATCAAAGGCGTCGAACGGAAAGAGCTTGAGCGGGCGAAGACCCAGATGAAGGGCAGCCTGATGCTGAGCTTGGAGAGTTCCCACAGCCGCATGAGTAAATTGGCGAAGGATGAACTCACGCATGGCCGGCACATGTCACTGGAAGGCATGCTGGCTCGCATCGATCACGTGAATGAGGAACAGGTCTTTAACGTGGGCCGCCAATTTTTCAAGCTGGACTCCCTCGCGATCACCGGGCTCGGGCCTCTCGCCACGCGCAGTCTGCAGGCCTATAGGTGAGAATTTTCGAATAGGAACTCGTAGAGCCCTCAAAAAATGGATAAAATAAGCGTGATTGATTGTCCGCAATGTATTGATTGTTAAATACATTTCTCATCATATTCGAGGTTATCCAGGGGGCGAACAACTTCTTGACACAGTTTCATGATTTCAGTACCATGGCCGGAATATTGACTGGTATTTTATCCAAATGGACGCAGCACCAGGAAGAACAAAGCGATGTGGCTGAAAAACCATCACTCGTGGATGCGTGATCGCTGAAACTGTTTCGTATCTTTCGTCGTCCTTACACTAAGTATCGATCGGTTAACGTGTTTGTAATTTTCAAGAAGGAGGGACTAGGTATGCCACGGGTCATACTTATCGCCGCCGTGACAGTGTTGTCTGTACTCGGCATGCTGACGGCCGAGTTTGCCGTTGCTGCCGATGTGGAAAGTACCGGGGTTGGTCCAACCAACAATATCACCGGTGGGAAGCCCATGAAGGGTGAAGTCACCAAGACTCTCAAGGGCCGGGTATGGTCACAGTGGGCCGACAATCCAGACAGAGAGTTGCTCTTCGGGATTCAATATTGGAACACAGGTGAGCCTGGTTCAGGAACCCCGAACGGCCGTTCGTCTTCCGATCTTGACGTGAAACCGCCGGATCCATTGTTTTCCTGCTGCGGCTGGGGCTTTGTCGGTGGCATCGATAAGAACAGTCCGTACTCAGGCTGGTACCATGCCGCCTCGACCGTCCGGTTGGCGGTGAAGGACAAGGCTCTCATGGACCAGATCATCAAGGCCTCCCAGGAACTCGTCGCCATGGAAGTGAGCCTGGATGGTCGGACGATCACCGGCTTTAAGATTATTAGGGAATAGACCTTAACAAGCGTTAATGTTTTCCTGTCCTGTTAAGGAGGACGAGATTATGAAGTTTCATTCAAAAGGCTGGGCCGTGATGGCCGCCGTAGCGCTGGTGGGCTCTGTAGCCTCCAGCGCACTGGCGATCGAATCGTTTCAAGAGCGCTTTGAGTGGGGAGATATGAGCAAGCCGACGACATTGCAAGGTCGCGTGATCGTGCTCGATCCCTATGATGAGGCGGTCTGGATTAACGTGGCTGTATTCGGCGGCAACGCTGAAAGCGGCTTTTTTTGGCAGAAGATATTCCCGGGCAAGAACCTCAAGTTTTATGCCGACAAGGGAGCCTGGGAAGAACTCAAGAAGATGGGCCGTCCCCATGCGGGACCGGCTGCAGCCAAGGAAGTGCCTCCCTCCAGCACGACTGATTTGATCGAGTTTATCGTAACAGAACCAGAGCAAAATCACCGTGTCATTTCCTCGGTCAAGAAGCTTCCGGAAGTGGCCGGTTCCATGGGGAAGCCGCTGAGCATCTCCGGTCTGCGCTTGAAGGAGTGCGCGGGGAAGAGCGAAATTGAGGCAGGCTGTGCAGCAGCGAAGCAAGGCCTCAATACCTCACCGAAGTCTCCTGATGGGGCCGCTATACCCATGCAGTATGATGTGTTGCTCCCAGGTGGACAGCCCATCGCTGGCTTGATTCCCTGGACCGCGAAGTACAACCTTGGGTCTGGTCACTGAGCTGAGACAGTCACTGACTTCAAAGGCGGCATCTCCGAAAGGGGATGCCGCCTTTTTTTATTTCTCGTGATTGTCTTGGCCGGTTGGACCGATCCGGCGCTGTAGGTCAGCGAGGCGATTGAGCGCATCCAGCGGGGTCATGGAGAAGAGGTCGATCTGTTTCACTTCCTCGATGATCGAATGTGGCTGAGGGAGCGAGGCACGTGGTGGTTCTTTCTCTGAAGATATGGGCGCGCCCTCGAGGGTGGTATCCGGTTGTTCCAACTGCTCCAAGACCTGCTTCGCGCGGGCGATGACCGTCGGAGGAAGTCCCGCCAACTTGGCGACATGAATACCGTAACTGCGGTCTGCGCCGCCTGGAACAATTTTACGCAAGAAGACCACGTCTCCATCCCGTTCCTGGACTGCTACACAATAGTTTCTGATGCCCTCGCGTAACCCTTCCAGTTGCGTCATCTCGTGATAGTGAGTGGCGAACAATGTCCTGGCTCCCAAGTGCCGGCGGTCTTGGATATGCTCTGCAATAGCCCAGGCGATGCTCAGTCCATCGTAGGTGCTGGTCCCTCGGCCGATCTCATCCAGGAGAATCAAGCTGCGGGAGGTCGCGCTGTTCAAGATGTGAGCCGACTCGATCATCTCCACCATGAAGGTGCTCTGTCCGGCGGCCAAGTTGTCCGAGGCTCCTACGCGCGTGAAAATTCGATCGACCAGCCCGATGCGGGCCTCGGTCGCCGGCACGAAACTCCCGATTTGCGCCAACAGGACGATCAGCGCGACCTGGCGGAGGTAGGTGCTCTTTCCCGCCATATTGGGCCCGGTGAGAATCACAAGCCGGTTGTCTTCACAGTCGAGGGCCGTATCGTTGGGTACGAAGGTCAGATCACTGCTGAGTTGCTCAACGACAGGGTGGCGGCCTTCCCGAATGAGGATCGTGCTGCTCTCATCGACGAGGGGTTTGACATAGCGGTGTAATGCGGCGGTCTCGGCCAGCCCGGCGAGGACATCGAGCAACGCGACGGTCTGGGCCATCGCTTGAAGACGAGGCATCTCGTTCGCCAAGCGCGCGCGCAATTGTTCGAACAGTACCTGTTCGAGCGCCAGCAATTTAATTTCCGCGCCTGTGACACGCTCTTCCAATTCTTTCAGCTCCGGCGTCATGAATCGTTCGGCATTGACCAGCGTCTGCTTGCGAATGTAATCAGGCGGGATGCGAGACAGATGTGTCTTGGTAATTTCGATGTAGTAGCCGAACACCTGGTTGTAGCGAACCTTCAAAGAGTCGATCCCTGTTCGCTCCCGTTCTGTGGCTTCCAACGAGGCGATCCAGCCCTTGCCCTCCGTGCTCGCCTTGCGCAGTTCATCGACCCCGGCATGGTACACTTCCCGAATCATCCCGCCGTCACGGAGCGACATCGGGGCATCCGGCTTGATGGCCTGCTCAATCGCGTCATGCACATCTCGGCAGTCGTCCCACGACTCGAGAACACCGGCCAGCAACGAAGCACGGAACGGCTGGAGGTGGGACCGTAATTCTGGCAGGGCGCTCACGGACTGTTTCAACGCGAGTAGTTCGCGAGGTCCCGCGACGCCGAGCGTCACGCGGCTGCTCAAACGGGCGATATCTTGCACATCACGGAGCGTAGTCCGTAGGGACACGCGTTGTTGAATCAGGTCTTTCAACTCGCCGACCGCTTCGAGACGAGCGTGAATGGCGTCACGATTGAGGAGCGGTCTGACGAGCCAATCGCGTAACAAGCGACTGCCCATGGCCGTCGCGGTGCGGTCCAACACCGACAAGACGGTCGGCTGATCCCGCCCCGTTCGGTGCTCACCGGCTCCCAATGGTCGCACGAGTTCGAGATTGCGAATCGTGGCGCTATCCAGATGCATGGCGTCGCCGTTCCAGCGCGTCTGTAGACGGCGGAGGTGTGCGAGGGAGGCNGTTGGCTGGGTTTCGCGAAAATATCGCAGGACCGCTCCGGCGGCTCCAATNCCGGCGGTCAGGCCGCGACAGCCGAATCCGTCGAGCGANTGCACCGCAAACTGTGTCTGGAGTAGTTGNGCGGCATCTTNNGGGTTGAAGGANGCCGAGGGTTGTGCNCAGAGGTATGGNCCACGCAGGCGAGTCAAGCACGCTCTGGNATTTGCATCGGACTCGGGATGGAGCAGTTCTCGNGGTTCCAGCCGAGCCANTTCATCCATGAGCTGGATCTCTGCCTGTGCCCCTTGGAACTCTGTTATCCAAAANTCTCCGGTGGAGACGTCCAGACAGGCCAGTCCGATGACGGATTGCCCTTTGGCTGATGNGGNCGTGGCGTCGGAGAAGGCGACAGCCGCCAGGAAATGCGATTCTCCGGGAGAGAGGAATTCANTATCGACCAGNGTGCCNGGNGTATACAAACGAACGACTTCGCGGCGCACGAGACCNTTCGCGAGTTTCGGGTCTTCCACCTGTTCNCAGAGTGCGACGGTCCGCCCGGCCTTGAGAANCTTTGCGATATAACCTTGCACGGCATGGTAGGGCACTCCGCAGAGCGGAACNGGGTTGGTGCTGGATTTGTCGCGNGAGGTGAGGGCAATGGAGAGNAGCNTGGAGGCGATCNGNGCATCCTCGTAAAACATTTCGTAGAAGTCGCCGACGCGGAATAANAGAACGGCGTCGGGATAGCCGCGCTTGATTTCGCGGTATTGCCGCATCAGCGGCGAGGGGTCTNCGTCACTCATCGCGTCGGTCTCGATNTGCTTCGCCGGTCAGGGNGGGGGATATACGTCCGGTGACTTTTTCTGACGAGTGGCGNAATCGTTCTAAGTCCANCTCAGCTTCCTGCAGNGCTTTGGTTTTTCGGCGNAGTTCGATACGGCTCCGCACCCATGGAGGAAAGAGAAGAATGCCGGANACTAGCAGCCCCACTGCGAACCCNGCCAGGATGGGCTGATAGATCGGCGTNGAGGCNTCAAAGAGACCAAAGAAGTACCGGAGCGTGACTTCCTGTTCCTGGTTCTGAAGGAAAAACGCCAGGGAGAGGAGCAGAAGCACTCCGACCAGAATCAGTCTAATCATGACCTCGTTGTTCCCTGCCTGTTCAAGGCCCCGCGGGGTGACGCTCGATGCTTCCTGCTGGTCTTGCTATATTGCCTGCGCGCGAGGGCGAGGACCTCGTCAGACTTCGGCCCCGTCGCGCTCAACTGAATCGTCCGGCTCCGCGCGGCGCGATGGTGCAGCGCAATTTCGATCCGGTCGTCCGGTAGCGCGGCCAGGCCCCTGTCGGCCCATTCTATTGCCGTCACGGTCTGGCCGGAGAAATACTCGATCAGTCCTGTCGATTCAAGTTCGCGGGGCGAGCGAATACGGTACAGATCAACATGGGCAAGCGGCAGGCGCCCTTGATTATATTCGTGAATCACGACGAATGTCGGGCTTGCCACTGCCGTCGGCGATGCGCCCAGACCCTGCGCGATTCCACGAACCAGCGCCGTCTTGCCGGCTCCGAGCGGTCCGTACAGCGCGATCGTTTCTCCCCCGCGTAGCACGCGGCCGATCGCTTGGCCCAGCCGATCGGTGTGTTGGTGCGATGTGGACACCAGTTTCCACGGCAGGCTCGACGTGGCGCTACGGCGAACTGCAGCCTGTTTCGCCTTGGCTGGCTGGGTGACGTTAGGTCGTTTTAGTCCGCTGGAGCGCATAAGGAATTTGAGCGATCAGGTCACGGGCGAGCATCCCGGGCTGTCCGAGGTGTTGGGTGGCCAAATCGCCGGCTGATCCGTGAAAATAGGTCGCAGCACAGGCGGCATCCCATGCAGGAACCCCTTGTGCCAGTAAGCCGACGATCATGCCGGTCAAGACATCACCGGTTCCGGCCGTGGCCATGCCTGGATTGCCGGTCGGGCAAATGGCCACAAGCCCGTCCGGACGGGCGATCAC
Source organism: Nitrospira sp. (assembly GCA_005239475.1). Lineage (GTDB taxonomy): Bacteria > Nitrospirota > Nitrospiria > Nitrospirales > Nitrospiraceae > Palsa-1315. The sequence continues at coordinate 24,004 of SPAX01000001.1, read as the reverse complement.
AGTTCTCGCACCTTTGAGGACTACGAACACGCCGCGTTCGCGGGCAAACCGTCTGGCCGTGCCGATTCGGTCTGCGTTCACGCTCTGCGTTGTGGCATCAACTTCGAGTCGAGCCATCTCACCAGGGTGCGGGGTGAGAATGGGTGGAGTCTTACATTCGGTCAGCAACGACACGCGGCCGGTCAAGGCGTTCAGCGCATCGGCATCGAGGACCGAGGGACGATCCAGATGTTTCATCAACGACTGAACAAGTTCAACGGTCTCAGGATGGGTCGAGAGTCCAGGACCGATGGCGATCGCCGTGCGTGCCTGAATGAAGGCCAAGATGCGATCGAGTCCAGAACGGGCCAGCGTGCGTGCCTTTGTCTCGGGGAGGGGCATCGTCATCACTTCCAGCAACTTCGCTTCCAGTACGTCGTTGACGCTGCTGGGGGTTGCCACGGTTACCAGACCCGTTCCGACACGGAGCGCAGCATGGGCAGCCAACGCCGCCGCTCCGGTTTTTCCCACTGACCCTGCAATAATCCCCGCATGGCCAAAGGTTCCCTTATGCGCGGAGGGTACGCGTTCCGGTAGAGACTGAAAAGCACTGTCGCTGGTCAGCAGCAGGGTCCGGCTCTCGATGGCGTCTACATAGGCAGGCGGAATGCCGATATCCACGATGCGGATCGTGCCCGCATGGTCAATTCCCGCACCGACATAGAGGCCAAGTTTTGGGAGACCGAACGTGACGGTTAACGTAGCGCGGATTGCTTGCCCCAGGAGGGCGCCGGTATCGGCATGGATGCCGGACGGGATATCCACCGCGACGACCGGCTTCCCGGCACCGTTGATGAGCTCAATGGCCTCACGATAGGCTCCTGATACTTCAGAGGATAATCCAGTACCAAGGAGGGCATCGACGAGGATGTCGCTGGAGACGACGAGGCCCCGTGTCTGGTCATATGACCGGAATCGACTGACCGCTGATCGCCCCGTGATGTGGACGAACCGACGATACATGGCCGCGGCATCGCGACTCAGATCGGTGAGCGCCGCGAGAAGCACCACGCGAACCCGAGCGCGTCGGCGGCATAGCAGGCGTGCTGCAACCAATCCGTCCCCTCCGTTATTACCCTTTCCGCAGAGGATGGTGATGGTCTTACCTCGCGCTGGCCCACAGTGCTCCTCCAGATGCCTGACAATTCCCTTGCCGGCCCGCTCCATCAAGACAGCACTAGGGATATGCGCCTCGGTGATCGTGCGGCGATCGAGTGTCTGCATCTCGGTTCCGGTTACGATCTTCATCGGTGGTCTACCATACGGGATCGACTGCGCTCGTGGGACTGGGTGCGCGGGGGGAGGAAAGCGATCTGTTTCTTCCGTCGCAATGTCATGAGCGAGGCAAATCGCGTTGTCCATGGAGCACGGGGTGCCGCACCGGTGCGCTGGTTCAATTCAGCAACGCCTTCATCTCCCTCACGGCCTGGTCGAGGCCCACCAGAACCGCTCGGGCAATGATGCTGTGGCCGATGTTGTATTCGACGATTTCCGGAATATTCCGCAACCGCATCACGTTGCGATAGTCCAAGCCGTGCCCGGCATTGACGCCCATTCCGAGCTTGTAGGAGAGCTTCGCGGCCTGTGTAATCGCCTCCACTTCCGCATCGGTTTCTTTCGAGCGTCTGGCATTTGCATAGCGGCCGGTATGGAGCTCGATGAAATCTGCTGAGACTCTGTGTGCGGCTTTGACCTGGGCCAAATCCGGTTCGATGAACAGACTGACGGGAATGCCGCCATCGTGGAGCAGGGCGATGATCTGCTGGATACGATCTCTGTGGCTGGCCACGTCGAGGCCGCCTTCGGTTGTGAGTTCCTGACGCTGTTCCGGGACGAGCGTGACCATGTCTGGTTTTATGGTCAGGGCAATTTTGGCCATCGTCTCATCGGCGGCCATCTCCAGATCGAGCTTAGTGCGGATGAGTTCCCGCAAGAGGCGAAGATCGCGGTCTTGAATATGCCGCCGATCTTCTCTGAGGTGAACGACAATGCCGTCGGCACCGGCCAATTCCACCAGCACGGCGGCGGCAAGAGGGTCAGGGTCGGTTCCACCACGGGCCTGCCGCAACGTGGCCACATGGTCGATATTCACCCCAAGTCGTGGCACGGATCCTCCGTTCTGGCTATGTGGAACAAGGAGAAACTGACTTGCATGATGAGAGCGAAAGGCGTTGCAGTTGTAACAGAAATCAACAGGGTGGGGCAAGGACTGGGAGAGGGGAGTTTGGTGGTGTGTGGTCCCAATCAGTTTGAAGGGTTGGAATACCGAACCCCACAGAATCATTGGTGGTGTGTGGTCCCAATCAGTTTGAAGGGTTGGAATACCGAACCCCACAGAATCACACCATAATTTGACTCGATACGTCCCCCGCCATTAGAATAGGCCCCCTGATGCGGAGGAGGCCTGTCTCTCGATGCTTCCGTGCGTGTGAGGATCACTGACAAGGGATTGATGGGATTAGGCGACGGATTTTATCGGATTAAGCGGCTACCGCCTTATGTGTTTGCCCAGGTGCAGAGCCTCAAGCTTGAGGCTCGTCATCAGGGCGAAGATATTATCGATTTCGGAATGGGGAATCCTGACCAACCGACGCCAAGCCATATCGTCGAGAAGATGATCGAGGCGGCGCGGAAGGGAAAAAATCATCGCTACTCGGCCTCGCGCGGAATTACGAAACTGCGACATGCGATCGCGGGTTGGTACAAGCGGAATTACGATGTCGACCTGGATCCTGAGACCGAGACCATCGTCACGATCGGCTCCAAAGAAGGCTTGGCACATTTGGCGCTGGCCTTGATCGGGCCCGGTGACGTCGTGCTGACGCCGACGCCGACCTATCCCATTCATATGTATAGTTTCATCATTGCGGGGGGAGAAGTCAGAGGGATCGAGCTGCGTCCGGACAGTGACTTCTTCGACGATTTACAGCGGGTCTATCGCCAGACCTTCCCTCGGCCGAAGATCTTGGTCATCAATTTTCCGCATAATCCCACCACCGCCGTGGTGGATCTCGAGTTTTTTAAGAAAATCGTCGCCTTTGCCAAAGAACATAACGTGATTGTCATTCATGACCTGGCCTATGCCGACTTGGTGTTCGACGGATATAGGGCGCCGAGCTTCCTGCAGGTTCCCGGGGCCAAGGATGTCGGCGTCGAGTTCTATACCCTCTCCAAGGCCTACAACATGCCCGGTTGGCGCGTGGGCTTTTGTTGCGGTAATCGCGAGGTTGTCGGGGCCTTGGCCAAGATCAAGAGCTACCTGGATTACGGAATTTTCCAGCCTTTGCAGATTGCCAGCGTCATTGCCCTCAATGGGCCACAGGACTGTGTCAAAGAGACAGTCCTGCGTTACCAGAAGCGTCGAGATGTGTTGGTGAGCGGACTGAATCGCATCGGGTGGCAGGTGAATAAGCCCCTGGCTACCATGTTCGTCTGGGCCAGAATTCCCCTACCCTATCGGTCTCTGGGTTCGTTGGAGTTTTCGAAGCTCCTGCTCCGTGAGGCGAAAGTGGCCGTGTCTCCCGGGATCGGGTTCGGTGAAGGCGGGGATGAATATGTGCGGTTCGGCCTTGTCGAAAATGAACATCGCACGAGACAAGCCGTGCGAGGCATTCGCAAGGCCTTGAAGCTTGAGGGGTCGGAAGAATGATCTCGCGCGTGGGCGTCGGCATCATTGGGTTCGGAACGGTCGGGACGGGTGTCACGAAGATTCTCTTGGAGAATGCCGCCTTGATCAGCCGCCGGGTTGGTGTGCCGATCGAGATCGTTCGGGTTGCGGACCTCGATGTGACACATGACCGAGGTCTTACCCTGCCGCCTGGCTGCCTCACGACCGATGCGAAGGAGATTCTCACCGATCCGTCGATCGACATCGTCGTTGAGTTGATCGGGGGCTACGATGTTGCCAAACGCATAATTCTGGAGGCCATTGCGGCAGGCAAACATGTCGTCACCGCCAACAAGGCCTTGCTCGCGTTACACGGAGAAGAAATATTTGCCGCGGCTTCCCGCAGGGGCGTCGACCTAGGTTTCGAAGCGAGCGTGGGCGGGGGGATTCCCGTCATCCAGGCATTGAGAGAAGGGCTGGCGGCTAATACTATCCAATCTATTTATGGGATCATCAACGGGACGGCCAATTACATACTCTCGCGCATGACCCATAAGGGCCAGAGTTTTGAGACGGTACTCGACGAAGCGAAGCAGGCTGGTTATGCCGAAGCGGATCCGACATTCGATGTGGCCGGTATCGATTCGGCCCACAAGCTGGCGATCCTGGCAGCGCTGGCCTATGGAACACCGGTCAATGTGAAAGATGTGTACACGGAGGGGATCACCCACATTACGCCGCTCGATATCGCGTACGCCAAAGAGTTCGGTTGTACGATTAAGTTGCTGGGCATTGCCAAGCTGGTTGGCAATGAAGTTGAAGCCCGAGTGCATCCCACCATGCTGCCCTCCTCGTCGCCGATCGCCCAAGTCGAAGGAGTCTACAACGCGATTCAACTTGTCGGCGATGCCGTGGGCGACGTGGTACTCTATGGACGGGGCGCGGGGTCCATGCCGACCGGCAGTGCGGTGGTTGGCGATATCATCGCCATCGCGCGCAATCTGTTGAAAGGAGCGGTTGGGCGAGTGCCGCCCGCCTCGTTCCAGCAGGACCAGCGGCGTCCGCTTCGGATGCGGCCGATGGAAGAAATCAGCTCGCTCTATTACCTCCGCTTTATGGTGTTGGACCGCCCCGGTGTCTTGTCGCAAATCGCAGGGGAGCTGGGCCGGTGCGGTATTAGTATCTCGTCCGTCCTCCAACAGGGACGACGCGAAGGGCAAACGGTTCCGGTCGTGATCAAGACCCATACCGCCACGGAGCGCGATGTCCAAACGGCATTGCGAGTGATCAATCGCATGGCCTTCATCTCCGAGCCCACCACCTTGATCCGGGTCGAGGGTAAGGACGAATAATGCGATGAATCGCTGGCGTGGTGTGATCGAAGAATATCGGAAGTTTCTGCCGGTGACCGAACGTACCCCCGTGGTGACGCTCGGTGAAGGCAACACTCCACTCATCAGGGCGACGCGACTGGCCAAGCAGATCGCTCCCGGTATCGATCTCTATCTCAAATTCGAAGGCATAAATCCGACAGGATCGTTCAAGGATCGCGGCATGACGATGGCCATCTCAAAGGCCGTTGAGTCCGGTGCCAAGGCGGTGATCTGTGCCTCCACGGGGAATACATCTGCCTCCGCTGCGGCCTATGGTGCGCGGGCTGGACTGGTGGTCTATGTGTTGATTCCTGCCGGGAAGATCGCGATGGGTAAGCTGTCCCAGGCCATGATGCACCAAGCCACAGTCATCCAGATCGAAGGAAACTTCGACCAGGCCTTGACCATCGTCAAAGAATTGTCGGCGATCTACCACATCGAGTTGGTCAACTCGATCAACCCCTATCGAATCGAGGGGCAGAAAACCGCTGCGATGGAGGTCTGCGATCAGCTCGGCGATGCCCCGACCGTTCATGTGCTGCCGGTTGGGAATGCCGGTAACATTACTGCCTATTGGAAGGGGTACCAGGAATACCGTGCGGCCAATCAATCCACGAGACTGCCTCGCATGGTCGGGTTTCAAGCAGCCGGTGCGGCGCCCATCGTGCTTGGCCACATCGTGGAGAATCCACAGACGGTGGCCTCGGCGATCCGGATCGGCAATCCGGCCAGCTGGGAAGCGGCCTTGCATGCCGTGAAAGAATCCACGGGAGCGATCGATTCGGTGACGGATGAAGAGATTCTCCATGCGTATAGGGCGGTGGCGGCAACGGAGGGGGTCTTTTGCGAACCGGCGTCTGCCGCATCGGTTGCCGGCGTGATGAAGTTGAGTAAGCAAGGCGGATTGCGTGAAGGTGAGACAGTGGTCTGTACCTTGACTGGCCATGGATTGAAAGATGCCGACACAGCCATCAGCGTATCGGCCCAACCGAAAACCGTTAGAGCGACGCGGGAGGATGTCGCTCGTCTGTTAAGGGTGTAGACACAATGAGCGCAGGGCTCCGATGAAATATGTAATTCTCCATGCCGATGGGATGGCAGACCATCCCCGGCAGGAATTGGACGGACGAACTCCTCTTCAAGCGGCTTCGACCCCTCACCTGGATCGCCTCGCGCAAGGTGGGGAGCTTGGGCTCCTGGTCGCGGCGCCTGATAACGTGCGACAGGGGAGAGGTCTGATGGGAACTACCATTCTCGGATACGATCCCAAGAAGTACTACCAGGGGCCTGGTCCGCTCGAAGCGGCAAGTCTGGGGGTCGCTATCGGCGATCATGATGTGGTCTATTGCTGTACGATGGTCACGTTGCGGGCAGACGCTCAGTCCGAGAGTAAAGGCGGATTGAACGAGATCAAGAAGCTTGGACCGCACGTGGTGATGGATGATGCCACCGCCGGCCTGATTTCGACAGAAGAGGCCCGCGAATTGATCGATGCGATCAATGAACAGCTCGGGTCTGAGATGATTCAGTTCTATCCCGGGTTAGGCCACTGTCATCTCATGGTGTGGGTCAACGGGAAGTCGCGAGCGGTCTGTACAGATCCACAATCATTGGTTGGTCGACCGATCGTCGATGCATTGCCGACGGGAGACGGATCCGACATTCTTTGGAAACTCATGGACGCCTCGTTTCAGATCTTGCGCGATCACCCCCTCAACGATGAACGCCGGGAGGCGGGGCAGAGGCCGGCCAATTGTCTGTGGCTCTGGGGCCAAGGCCGGGCCATTCTCTGGCCAAGCCTCTCTGAGCGAATGAAGATGTCCGGTGTGGTGGTCTCACAGAGCGATGTTCATCGCGGACTCGGCATCCTGGCCGGGCTCGAAGCCGTGGACGGCGCGCGATTGGCCGGTGCGGATCTTCGTACCCAAGCGGCGGTCGCCCTGGAGGAACTGAAGAAGAAGGACTTTGCTTACGTGCATGTGGAGTTGCCGGACGAGGTCGTCTACGGGTCGGATGTCGCGGCCAAGGTGAAGGGTATCGAAGCGGTCGACCGCGAGCTGGTAGGGCCGCTGCTCGAAGGGCTGGCTAAATTGGGCTCCCATCGCATCGTGGCCTTCTGCGATTCAGGCAACGTGCATCATGGCCAAGCGGCGGAGGGTCCGGGATTCTTTGCCTACCGTGACAGTGCGGCAGCCCCCTCTGCCGGGGCCGGACGGAGATTTATCGAGGCTGATGCTCAAGCCTCGACAGTGCCTCCTCGTGATACGACGAAGTTTATCGTGCGACTGTTCGCAAAAGGATCCTGAGGGTCGTGGCGCTGATTGTCCAGAAATATGGGGGAACGTCTGTGGGCACGATCGAGCGGATCCGCTGTGTGGCCGACCGCATCGAGAGGGCGCACAAGGATGGCCATCGCGTTGTAGTTGTTTTGTCCGCAATGAGCGGCGAAACGGATCGGTTGCTTCGGTTGGCGCATGAAGTGACGCCGCTGCCGGACGATCGCGAACTCGATATGCTCCTGTCGACCGGAGAGCGGGTGACCATCGCCTTATTGGCGATGGATTTGCGGGCACGAGGACTCGATGCCCAATCCTTTACGGGGCGCCAAGTCGGGATTATGACCGACAGTGCCCATACCAAGGCGCGTATTACCCGGGTGAGTGCCGATCGAATCCGCGAGGCCCTGCTCAACGGCGTCATTCCAGTGGTCGCCGGTTTTCAAGGGATCAACGAGCAGTCGGATGTCACGACGTTGGGGCGCGGAGGTTCCGATCTCACAGCAGTCGCGCTGGCGGCGGCGCTGAAGGCCGATCGGTGCATCATCTTTACCGACGTCGACGGTGTCTACACGTCGGACCCCAACATTGTGCCGGCGGCTCGACGAGTCGACAAGATTTCCTATGAGGAAATGCTGGAAATGGCCAGTCTGGGTGCCAAAGTGCTGCAGAGCCGCTCCGTCGAGTTTGCTGCGAAGTTCAATGTGCCGGTCGAGGTGAACTCCAGCTTCAAAGAAGGAAAGGGGACGCTTGTGACGCGTGAAGATGAGGATATGGAAGCGGTTGCGGTGTCGGGAGTTACCGGCGATCGAAATCAGGCCAAGATCACGATTGTGGGCGTGCCGGACAAACCAGGTATTGCATCCAAACTCTTTGGGCCGGTGGCCAAGGCTAACATCAATGTCGACATGATCATCCAGAATATGAGTCAGTCGGGCATGACAGATATTTCCTTCACGATTCCACGGGCAGATATCAAGAAAGCCCTGCCGCTGATCCAGGACGTGGCGAAAACTATCGACGCCAAATCGGTTGCCGTGACCGAGGCGATCGCGAAGGTCTCGCTGGTCGGCGTCGGGATGCGTTCCCATTCAGGAGTCGCCGCCAAGATGTTCGAAGTCTTGTCGCAGGAAGGCGTGAACATTCTCATGATCAGCACATCGGAGATCAAGATCTCCTGTGTTATCGACGAAAAATATGCCGAGCTCGCGATGCGTTCGCTCCATACCGCGTTCGGGTTGGATCAGTCGCCGGCAGGGGACCGAAACCCCAAGTAGGGGATTTTGGCGAGGTGAGTCTCGACAGGCTTGTCCTGCTCCTGGTATCGTTTCTCTTATGGCTCGAAAATCTTCACAACTACGACCCTCACAAGGCAAGCCGGTCGGCCCCACGTCGTCAGGCACACGTCTTCCTGCCGCGCGGCCAGCAGCACTAGAGATTTATGACACGACCTTACGGGACGGGGCTCAGGCAGAGGATGTCACATTTTCGGCCGAAGACAAGGTTCGTGTCGCCCAACAGTTGGATGGACTGGGCGTCCAGTTCATTGAAGGCGGGTGGCCCGGGGCGAATCCAAAAGACATCGAGTTCTTCCGGATGATCAAGACCGTTCCGCTGCAGACGGCAACGATGGTGGCGTTCGGGTCGACCAGAAAAGCGAGCAACGCGGTACAGCGCGACCCTAATATCAAGGCATTGCTGGAGGCAGAGACCAAGGTTATCACGCTCTTCGGAAAAAGCTGGTCACTGCACGTCACCGATGCGCTTGGCATTTCCCTTGTGAAGAATCTCGAACTCATCAGCGATTCCGTGGCCCATCTCCGCTCGAAAGGCCGGAGGGTGTTCTACGATGCAGAGCATTTCTTTGACGGGTACAAGGCCAATCCGAACTATGCACTGGAGACCATCCGCCAAGCTGTGATAGCCGGTGCCGAACGGGTAATTCTCTGCGACACCAATGGCGGGACGATGCCCTGGGAAATCAAAGAGATTTGCCAGGTCGTTCGGCGGGAGTGTGCCGTGCCCTTGGGGATTCACGCCCACAACGATTGCGAAATGGCTGTCGCGAATTCGCTGGTGGCGATCGAAGCCGGTGTACTGCAAGTGCAAGGGACGATTAACGGGATCGGCGAGCGGTGCGGCAATGCCAATCTCTGTTCGATCATTCCCAATCTTGAACTGAAGATGAAACGTCCGGTGTTGAGAGACCGTTTGAGCCATCTCAAAAGGGTTTCTGGATTTGTGACCGAGATCGCGAATCTCATGCCCAATACGCATCAGCCCTATGTGGGAGATTCGGCGTTTGCCCATAAGGGCGGGATCCATATCCATGCTGTGCTGAAGAATCCCGCGACGTACGAACATGTGATTCCGGGGTTAATCGGGAACCGCCAGCGTATGTTGGTATCGGATGCGGCAGGTCGGAGTGGGTTGCTGGAGAAGGTCGAGGCCTACGGAATTAAATTGGAGAAGGGGCACGCCAAGTTGCAGGAACTGATCGATACCTTGAAGGAGCGTGAAAGTGAGGGCTACCAATTTGAGGCGGCGGAAGGCTCCTTCGAGTTGCTCATGCGGAAAGCGATGGGGACCCATAGGCCCTCCTTCCAACTCCTGGGCTTTCGGGTGATTGTCGAGAAAAAGCAGGACCAGGGAGCCACGTTGTCGGAGGCCACAGTGATGGTGAAGGTCGGCGAAGTGGTGGAGCATGCGGCAGCGGATGGAGCTGGTCCGGTTAATGCGCTCGACCATGCGTTGCGGAAAGCGTTGGAAAAGTTTTATCCCCAGCTCCGAGAAGTCAAACTGCTCGACTACAAAGTGCGAGTGCTGTCGGCTAATCGTGGGACGGAGTCCAAGGTCCGGGTGTTGATCGAATCAGGAGATCAGAAGGATAAGTGGGGCACCGTCGGCGTGTCTGAGAACATCATGGAAGCGAGCTGGCAAGCGCTGGCGGACAGCATTGAATACAAGTTGCTTGCCAAAGACGAATGAGAGGGATCGCAACTCCGGCATCTTTCTTCTTGACAGGTCTTATAACCTCACGTAACTTATAGCGAAACTGCTAATCGTTCATAGTAAGTTCACAGGCGATCATTCCGGAAGTCTGTGTGGGTGTCGGAGGGGAAAGCATGAGAAAGGCAGATATCGCGAACGAAATCTACAAGCAGGTTGGTATTTCGAAAAATGAAGCCGCAGATATTGTCGAACTCGTGCTGAATATGTTGAAAGCGGTGTTGCATAAGGGAGAGTCGGTCAAGATTGCTGGATTCGGAAATTTTGTGGTACGCAGTAAAGGGGCACGGAAGGGCCGGAACCCTCGAACCGGAGAAGAAATAGGAATCACGCCTCGTCGTGTGGTGACCTTTCGTCCCAGTCAAGTGTTTAAAAAATACGTCAATTCATAGCCGCGTTCAATCACCTTAACTCATCCCACCACGAGGACCGGTCATGGGGAACGAGCCCAGGCTGGGCAGCAAGGTCTTTTATAAAATCGGCGAAGTCAGCCAGATTGCCAAGCTACCGGCTTACGTGTTGCGATTCTGGGAGTCAGAATTCCCGTTTCTCAAGCCGAAGAAAAGTCGTGGGAATCAACGACTCTATGTCAGGCGAGAAGTCGAAACGGTATTGGAGATCAAGCGGATGCTTTATGAGGAAGGGCATACACTTGCAGGTGTCAAACGGTATTGGGCCAGGCGAGGCAGGGTCGCAAGCCAACGGCTGCGCCCCAAGGAGCTCGCACAGAAACTGCGAGGGAATCTCCAGGCGATTCTCAAAGTTTTGGAGTCGCATTCTGACTGACGACAGTCCCGCCTCGTCTCTTCCGAGCCGGTTGCATTCCAGCCTCTTCCAGGCAGACAATGTAGGAGACGGTGAAATTGAATAGAGCGTGTCGGGGCGTGGCGCAGCCCGGTAGCGTACTCGCTTGGGGTGCGAGTGGTCGGCCGTTCAAATCGGCTCGCCCCGACCAAATATCGTGAAGGGTAAGGGATCAGGCGTGACAGGAGGCGTCGGACAGATCTCCCGGATCACTGTCTGAGCCAACACCGACCGAAAAAGCTGCCGGCGGCAGCTTTTTTTATTCCTCACATACCCATGCGCATTCTGGTCACCAACGATGATGGGATTCACTCGCCTGGTTTGACGGCGCTTGCCAAGGCCTTGTCGCGAGTGGGCGAGGTGTGGGTGGTCGCGCCGGATCGCGAGCGGACTGCGGCGGCGCATGCCGTGACGCTCCATAAGCCGCTGCGAGTGCAGCAGCTGGGGACACGGGTCTACGCGGTCAGCGGAACGCCGGTTGATTGTGTAAATCTGGCCGTATTGAAGGTCATGTCGGCACCGCCCGATCTCCTCGTGTCGGGAATCAATAAAGGCGTGAACCTTGGCGACGACGTGTTGTATTCAGGGACGGTCTCGGCAGCGATGGAAGGAACGATCCTGGGCGTCCCCTCTATGGCTGTGTCACAGGAGGGACAGGAGCATTTTTATTTCGACGCCGGGGCTCGGTATGCCGTTCGTATCGCTCGGTTGATCCTGAAAGAAGGTTTGCCGGACGAAACGCTCCTGAATCTCAATATTCCAAACCGGCCCTTCGGGTCCATTACCGGAGTCCGAGTCACCTGTCTGAGTCGAAGGCGTTTCGACAATCCGATTATTGAAAAGGTCGATCCACACGGCCGGACCTACTATTGGATTGCCGGGACCCGTGTGTCGTGGAGCAGAAGCAAGGATGCCGACCATGAAGCGCTTGAGCAAGGGGCGGTTTCCCTCACTCCCATTCACCTCGATACGACGAATCATGGAGTGTTGGATCGATTCCGGAAGTGGGCAGTGGTGCGTAGCCCAAATGTGCGTCGGGTAGGTGGATTGTCAAAGTTGAAGGGCAAGCAGAGGAGCTAGGGTGCTGTGGGGAATCTGATCGAAGCGATCATTACAGAGCTCAGCCGGTTTATCGTGTCGATGATTTCGACGTTCGGCTACACCGGCATTTTCCTCACCATGGCGATTGAGAGCGCCTGCATTCCATTGCCCAGCGAAATCATCATGCCGTTCGCCGGATATCTCGTGACGACGGGACAGTTCACGATGCTGGGCGTGACATTGGCCGGTGCTATTGGGAACGTCGCGGGGTCGATTGTGGCTTACTACGCCGGCGTGTGGGGCGGTCGGCCTTTCGTCGAGCGATACGGGCCCTATTTGTTGGTATCGAGAAAAGAGCTTGAGATGGCGGATCGATGGTTCGCCAAATATGGCGAGGCAGCCGTATTTTTCAGCCGGATGCTTCCGGTGGTCCGAACCTTCATCTCGTTGCCGGCCGGCATCGCCAGGGTGAATATTTATCGGTTCATGCTCTACACATTTCTCGGTGCATTGCCCTGGTGCTATCTCCTGGCCTATATCGGCGTGAAAATGGGAGAGCAGTGGGAGCACCTGCGAGATTACTTCCATCAGTTCGATATCGTGATCGGCTTCTGCTTGGCACTTGCTCTGGGGTATTTTCTCTGGTCCCATTGGCCGAGGCGCCGCATCACTCCGGAGTTGTAACCAACCCATGCTCTCGATCTACAACACGCTCACAGGGAAGAAGGAGCCGTTTCACTCGCTCCAGCCGAAGACCGTGCGGATGTATGTCTGCGGCGTGACCGTCTACGACTACTGCCATATCGGCCATGCTCGCAGCGCGCTCGTGTTCGATGTAATCAGGCGGTATCTCGAATTTAGCGGTTATCAGGTTGATTTCGTCAAGAATTTCACCGATGTGGACGACAAGATCATCAAGCGGGCAAATGAACGAGGCGTCTCGTGCGGCGCGATCACCACCGAGTACATCGAGGCCTACTATCAGGATATGGGGAAGCTCGGGATTCGACAGGCCACGCACGAGCCAAAAGCGACCGAACATATGGCCGAGATCATTGAGCTGGTCGGTACGCTGATTCAGAAAGGTCTCGCCTATGAAGTGGCTGGCGATGTTTACTTCCAGGTCGAGAAATATTCGGACTATGGACGCCTCTCGAAACGCAAGCTCGAGGATTTGCAGGCCGGCGCGCGGGTGCAGGTGGATGAACGAAAGCGCCATCCGATGGATTTCGCACTCTGGAAGAACAGCAAGCCGGGTGAGCCGTCATGGGACAGCCCCTGGGGGGCCGGGCGTCCCGGTTGGCACATCGAATGTTCCGCCATGTCTATGCGCCATTTGGGTGAGACCTTCGATATTCACGGCGGGGGGATGGATCTCATTTTCCCCCATCACGAGAATGAAATCGCCCAGTCCTGCGGCGCCACCGGGAAAGAGTTTGCGCGTTACTGGGTCCACAACGGTTTCGTGCAGATCAACCAGGAGAAGATGTCCAAGTCCCTGGGGAACTTTTTCACGATCCGGGAAATCTTTGAGAAAGAGAAGTCGCAATGGCCTGAAGAAGAAGTTATTGGTGAGATGCTTCGATACTTTCTTCTTTCGACTCATTACCGAGGGCCGCTGGATTTTTCCGATCAAAGCTTGAAAGAAGCGAAGTATGCGCTGGATGGATTCTACGACTTGTTCAAACGACTCAATGAAGCGGAGAGCAGAACCGCAGCCGACAAGGGGCTTAAGGAGTCGGTCGAACGATGCCGAGTTGCATTTGGTGAGGCGATGGACGATGACATGAACACGCCGATGGCAATCGCGGCATTACAGATACTGAGGAGCGAGGTTAACAAATCACTTGAGCAGGGCCTCTCTACTGAATCGAGAAAACTTGCAAGAGAGCAGTTTAGATCACTTGGCAAGGTTCTGGGCTTATTTGAGCTAGACAATTGGCGGTTCAACCCTGCTAGGGTGCTCGTTGATGTCGCAGATGTAATAAGTGTTACCGAAGGTGAAATGACAAGGATTGGGAGGAAGAATCACCCCGCATACAGGACTCAAGAGTATGCGCCACCGTTGCCGCTGAAGGATGAGGACGAAGGAATTCAGCGGATGGTAGATGAACGCAATGAAGCCAGGAAACAGAAAGACTTCAAAAAGGCCGACGAGATTCGTCAGTTCCTCGCGTCCTACGGCATCGTCATCGAGGACAAGCCCGATGGCACCAGCCGGTGGAAGCGATAGTCCTCCGGAACTGATTTACGGGCTGCATGCCGTGCGCGAAGCCTTGCGTGCCGGCTCGCGTCCGCTGCAACGGCTGCTCATGCTGCGGACCGATCGGCAATTTGCCGATCTCGCGCAGCTGGCGAAGGCGCAGCGAGTCCCTGTTCATATCGAGCCTCCAGCTGCCTTCGATCGATTGGTGCCGACCGGAAGCCACCAGGGGGTGATCGCCCTCATCGCTGCAAAATCCTACGATACGACGGAGCAGATTCTCGAGCGGGCGAAGGCGCGAGGTGAAAAGCCATTTCTCGTGCTCCTTGACGGGGTCGAAGATCCACACAACTTAGGAGCGGTCTTGCGGACGGCTGAAGCGGCGGGTGTCCATGGAGTGTTTATCCCGGAACGCCGGGCAGTCGGCCTGACATCGGTGGTGGCGAAAGTTTCGGCCGGGGCGCTCGATCACATCTCCGTCGGGCGCGTGGGCAATCTGATTCGTCTGATTCAGGATCTTAAAGAGGCCGGCCTGTGGGTCTATGGCGTGGACCCCCAGGCGGCGAAGCTCCATACCGACATCGACATGACCGGACCGATCGCGCTGGTGCTTGGTGGGGAAGGAGAAGGCCTCCGCCCTGGAGTGTTGGGGGAGTGCGACGACCACATCAGGATTCCGATGCAGGGGCGCATACAGTCGCTGAATGTCTCAGCTGCAGCAGCCGTCACGTTGTTCGAAGTGGTCCGCCAGCGTCGCAGGGGCGTCGTGCCGGCGGCGAACCCTACCGAATCTTGATCGTCCCGTCTTGGATCGCGGTTTTGAGCAGCTGAGCGGTGTTCGACACGCGCATCTTTTTCATCATGTTGGCCCGATGCGCTTCGACGGTCTTCACGCTGATCTTGAGTCGTTGACCGATTTCCTTGTTCTTGAACCCGGCCCAAATCAGTTCAAGGATTTCCTGTTCCCGGCTCGTGAGCGATTCAGGCCGCTTTTTACGGGGTGGCGGGGTCAGATTGGCCAGGGAAGGTTTGGTTTTCGTCTTTGCAGTCCGTGCCATTATCTTGTTCTCCTTTGACGATGACGAATAAAATAGTACGGTATAATTCAACGTAACTGAGAAACGCGCAAGAGCAAACCCTCGCCCCGTAGGCAGCAGATTATAGGAGCTCTCTCGCCATAAGTAAACTATAGGATAGTGGCTCCGGTGAAGCTACCTAGTTTATTACATTTGGCATGCAAAATGACTCGGGTGTTCCGAGCCGGAGTCTGTTCCTGAGTCGATTATGCATGAATGGTCTCTCTATCTTGTGGTCGGGATCCTTGGCGCGCTGATCGGCAGTTTTCTCAACGTCTGCATCTTCAGACTGCCCCGAGGCGAATCGATCGTCTGGCCCGGTTCCCATTGCCCCTCGTGCGCTCACCCTATCGAGTTCTACGACAATATTCCTTTGCTGAGCTACCTGTGGCTTGGTGGCCGCTGTCGGGCTTGCCGCGCATCGATTTCGATACGCTATCCCCTCGTCGAAGCCACCAATGCCCTCGGCTATCTCACAATCTTATGGTACTTCGGCCCAAGCTGGACGGCCGCCCTCTATGCCCTGTTGTTTTCGGCGTTGGTCGTGGTGACGGGAACGGATCTCACTCATAAGATGATCCCCAATGTCATAACCCTGCCGGGAATGGTGGTCGGACTTCTGGGCGCAGTGACCGTCCTGCCGGTGGGTGTGATCAATTCGCTGCTCGGCCTCACTGTGGGAGGCGGCATCCTCTGGCTCCTGGCCTGGCTGAGCCCTTATCTTTTCGGCAAAGAGGGAATGGGAGGTGGCGATATCAAGTTGCTGGCTATGATCGGTGCCTTTCTTGGCTGGAAGCCCGCGCTCCTTACCATCATGATCGGTTCGCTCACTGGTTCAATCATCGGGATCAGTTTGATCGCCCTGCACATCATCAAGCGTGATGACTATATTCCCTTTGGCCCCTTCCTTGTGCTGGGAGCCCTTCTCTCCATGTTTTTTGCTCAGCCGCTCCTCGATTGGTATCAAGGTCTTCTTGGCCCCGCCTACTAACCGTCTCTCTGTATCTCTTCGAGCGAATCTCTGTATCTAAATAGTGAGGGACTTCTCTGGGCCCCTCCCTCTTTCGTGGCCAGTGTATAGGCCGGCTCCGCCTCCATGTCTCCTCGGGACAACGCGAAACCGCGCGAACTTGCGAAGTATTCCACTCTTGCTCCTCACAAAGCATTCAGTCATCTGGGGGTGGGCCAGCGTGGGCACGAGTCTTGGAGACCACGTTCTTCCTTGTAAGGGGAACTCCTCTGCGAGAGTGGAGCATGCCGAGAGAATCACAGATACAGGAACAAGGCTGGAGTCTGACAGAGCTCCTCATCGTACTGGCGATCATGGGCATCATAAGTATGTTGGCCGGGCCGAGTTATCAGACATGGGCCGCAAGGGTCCAGGCGCGCAGCGCCACCGCAGAGATTGCTTCGGAACTCCGGCTCGCCAGACAACTGGCGATGGCCAGGCGAGAGCGCCTTCGGGTCATATTCGATCGAGAGGGCCGTACGATCACGCTTCGACGTGCGGATGCCGAGGGCATCCTGCACGTCTATCAGTATGCGGACAAGGGGGTGGTCGTGGAGGAGCCAACTGCCGGCCCTGAACTTCTGTTTCATCCCAGCGGTCGGTCGGCGACCCCTACAACCATTCGCGTGCGAGACAGTCAAGGCCGGGAAACCACGTTTACTATGAGCATCACCGGAAGAGTGTCCGCCTCATGACGCGGGATCGATTAGTTCATGCAGAGGGCGGAGCTAGTTTCGCCGAAGTGCTTGTGGCTATGGCGCTGACGTTGATCGGATTGGCCGGTGCGATGGGGGCATTTCAGGCAGCAGAACGGAGTCTTCGAGCGGGCATGTTGGCGACGCGGGCCCTAACGATGGCGGAGTCGCGGATCGAAGCGAAACGATCTGCGCGATGGGATCGTCTCTTGCTGGATGATCTGAATCACGATGGTGTCCCAGACCTTGTCATGCGTGACGATGGAGCAGGCGGCGATGTGCTGGCCGGTGATGGGGTGTACTCCGGTAGTTGGGACCAGGATGGCGTCCATCTGATCTGGACGGTGACGCCGAGCCGTTCCGGTTCGCTGGCGGCCTCAGGGCAAGTAATCCTTGAGGCTCGCGCAGTCTACACAGCCGGCGAGGGCCCGCGTGAAGTACGCGTCGGTACCCTGCGGGCCAATCCAGTGTTCGTTGGGAGCGAGTAACGTGTCGTCACTCGGAGTAGATAGGATGTGGACAGGACGGCATACAAGAGACACGTACCATAGAATACGGACGGAGGCAGGGACCAGCCTGACCGAGCTGATGCTTGTCATGGCGGCTGGGCTGGTTGTCTTGGGCGCCACGCTTCAGGCCCTGTCCTATTTCCAGCAACAGTTTATGAGGCAACAACGTGAGGTCGCACAACAGCAAGATCTTCGCCTTGGGTTAGAAGTTCTTGAGCAGGAATTGCGGCTCGCAGGGTCCGGCTCTCTCACCACGGCGGCTTCGGACTCAGTGGAGTTTTCGGCGAATTTGCAAGGTCTCTCGACGACCATCACGGTTGCGGCGGCGATCGGCCAAACGGCTCTGTCGGTCGAAGACGGGCGAGGATGGGATGATCGGAAAACCATTGTGGCCTGTTGGGCCGAGCGCTGTGAGACGCTGGTCCTGGCTCGTGATGGACAACGGCGCCTGCTTACGGTGACGCAGCCGCTGACCGGGGCAATTCCATCCGGTGCCTTTGTCTTCCTCCTGAATCGTGTCCGCTACTACAGCCGTCGCGATGACCAGGGTGTTTTGAGGTTGCTGCGACAGGTCGATGGCGGCGCGAGTGTGTTGGTCGGAGATATCAGGGAGGCTCGGTTCTCCTACTGGGATGAACACGGACAGGCTGTGACACAACCAACGTTCGTCAAGCTGGTCGTTGTTGAGGTGATGATGTCCGATCAAGGGATTCGCGCGGTTCGAGAAATGAGCCTCAGGTCATAACGGCGGCACCTCCGATAAGAATGGGAGTGAGGATATGGGAATGGAAGAACGGCGTGCATCAGAATTCATGAATCTGAGCGACAAGGGTCATGTGCTTCTTGCGGCGCTCATGCTGAACGTTCTGCTTGGGATTGCCGGCATGACGTCCCTGTATCTGGCTGATCAGGATGGATCGGGCGTCAGCGCCATGAAAGAGGACAACATCGCGCAACAGTTGGCCGACGGTGCGGCGGATGTTGTGACGAGTTGGTTTCACGATCCGAGTGTCACGCCGATGGTGGTCGCTGGACTGCTCGCTAAGCGTCAAGGGGACCTTGCGAGCGGTCCGTCGTATTTCGACGTAGCCGGGCGTTCTCAGTTTATTGGGACTGCTGACCGTCCCGATATCCTCCTTGATGCGGCAAACCAGGCGGACAATCAGACGCTAAATGCTTCCCCCAACGGATTCTCCAATGCCCTGGGAGGGCTTGGCCAGATTCTTAAGTTGAAATTGTATGGTCCTCTGCAGCCAGGCTTGCTGAGCACGGTTGAGGTAACGGCCACGACGGTCGATCGCCGGCCGGTCGCACGAACGGTTCAGCTTCAGCTTGGGGCCGTGTCGATTCCCGCGGTTCGCGCGGCAGTGCAAGTCGGACAGGCGCTCGGAACCCTGCAGCCAGGCGGTGAATCTCCCGTGCTGGTGCATTGGGGAGATCAGCGAGTATTAGGCGATCTCGCGGTGCTGCGAGTCGAGGACCTTGTCCTCAAGAGCACTGCGGCCCCAGTCACCGGCCAGTCGTATGACCAGATGCTGTATGCGCAGGATCGCTGGACGGAATATTGGATTGGAGGGACCGTCTCGGTCATCTCTCCTCCCCCCGGCCTAGGTGCGAATCCTCCGCTTTCTGAAAACGTGCACCTGCACCAATATCCGACGCCTGGGGTGAGGCTCGATCAGTGGGACTACGACTCGCTCAAGAAGATTGCGCTACGCTGGGGGACCTATTATCGACTCGATCGTGTGGGGCAGCTCCATCCGCAGGGGGCCTCGGACTCGGATCAGGGAATCACGCCTGCAGACGCGCTGGAATCTCAGGCCATCGGAGACCATCGTGGATTGGTCTTCATCGACACAGTCGATGGGCAACCGCCTCGTGTCGATAATATGGGAACGCTGGTGCTGGATACCGACTATGTCGAAGGTCTGCTGGTCGTGCAAGGCCATATGGTGCTCAGGCCTCGTGCAGTAGGGAAGTCTGTTCCGGTCCTCAGTCCATCTCCGCCGGGGACACAGTCGCTAGGGACAAGGGTGCCGGTGCAATTGTCCGGGATCCACGTCAACGGCCTGCTGTATTCGGCGGGTGCGATCAGGATTGAACGATCCGTTCGCCTATACGGGGCGCTGATGGCGGGACAGAGCGTGACGTCGATCGGAGCCGGTACCGTTATCGAAGTCTGGTACAACGCCGATTTGGCGCAGGGACTCTTTCGGGGGATTCCGGTTGTGTATCGCGCGCCGGGAACCTGGCTAGCGAAGTACTAGCAGGATCTCCTGGCGAGACTGGCAGGGGACGGGCGAGACGAGGTGGGAATCAAGTCTGTCCACGTCGCGCCTTTCTCGCCTATCTTGCGCTTCACCCGCCACGGTCTGGGGCGCCGGCGGACTTTTCAGCATCCTGCTAGACGTTGGGAACTGGGACGAGGCATAGGATATGACCATCGAGACCGACATCCTGAGTGGGGGAAGGGCGGGCAAGACGGTGGGGAGTGATGGCTCTTCCAAGAAGGAGAACCATGGGGTGAAAACGTCTCGCACGATCGAGCAGAACGTGCTGGATGCACTGGTCTATCGCGGGACTATCAGCCAGGCCGATGTACTGGTGGCAGTCGACGATTCGAAAGACGGCACCTTCGATCTCGAAACGGTGCTCCTTGACCGCTATCGTGTTCCGAAGGACGCCTTAGGGTCCGCCCTGAGCGACTTTTATCAATGTCCCTACCTGCCGTATGATGAACGGACGGTCATCGATGCCGATCTGCTGAAAACGCTCAACCTCGACTATCTCAAGAAGAATCTCTGGCTGCCGATTTCGCGTCGAGGCTCACTGATCGACGTGCTCACCAGCGATCCGCACGATCTCGAGAAGGGCTGGGACGTGCGGCGCACTTTTCCTGGAATGACCATTCGCTATGCCGTGGGTCTGCGTCGGGACATCGAGCAGTTTCTCCATCTGGTCAGAGGCCAGGGAACCAGCGGGTCAATCGGCGCCATTCTCGGTGAGTTGATCAATGACATCCATCTGGAGCCTGCCATCGATCCCGTATCCGGCGGGATCGACGAGAACGACTCAGCCATTGTGCGGCTGACCAATCAAGTGATCGCCGAAGCCGACCGCCTCGGCGCGTCGGACATTCACATCGAACCCTACGCGGATCGTAAAGACATGGCTGTGCGCCTGCGTATCGACGGTACCTGCTTCACCTACATGAGGATTCCCGCGGCCTATCGGCGTGCTGTCGTGTCACGTATCAAGGTCATGGCCAATCTCGACATTGCAGAACGACGCAGACCCCAAGACGGCAAGATCCGGTACCGGTTGGCGAAGGATCGAGAGATCGAATTACGCGTCGCGACCCTGCCCACCGCCGGACAAGACGAAGACATCGTGCTGCGTCTCCTGACTGCCAAGCAACCGATGCCGCTTGACGCGATGGAATTTACCCCCGTCATCTTGCAGGCCATGCAAGCCATCGCGGAGAAGCCGCATGGGATCATCCTGTGTGTCGGACCGACTGGATCCGGCAAAACGACGACCTTGCACGCCATTCTGAAGCACATCAATACCGACGAACGAAAGATTTGGGCGGCCGAAGACCCCATTGAAATAACCCAGGACGGTCTCCGCCAAGTCCAGGTCCATCCGAAGATCGGTCTCACCTTCGCGACTGCGATGCGAGCGTTCCTGCGTGCCGACCCCGACGTCATCATGATCGGCGAGATGCGGGACAAAGAAACGGCCGACATCGCCATTGAAGCCTCGCTCACAGGCCACTTGGTGATCAGTACCCTCCATACGAACAGTGCGGTCGAAACGGTGATCCGTTTGTTGGATCTCGGGTGCGACTCGTTCAACTTTGCCGACGCCATGTTGGGAGTGCTCGCTCAGCGCCTGAGCAAACGGATCTGTACTCAGTGCAAAGAGGCCTACCATCCGACTCGACAGGAATACGATGAACTGGTGCAGGGGTATGGCGCGCAGGACTGGCCCACACTCGGCATCGAGTACACAGCTGATTGGAGTCTGTACCGTGGACAAGGCTGTGAGGCCTGTAACCGAACCGGCTTCAAGGGGCGGATTCCCTTGCACGAACTGTTAAGAGGATCGGAAGAGATGAAGCGCCGTATCCAGTCCAAAGCCCGCACCGTCGAGATGCTGAGCGTGACGATGCGGGAGGGCATGATCACCTTGATTCAGGATGGCATACAGAAGGTGCTCCAGGGACTGACAACATATCGCCAGGTCTGCTCTGTAGCGATGAAGTAGATGAAGTAAGTGTGTTGATCGTTTCTCTCCAGAGATTGCGGGGGAGGAGGCCGACGACGAAGGGTTCCCACGCGCAGGTCGGTTGATTGGTAACTACGCCGAACATCTACGTTAATTTTTAGGATTTCTATTACGATCACCCATCATTCTCACCTTTCGGCTACCACCCAGTTATCCCTTGGCAAAATCATCACGATCACTGTCCAATTCTGAGCAAATACATCGCCATTTTTCGTCGCGTTCACAACCAATTTTTCGTCGGGTTTATGGCGAATGGCTACGGCAGGAGCAGGAACCGGACCAGCCTAAGTGTTTGAAAAATCAAAACGGCATGTGCCTTGCTCACTGGGACAGGCAGATGTAGGAGCATGTCCCTCATGCGCAACTGGGCCTACACCGCCAGGTTTCTGCGAAGGGGGAACAACAAAGGGAGGATTGAAATGGACACGATGAGCAACCAGATTCATTCCCGGCGAGCAGTCAACGGGATCACCATGTTTCGTGGGGCTGTCATGGCGGGGCTTTTGGCAAGTACCCTTCTGACCGCCCTTCCCTCCACCACCTTCGCCGACGGGCGGGATGGAGATCGAAGGGATGACAAGGGTAGGCATAGTCTGGTTCAGCATCCATACAATGCCAGAAATCCCTTCGCGGCAATGCAAACACAGATTGATGCCCTCACGATGAAAGTCAACCAGCTGACATTGGAGAACGATAAGCTGAAGGGCTTACCAGATGCGTTGGGTACGATGCAGACGAGTGTCGCGGCGATGCAGACGAATGTCTCTACGTTGCAGGGGAGTGTGAAGACGCTGGAGACGAAAACGGCCGACAGCATTGCTCTGAGTCAATATGTCAAGGTCGAGAAGGACATCCCGGGTATGTATGGACCCCATATTCTGATTACCGGAGCCAATGTCCATGTCCGCAGCGGCTCCGGAGCTACTGATAATAATGCCGCACCCTTCACAGGGCTCGGGAATCTTATTATCGGCTATAACGAAAACACCATACCCACCCCTATTCTCTCACGAAACGGTTCACACAACTTGGTTGGAGGCAGCTTGAATTCCTTCAGTTCATATGGTGGCGTGGTGTTTGGTGCTGGGAACTCGTCTAACGGGGCCTATGCGAGCGTGCTTAGTGGGACCGGGAATAAGGCCGTAGGTAACAGGTCAGCCGTATATGGCGGCATGAACCAGACGGCGCAAAACGACAATTCCTACGCGCCGGTTCAAGGAGCAAGACCGACATCGGGGAATTAATTACCGTTCATGGCAGGAACTGGATTCCCGACAATGGGAATCCAGCTCTTGCCAAGGTGTGAATGGAATCAGGCGGCGATCTCCTTCTGAGTGACGGTTCGCTGTGGAGCTTCCTCCACGTACAACGCACCGGCCTACACGAATGGAAGCAGGTTGGGCGCATCGATACGCCGGAGCACTGACTCCGCAATCTGCAAGACTTCCCACATCAGTGTCGTAGCCGATTCGATTCGCTTGGAGCGCTTGCCTCCGGTGGTCCGCAGGCGCACCGCCGCTGAGGGCAAAGCGACCACGGTCGTTGCCCGGAGGTGCGACCAGTGCACGCGAGGGAACTGAATAGAACGGTCCCTCGCCCTCCTCGTGGTGCACCAACCACTCGACTGCCTTTGGGGCCAACTCAATCTCCCCCAGCGCCAGACCATGCAGGTACAACTAGGGCAATAGGTCCTTCACCTGCTTCGTCCGGCGCCGGAACAGTGGGAAGCGGCGACGGATGAACCGCTCGGCTAATCCCCGTACGTGGGGTGTCGCACGGACTTCTGGCGCTCCAACAACCGGAAGACATGAAACAGCACATCCAGGCCCGATCGCCGACCGTCGAGATGCTGACGCTCCCACTGACAGAGGGGATGGTCACACTGGTCCCAGGCAGTATTCGAAAGGCGCTACCGGGACTCATCGCCTATCGCTAAGTCAGAGTTGTGGCGATGAAACAGTTGATCCGTAGTATTTGTTTCAGGAAGCGTTCTTCGGCTCACGGTTTTCTCCCGCTCAAGAATTCCTCCATTGAAGCCGTCATTCTTCGACAAGAATTGTCTCCAGTAGGTCC